>NZ_CP171148.1:4659038-4980000 GCF_043099725.1 Nostoc sp. C110 | reverse complement strand
CAAGTTGCTCTAAGCCTTTGCAAATCTCATCCTGTAAGTTATGCATGAATTGCTGTACTCGCTCTCGTGAATCTTTGGGTATCGTGTTGGTAGGTGATGCCAGCAAGACTGTGTTATTTGTAGATTCTTGCAGAGAATTATCGGAATGACGACTCATGTTAAAACCTCTGAAATTTTTCCTGTAAATATCTATATAGTTATTTAGTTGTTAAAATTAGAGGAGTTTCAAAACTTAATAAATTTAGGACTTATACACGGGTTAGTCTGTAGGGCATTTCCTCTTTTACTGAAGGATTGTAAAGAGGTCTAGCAAAAGAACCATATTTATTATAACTTGATAACTATAGGACTATTTACTTGCTTACCGCATTACACATGGTTAATACCCTACCCAAGCCAGAAATTAAAACCCCCAGCAAAGAAACTGTACTTACCCCCCGGTTTTACACTACAGATTTTGAAACTGCCGCCAACCTGGATTTGTCTGCCCAGGAGACGGAGTTAAAGGCAATGCTGGCAGAAATGCGGACAGACTACAACCGTCATCATTTTGTTCGGGATGAGGTGTTTAACCAATCTTGGGAACACATTGAAGGTGAAGCAAGACAGGCATTTATTGAGTATTTGGAACGCTCTTGCATTTCTGAGTTTTCTGGCTTCTTGCTATTCAAAGAACTATCCCGCAAGCTAAAAAATCGCAGTCCACTGCTAGCGGAAATATTTCAACTGATGGCACGTGATGAAGCTCGCCATGCCGGATTTCTCAACAAAGCAATGGGCGATTTTAAACTCTCCCTGGATTTAGGCAATGTTACTAAAACCCGCACCTATACGTTTTTCCCAATTGAGTGGGTACTTTACACCGTTTACTTATCAGAAAAAATCGGGTACTGGCGTTACATCATTATCTACAGACATCTAGAAAAGCACCCAGAAAACGAGTTTTACCCGATCTTTCAATATTTTGAGAGTTGGTGTCAGGACGAAAACCGTCACGGGGATATATTCAAGGCGCTTTTACGTTCTCAACCGCAACTGTGGAACAACTGGAAAGCTAGGTTGTGGAGTCGCTTTTTCTTGTTATCGGTATTTGCTACTCACACTTTGACAGTTCATGAACGGGCCGGTTTTTACACGTCATTGGGACTTGATGCGACGGAATTTGACCGCGAAGTTGTTCGTAACACCAATGAAACTGCGGGCCGAGCTTTTCCTGTAATGTTGAATACCGAACATCCCCAGTTTTTCCCTCGGCTACAACGCTGTGCGGGCTACAACATGAAAATTGCAGAGATTGAGAGCAGTTCTGTGCCCAAAGTTGTGAAGCTGATTCGCAAACTACCTTTAATTGCAGCAATTGTTTGGAATCTACTGTTGGTTTACCTAATTAAGCCCGTTAATGCTGAGGCTTTGCGGGAAACCGTGCGTTAATGGCACTTCCTGCTGTAAACTACGCATTCTATGATTCTACAAAATGCGTAGTTTACAGCAGTAGGCATCGCCCTTGAAATTCACCAATATATTTCTATTTTGCCTTTGACTTGATTGGCAAAAACCAGTGGTGAGTGTTTTTATTCATAAGGTTCGATCGCTATTGAGTAAACGCTGTTTACTTCCCCAGCTAAAAGAATCTGGTAAATCTGTAGCGGATAGGCTGAATTTTCTAGACTACCAAAGTTTTTATTGACTCTAGCGATCGCGTTTAGCAGATAAAGCACTTCCATATTGGCTAAACAAGGTGTAATAAGATTTCTCAAATAAATATTTGTATAATTGATGTAAACAACTCAACTTTATAATCTCTCAAATAACTCAATTATGAACCTTGCCATCAGGCATAATTGCTCCCTGAAGATCGGCATTTAGAAGAATTGCCCCTGTTAAGTCAGCACCTTGCAGATTTGCTTGTCGCAAAATAGTACTATCTAGATTTGCATAGCTCAAGTCAGCACCTTGTAAACTAGCCCCACTTAAATCCGTCGCTAAGTTACCCCACAGGATTGTTTTAGAGAGATTAGCGCGGCATAATTTTGCTTTATTTAAGTTGGCATGATGCAAGGAAACGGCTCTGAGATCAGCATAACTCAAATCTGCCCCAGTCAAAACTGCACATCCTAAATCTGTACGCTGGTCAGAACTGGGGCGTAAGTCTGCTTGAATTAACAGAGAACCAGATAAGTTTGCACTATGCAAATTAGCACCACATAAACTAGCTTTGATTAAATTGGTTTCTTGTAAACGTGTGTTGACTAGTTTTCCACCGGTTAAATCAGCTTCTCGGAGAACAGCACGATATAAGTCTGCTTCACTCAAATCTATACCCCAAAGGATAGATTCACTCAAGTCTGCTTCCCGTAAGCAAGCTTGGCTAAGATTAGTTTTACCAAGTCGCGTTTGACGTAAATCAGCATAGCTAAAATCTGCGCCTATGAGGTTGACATTTGTTAATTCTGCTTCTTGCAGATTCAGTCTTTGGAAGCTCCTTTCTCCAGCAGCATAAGATTTGAGAAGTTTATTTATATCCATCTTAGAAATTTTAAGTTCAGGAGAGGGTTTTTCATGCGATCGCTGTGTAATTCTTCATACGGGGTTTAGGGATATAAGTTAATAAATTTACTGTTGGAAATGTTAAAGCTGAAAAAATGAGACTTGATTCAGATTTTTTCCAACCGTGCGATCGCATTATAATCAGGAACCCCTTCTAGCGATCGCTTACTTTTATCTAGCAGCACATTCCCTTCTGGCCAATGGACTTGCAAGTTTCCTGACTGAATTGGCGCAATATAAACTTGACAGAACAACTCCCCTAACTCATTCTTAAGAATTACCTTATCCCCATCTTTTAAATCTAACAATGCCGCATCAGCAGCATTTATTAGCACTGCCTCTCGCATCGCTCCAGTAATTGCATCCTTACGTTCCTGTACCATACTATTAAATTGCTTGCCTCGGCGCGTTGCTACTAAGAAATAACCTTCTGGTAATTCCCTTTGGCGTGGCAATAATACGCCAAAATGTGCTTTCCCATCGGGTGTAGGGAAATTCCAACCAAAGCACAAATGTGACCCACCATACTGAAATTGATCGCCAGCTTGCTGTAAGTGTTGAATCCCAGCATATTGGGGAACAACTTGAGCAATTTCTTGACGGATAGCAGCTGTGTCAGCAAAAGCCAGCTTATCTGCCAAATCTGGTTGCACGCGCCTTGCCAATTCTAGAAAAACTTCCCACTCTGGACGCGCTTCTCCAATGCGCGGCCCTGGAATTTCTGGACTGAAAATTACCCGGCGTTCAGTGTTAGTTTCTGTTACTCCCCCTGGTATTTCGTAGCGAGTCGTCGCAGGTAAAAGCACCACAGTATCAGCAGGTTCCACCAACATTTGGCTGGAGAGAACAATATCCGTATGTACCCGCAACGGTATTTTCTTCAGCGCCGCTTCCACATAATCCGGTTCTGGCAGCACTTCTAAAAAATTCCCTCCCACGGAAAACAACACATCTAATTCCCCTTGATATGCGGCGTTAATCATTTCTGGAGCAATTAAACCTTTACTTGCTGGCACTTTAAAGCCCCAATGCTGACTCAATTGAGCAGCATTTTCTGGGGTAATGGGTTTACCACCGGGAAACACTGTGGCGTAACATCCCATTTCTGCGCCACCCTGTACCCCAGAGTGGCCGCGAATTGGCATTAAACCACAGCCTTCCCGACCGACAAAACCTTTGGTGAGAGCTAAGTTGATAATACTTCGCACATTATCTTCGCCGCATTCATGCTGGGTAATACCCATACTCCAAACAAATACGGCTTTATTCGCTTCTTTGACCATTTTGGCAAAGGCGTATATTTGCTCACGAGATGTACCAGAAAGCCGCTCTAATTCTTCCCAAGATTGGCTTTCTAAAGATGTTTTGAGTTCAGCAAAGCCAACTGTGTGTAAATCTATAAATGACTGGTCTACCCAGTTGTTAGCAATTATGTGTTTAATTGTGCCATTCAAAAATGCTATATCCCCGCCCATGTTGATTAAGAAGAAGTCTTCGGCAAACTTTGTACCGAAAACAGCACTTTCGACAATTGAGGGAACCCAGTAGCGCTCCATTCCTGGTTCGCGGTAAGTGTTAACGACTACAATTTTCGTGCCAGCTTTTTTGGCATAATGGAGATACTTAACGGTGACAGGCTGATTATTGGCAACGTTGGAGCCAATGAAGACTAATAAATCAGTACCAATCCAGTCTTTATAAGAACAAGTGGTAGCCCCAGCACCCAGAGCCGCTTTCAATCCCGCCGTACTGGGTGAATGGCAGATGCGGGCAGCGTTATCAATATTATTGCTTCCCATTGCCCGCACAGCTTTTTGGGTGGCATAATAAGTTTCGTTGACAGTTCCGCGACTGGTAACATAGAAACTGAGACGGTCTGGTGTAGTGGTGCGGATGCGATCGCTAATTACCCCTAAAGCTTCATCCCAGCTAATACGGCGAAAGCCTTTTTCCCCTCGTTGACGCATCATCGGGAAAGGAAGTCTTCCCAAGTCCCGTAATTGGGCACTTTTGTACTTTTGTAACTGCGAGACATCCTCCAATAGCACAGGGTCAAAAGCCGGCATAGTATTCATCCGCAACAGCCGCAACCGGACATTGCAGAGATGGATGCCATCTAAAGTCCAATCCTTCATCCCGGTTGTTCCGAGAGCGCAACCATCACAAACACCTTTGTCAAGAATATTCCACGCATAAGGTAGTTTGTCACGAGACAGCCAGATTGCCCGAAAAACCTCCCAGTAGTTGTTAGGGTACTGTTCGCCAATGCCGAAAGGCTTCCAACTTGCCCAGTGCTGGGGTGTCCAATATTTCTTCGGTTTAGGCAACATAGCCAAAATATAGTGTATTTCTTTAAGGCTACCGTTTTGAGTAGCAAATGAGTAGCAAAGTGGCTAAAAGTCTGATCTTTATAGTTCATACAAAAGAAAACTGCTGTATAGGGGACAGTAGTTTTACTTTTTTACCTTCGTCGATAATCTTTAATGTGGAAAAAGTATTTGCCAAAAAGCTAGGGTTTTTGCCTGATCAAGAAAACCTAGTTTTTAATTTTGGATAAAGTCGAGCTTAGGTCTATATTCCATCCAATTGATAACACCCTAGCAAGGCAAACTAACGCTGACAATAGTTCCTTTCCCAGGAATGCTATCGATTGTAAATTCACCACCATGTAACTTCACTATATGCTGAACAATAGCTAGACCTAAACCAGAGCCTTGTTGCTCCCATGACTTGCGATTAAACTGCACAAAAGCTCCAATTTTAGCAATCTCTTCAATTGTCATCCCTTTGCCATTATCAATTACATATAAATTAAATTTACTACCTTCTATCTTACTCATAACTTGAATTTCGTTGCCTGGAAAAGAAAATTTTAAAGAATTATCAAGTAGTTCTTCAATAATGATACTCAATTTTTCTTCTGGTAATTGTACTGTAACTTCGTGAATATCTAACTTTAAATCTTTTTCTCTGGAATTTTCTATAATTTTTTTAAGAGCAATTTCATCAATAATTCTCTTAGCAAAACATTTATCTGTTTTCTCTGTAATCTGACTAACTTTTTCATGATTTTTGGCTAGTAACTCTAGATTACTATATAACAAAAATCTTTTAACTAATGTATTCAGTCGATTAGCAGATGTGTAAATGAATTCCGCAATTTCGGCTTCTTCAGAGCTAGGCATGATGTCACAATTTTCAATTAACAACCGTGACATACCAAGAATGCCATTTAAAGGAGTATTCAGTTCGTGAGGTAATGAGTGAGCAATATTCATTCTCAGTTCGTCTAGTTTAGATTTAGTTTGGCGCTCAACCAAAGCTTGCTTTTCAAGACGAGAAGCGATCGCGCTGAGTAGTTCTTCAGGAGTAAATGGTTTGGTTAAATAATCATCAGCCCCATAATCCATGCCCTGACGAAAATCTGAACGCTCTGCTTTAGCAGTGACAAATATTAAAGGTATATTGATAGTTGCTTCGTTTTGACGCAGAGCAGACAGTACGCTAAAACCATCTAACTCTGGCATCATAATGTCGCAAATAATTAAATCAGGTAATTTGTTTTTGGCAATTTCTAATCCAACTTGACCGTTTGGAGCGATCAAAGTTTCAAAATCAGAAAGCTGTAAAATCTCCTGAATATTTTCCCGAACTTGAGGTTCGTCTTCTATGATTAAAATTGTGTTCATCTAACAAGCATAAATATAACAATATGGTCTTCTTAAGTTTGGACAATGATGTTTCATTTAGATAAAATCATCACACTATCGAAAGCTTAACTTTATTTAACAGTAAAAATCTGAGTTATAGTGAAATATGAATCTTGTGATAAATTTCATCTTATTTGCTAGATTTGAGAAAATTAAATTTTTGCATAATTTTGATATTTTATGGTGTTTTGTTATGTCTGTAAATGTAGTTGCTAGAACAGATTCTCCAACTTGACAATTTGGTAAACTATATTAGATTCTCAACGATGTCTCATAGTTATTATTCCCTAAAATTATTTACTAATAACACATCAAAGACTTTCAATTGAGGACATGGCTGATAATTAATGGTAGTTCTACCCTAAATGTCGTACCTACTCCGACCTGACTAGCGAGGGTAATTCTTCCTCGATGAAGGTCTATACACTTCTTAACTATTGCCAAACCTAATCCAGTTCCTGGCGTATTACCAACATTACTAGCTCGGTAAAATGGTTCAAATAATTTCTGCTGTTCCTCTGGGAAAATACCGATACCTTCATCTTGAATTAGAAAAACTGCGCTTTGCTCTTGGAGTAATAAATCAATTTGAATATTACTGCCTTGTAGTGAGTATTTGACAGAATTTGATAGCAAATTGCTCAGTATTTGCCGCAAAATTTTCTTGTCTATACAAGCCATAAAGCTATCATCTGTTGATGAATTACCCAAGTTCTGGGGACAGAAAGTTAGGATATGGTTGGGAGAACTTAGTTGAATTTCCTCTACCAAAGAGTGACAAAAATTAATCAATTTAATACAAGTTGGTTCAAATGCTAATTTTCCAGCTTCAGCCTTATTAATTAGCAAAATATCATCTAAAAGTTGAGTTGTATGTTGAACATAAGTTTGAATACATTGGAGATGTTTCTGCTTTTTTTGTTCATCCAGTTTATGACTAAAAGTGTTTAATATTCCAGCAGAAGAAGCAATCACAGCTAAAGGAGTTCTGAACTCGTGGGAAGTCATAGAAATGAAACGAGATTTCAACTCATTTAGTTCTTTTTCCTTCTCTAAAGCTTTAAAAATATTTTCTTCAGCTTGTTTTCGCTCGCGTATATCTTTAACTACCCCGATCGCATAAATGGGTTTGCCAATCCCATCTCGAATGAGAGAAACCGTTAGATTTACCCAAATTACATCACCATTTTTATGTAAATAGCGCTTCTCGATGGAAAATGTTTCTACTTTTCCTGCTATTAGTTGTTGTAAACTATTGAGATGGGCTTGTATATCCTCTGGATGTGTAATATCTTTAAAATTTTTCTTCAGGACTTCTTCTTGGCTGTAGCCTAAAATTTCACACAAGTTCTGATTAACTTTCAGAAAATGACCATCTAAAGTCTCTAATTTAATTCCCACTGCTGCTTGATTAAAAATAGCTCTAAGTTCTGCCTCACTTTTTTGTAAATCTAAAGTGCGTTGCTTAACCCTGATCTCTAAATCTTGATTGAGTTGTTGTAGAGCTTCTTGTGCTCGTTGCCGTTGCAGTTCAGCAGAGGCTCTGGCTGCAAATACTTTGAGAATTCCTTCAAATTTATGCTGGTCAGGTATGGGCTTTTTATCTACTATACATAGTGAGCCAATCGGTTGACCAAAATCATCACTTAAAATAACTCCCATAAAACTTTCGGCTTGCATCGCCACCCATCTTTCAGCAGTGGGGAAAAGTTGCTGAATTCCTGAAGGACAGTAGTAAAATCCTTGGTTGAGCAGAATTTCACAAGGCGTTGATTTTGGATTATAGGAAATATTGGATTGTAACTGCCCATCAGACCAAAATCCTAAAGTGTGAACTTGCCCATCAATTAACTCAGTTACTAAGGTGTGAGGGACATCTAAAGTAGAAGAAATATGCTCAACTAATGCTGGGAAAAAATCACGCCCAGTGGTAGAAGCAGTACTTTCTATTAAACTTTGTAAGGCTATTTCAGCTTGTTTGCGTTTTGTAATATCAATTCCTACTGCAACCGCAGCTGTGTTGTACTGATATTTTTGAGCGACGAGCAAGTAATTGCATATTTTGCCGTTGATTTGGGCATCAATAACGCTAGAATCTGCCACATCTTGGCTAGCTAAAAATTTACGCATAAATTCTGTAAATTGCGGGCTATTTTCCATAAAGCCCAATTCTTGACCGACAAAAGCATTGGTAGTCAAGTTAAAACTTTCAGCTAAATGGCGATTAACCCCTAAATAATATCCATCGGAATTTACCCAAGAAACAAACCCAGGTACTGCATCTAAAACCGTTTGTAATTGCTCTTTTGCTTGTTGTAGATTTTTTTCTGCTCGTTTGTATTCTGTAATATCCTCGGAAATACACAATAAGTATTCGGGTTGTTGGTCTTTGTCATACAAAGGAATTTTAGTCGTGTGTAAAATTCTTCTGCCAAAAATGTAGCTGTCAATAGGTTCTTCAGGAATATCTTGAGGTACACCGATAGCAATAGTTTCTAAGTCTTTTTGGCAGAAAAAGTCTGCTTGTTCTTTCGGGAAGAATTCGTAATCTGTTTTGCCAATAGCCTGCTCTGCTGTAATACCAAAAATGTTTTCACAGGTATGATTCCAGAGCTTGAATCTGCCAAAACTTTCTGGTTTGGCATCTTTAACAAAGACTGCCACAGGCAGATTATTAATCATCGACTGTAAAAAGTTGCGAGTCTGTTGGAGTTCCTCTTGTGCTTTTCGACTCTCAGTTATGTCAATACCTGTACAGACGATATACTCAAGTTGATTATCTTTATTAAGTAAAACCTTATTTGACCACGAAATTAAGCGGCGATCGCTATCTTTAGTAACTAAACAAGTTTCGTAACGTTGAGGAAATTCTCTCTTTGGTAAATTTTTAAAAATACCTTTGATACATTCTGTTATTTCAGGTAACAGCAGGATATCCCAAACAAATTTTCCCTTCACTTCATCAAATGTATAACCTGTAGCTTGCTCGCAAGTATGATTAAAACGAACAATTCTCCCCTGAAAATCTACTACAATAACCAGAGCATCCGCTAAATTCAAAATTGCAGAAATAAAATTCCGCTCTAATCGCAATTCTGCCTCAATTCTTTGTCGTTCTGCAAGTTTTACTTGTGCATAATTGTAAAGTCTGGCTTGTTGAATCGAAACTGCTAGCAGACTAGCAGGAGTAACTAATCCAATTAATTCTCCTTGCTCTCCGATAATAGGCAAATGGCAAATCTGATGTTTCCTTAGCAAATTTAACGCAGTAAAAATATCTTTAAAATCTGTTAACTTCAGTGTAATTAACTCTTTTGTCATTACTTCCGCAACACTGATTCCCCCTAAATTTTTGCCTTGTGCTGTTAACTTAATTAAATCTCGCTGCGTAATTATCCCTTGCAACTGGGAGTTTTCTATTACTAAAACACAACTAGTAGCTTGAGATGTGATGTTATCTATGTTTTTATTTGAGCTTGTCAAAGAATTGGTATCTTTGATTGGCAAGTCATCACAGTTAACTGGCGCTTCATTGATTAGTGCAATCACATCTGAAAGCAAAATCTCAGAGTTAACAATCAGTGGATGACGAATGATCGTCATTTGTAAATTATCAGAGATGACAGAGTTAATAAGCATTATATATAGATGCCTTAAACCAAAAATATCTTTTGTAAAGATATGATTAATATCTTTACTTATAATTTTTTAAAAAACATCAGTATTTTCTATGATAAGAGCATAAAGTCTGCTTAAATTAACGCTCTCTACCGACTACTGACATTAGATTAAAACTCATTTAATAACTGAAACAAGGAGCGAATATATTAAATAGACTAAAGTAGCTAAAAAGGAATATCTTTTGGAAATTATTCAAGATATTGATGAATCATTTCTGTTCGTACTGGGTTTATTCTTCATGGGTTAAATCCAAAAGTCATCAAGGAAAAATAGGAATTTTTTATTGATTAAATTCCGAGGATTTACTTGAATTACTATTTGGGATTCGAGAAGAAATACTGAGTAGCTACTCTGAAGTATCTGTAGGAATCAGGAGATTGTATAGAAGGACGGCAATCTGGCTGATGATAAAAATTACTATTTAGGCGTAGTGAAATCTAGGTGTTACGCTAAAAAAAAGATTTTGGTGCTACTAATAATCTGTCAAATTCATTTTGATGGTTAGAGAGATGCGATAAATCGCCGTCTCTACTCTTAATTTATCCATCAATTATTTATAGATAGGCTACTAGTCTGGCTATAAGTAAATGAATTTTACAAGCAGCAAATTTACTGAACGTTTTCGGAAGATAACTAGGTATAATTGCGAATTCTATTCATGCTGAACACGGAGGCAAAAAATTTTCAGGGATTTGGAGAAGACATCGTATTGAAGGGCAACTATAGATATAACTCAATTGATATCAGGCTATTAACATGATGATAATCAAGGTATAATTTTGTTGAAACGCGATCGCGTTTGTATTTTTAACTTATGAGTCATTGCTCTCCCCTTACAATTCTGCTAATTGATGATTGCCCTAGAGATCGGGAAGCATATTGTCGTTTTTTGAAGCAGGACAGGCTGTATACCTATCGTATTTGGGAGTTTGAGACAGCAGCGCAGTCCATGAAATGGTGTCAACAGGAGATGCCAGATATAATTTTGCTGGATTTTAAATTACCTGATGGGGATGGGCTGAAGTTTATTCAGCAATTTCGGGAATGCCATAGCAATACTCAAGCTGCTGTGATTCTTCTGGCAGCAGGACAAGGGGATGAAATCATCGCTGTCCGTGCTATGAAAAGTGGTGTCCAAGATTATTTGCTTAAAGATAAACTCACAGCTGAAGTTCTTCAAGGCGCAATTCATCATGCCGTTGAACGGATACAGCTAACTCGACAGCTTGAACAAAGCCGGGAACAACAACAACTGATTGCCGCGATCGCCATTCAACAGGAGAGTGCATATCAGCAAGCACAGGCAGACCTGGCAAAATGCCAACGGACAGAAGCAGCCCTCAGAAGTGTTTTGGCGATCTGTTCTGGTCGCCTCATTAATTCAGATAAAGACGGTAATCCCATCCACATAGCTGATATCTACGACGAATTTCTCTACGATACGCTACGTGAACGCTTACAAGCTGAACAGAAACTCACTCACAACATAGATTTGCGAGAAGCAATTTTTAACGAATCTGCTGATGCCATCTTTTTGGTTGATCCACAAACGCTGCTCACCCTGGATTGTAATCGGCGGGCAGTAGAACTGTTTGAGGCGGCTAACAAAACTGAATTGCTCGAGATTAATGGGCAGAAACTCCAGCGCCATCCATTCACCGCCAGCGAAACAGACGCGATCGTGGCAGATATGCAGTCAAAAGGTGTCTGGAGTCGAGAGATTGAATATGTTACTCTCAAAGGTCATATTTTTTGGGGAAACATAGCAGCTAAACCCATTACTGTAGCCGGACGTACTATGAATCTAGTCCGGGTAACTGATATCAGCGAACAGCAAGCTGCGCTACGCGAACGCAAACAAGCCGAGGCACAACTGCGGCAGACGAATGAGCAACTTGCTAACACCAACGTAGAACTTGCCCGTGTCACTCACCTTAAAGACGAATTTCTTGCAAACATGAGCCATGAACTGCGAACACCTCTTAATGCAATTTTGGGGATGTCAGAAGGGTTACAAGAAGGTGTGTTTGGCTCCATCAATGAAAGACAAGTAAAAGCGATCGCCACTATTGAGCGCAGTGGTAGACATTTACTAGAGCTAATCAACGACATTCTAGACCTGTCTAAAATCGAATCTGGCAAGTTAGAACTGCAATGGAGTGATGTTTCTGTCAGAAGCCTCTGTGATGCCAGCCTTGTCTTTGTCAAACAGATGGCTTTGAAAAAAAATATTCGTCTTAATATTCATATTGCTGAGAATATTGACAGCATCCAAGTAGACGATCGCCGCCTGCGTCAAGTACTGATAAACCTGTTGAACAACGCTGTCAAGTTCACACCAGAAGGGGGATCTGTAACCCTAGAAGTCCGGCTAGAAGAAATAGGAGAGCATGGGAGCAAAGGAACAGGGGGAGTAAATTTTCCCTTGTCGCCCTCATTTGCCTCATCTTCCCCAAATCTTTGCTTCTATATTAATGACACCGGCATCGGTATTGCTCCTGAAGAAATCGGCAAGCTGTTTCAGCCCTTCATCCAGCTTGACAGCAGCCTCAACCGCCAGTACAGTGGCACTGGTCTGGGTTTGGCGCTAGTACAGCAGATTATTACCCTACATGGAGGAACAGTCTCAGTTAGCAGTGAAGTTGGCCAGGGAAGTTGCTTCACCATCCGTATTCCCTACCGTACTAATTTGCGAACAATACAAGCAACTAATTCATTGCCTAGTTATTGCTTACTTGCTGAAAATGCTCAAGTTTTGATTATCGAAGATTCTGTTGTGGCAGCTGACCAAATTACTCGCTACTTCAGCGAAATGGGAATGGAAACCATCACCTATTCCAAAGGTGAAGGAGCCGTAGAAGAAGTGCTGCGCGTTCAGCCTGGTTTAATTATCCTGGATCTGCAACTACCGAATCTATCGGGTTGGGAGATACTAAATCAACTCAAGACCAACCCAAAAACCAAAAATATTCCAGCAATTATTATTTCAGTTGTGGATGAGCGTAGCAAAGGATTGGCTCAGGGAGCGTTTGAATATCTAGTCAAACCAATTACCCGCGCTCAACTTCAGGTAACTATAGAGAAACTACAACGTTTTACTGGTTCTGAGTCGCCAAATTTAACTGTATTGCCAAAAGCCGCGAAAAAACCACCTTTGATTTTGCTAGCAGAAGATAATCAAACAAATATTGATACCATGTCCGATTATCTTGAAAGTCGAGGGTATCATCTCATTTTGGCAAACAATGGACAACAAGCTATTGACCTAGTTAAAGTTCAACGCCCCGACTTAATTGTGATGGACATTCAAATGCCAGAAATGGATGGGTTAGAAGCAATGCGCCGCATCCGTGACGATCGGCAATTTGTAGATATTCCGATTATTGCACTAACGGCGTTAGCTATGCCTGGCGATCGCGAAACTTGTTTAGCCGCTGGAGCCAACGAATATCTTACCAAACCCGTCAAACTCAAGCAGCTTGCACTCACCATTCAACAAGTTTTAGCAAGGTAGCAGAAATTTTTAATGAATACTCAACCTTCTATTTTAGTGATCGATGATGAACCCGATAACTTCGATGTTGTTGAAACCTTGTTGGATAATGAAAACTACGAGCTACACTATGCTTCTAATGGTCAACAAGCTCTGAATCGTCTCAACAGTCTTCAGCCCGATCTGATTTTGCTGGATGTGATGATGCCTGGCCTAGATGGAATGGAAGTATGCCAACGCATCAAAGCTGATCCACAATGGCAGATAGTGCCGATCATTATGGTGACAGCATTAACTGCTAAAGAAGATTTGGCTCGATGTCTCGCAACGGGTGCAGATGACTTCATTAGTAAACCCATCAACGGCGTGGAATTACGAGCCAGGGTTAATTCCATGTTGCGGATTAAGCAGCAGTACGACAGCCTGCAAGTTTTGCTTCAACAGCGAGAAGATATGGCAAACATGATTGTCCACGATCTCCGAAACTCTCTTACCAGTATTGTCCTCGCGGCTGAAATTCTCCGATTTTGCAATTTGTCACCCGAACAGCAACGAGGTAAGGTTGATCAAATTTTATTTGCAGGACAACAGCTACAATCATTGATTAATAGTTTGCTGATCATGGCAAAGCTAGAATCGGGAAAAATGCTTCTCAACTACACAGAAGTAGACCTTTATTTACTCTGTATGTCAGCATTAGCAGATTTTGAAGCGATCGCTACCCAAAAGAACCTGCTTTTGATAGGTGAATTACCTGAACCTGGTGGCATTGTGAAAGTAGATGCAACAATCTTTCGTCGAGTTCTAGATAATTTGCTCTCTAATGCTATTAAGTTCTCCCCATCTAACTCTCAAGTGACCCTACGGGGAGAGTATTTGGCAGCAGGTGGTGCGAAAGTGCAAGTCGCGGATGCAGGCCCCGGAATCCCTGAAGACGTAAGAAAAATCATATTCGATAAATATGAAGTTGCAAGTCGGATACCAGATGTTTGGCAAATTGGTTTAGGATTGGCTTTCTGCAAAATGGCAGTCGAGGCACATTCCGGTACAATTACCATCGAAGATAATCATCCAAATGGTAGTATCTTTACTGTATTTACTCAAAAATAAATTATTAACTCCAAAATTGCTGCATCTAGTCAGATTTTCAATAGGTACTCCTTTTAACTATTCATCAAGTATTTTGTCAGATTAATGTGTTTTTTTATACTATACTAATCCGGCTTGATTTCTGTTCACACAGCGTGACGTAGCTATATTTACTTGCGTGGGCAGGGAACAGGGAATAGGAAAGAAGAGATAGATCGATACTGAGTCTTGTTCAAAAATCAAAGCGGATTGCTATAGCAATAACTCAACTACGCTATTATAAAATTTAATAACTAATTAGCTATTAAAAAAATATTATACCGACTATTAAATCTCCCTATGCCAAAAACTAAGCCACACAAGTCCGATCCAGCTGTTCTCGTGGCAGTTGCTGACTACTTCAAGGTTTTATCAGAGGCAAGTCGGCTACAGATTTTAGCCTGTCTAAAATCAGGGCCAATGAATGTGATGGAAATTGCCGAGGTTACTAACTTAGGTCAGGCAAATCTATCTAAGCATCTGAAAGTGTTAACTCAAGCAGGGATTCTATCTCGTCAGCCCAAAGGCACGAGTGCCTATTACGAGATTGCCGAACCAATGATTTTTGAGCTTTGTGAGTTAGCGTGCGATCGCATTAGTGAACGCGTGCAACAGCAGGCTGAAAGCTTGAAAGTCCTTCGAAGCAAAACAGCAGTTTTTTAAAAAATACCTGATGCCTTAATTGGGTAAAAAAATGCCCTCCTAGCTGCTGGTAGTTAGGGGCATAATCGTTGTGCCCCTAAAAATGATTCATATTTCCTTTAATCTTCGTCAAGGGCTGGGAAAGCTTCTTCAATTTGCCACAACTTATCTTTGTTTTCAACAAACCAAATACGAGTTTCGGGAGTTAATTTACTCCAAATGACTTCAACAGGGATGTGAGGAGATGCATATTGGTACTCTTGACCAAGTGACTTGAGATTGTCTGCCACATCGTGGGGAATTCCGAATTGTTCCCAGTCAACTGTTATATGTCTTCCCGAAACTCCGGCTGTAGGGTCGAAAATCAATTGTGCTGATCTGACTAAATCAGCAAAGTGTTTCGGTTTGAGTTTGGTGATCTCTTGAAGTTGGAGTGATTCGTTATGCTCTTGAGACATTATCGCCGCAGTGGTAAAGATTAGTGGTGTTTGAACTTACTGGCAGAGACTTTGATCCCAATATTTTTACTTTAGCGCAGAGCCGCTAACTTGATCTTGATTTAATCAGACACTAATTTTCAGACCATCTAAAAAGAAACAATGCGATAGCTGTGCCAACGTCAAGGAAGAACATACTCATAGCTGTATAATTTGCAGCATTTTTTCATGTCGGGTGGCATTGCAGTGAAATTACCACTGCTTATGTCTCGTTTTTAGGCACGGTATTTAGGTTATAAAGATGGTTATTTTAAAGCTTTTGAAATTTTTCGTTAATCTGTAGAGGCTAGATTCGTTACTGCAATAGCAAATAATAATTATCAAGCTGCACCACGCTAGTAAGTATGGCTGTGCGAACACAAATTAAAGCGGATTCCTTTAAGATACAAAACTATTGCTATATCTATTGCAGTTTAGCTTAAGTCAATGCCAAAATGTAAATACATTTTTCCCAGTCAAACAATAAGATAAAACAATGAGCCTGAACGTAAAATTACTAGAATTATCTGGAATTTTAGATGGTATTAGAGGTAATGAACTGCGTCGTGAAGTTAGCGATATTCTGCTAACTGGAGCCGATATATTGTTACTTGATATGAAAGAAGTAAAGTTTATCGATAGCTCTGGTTTAGGTGCTTTAGTCTCAGCAATGCAAATGGCGCGAAATGCTAATACTAAACTTTTTGTTTGTTCAATCAGCGATCAAGTCAGAATGTTATTTGAATTGACTAAAATGGATAGAATTTTTCAAACCTTTGCTGACCAAGATGAATTCAATCGCCAAGTATTGGCAACACAGTAAGCTCCTAGACTATGCTAAATTTGAATCTGCACACTTGACTATACTAACCAAAGTTAACTTTTACCAAAGAGAAGTCATCATCAAGATTATCTTGATAATTTAAGGTAATAATGTTCGCCAATAGTTGATTTAGAACACAGGGGTCTTTTAGACTATGTTTAGTTAGTAAGTCAATGAAAGCATCAATACCCCAAAATTTACCATCTGACTGATTAATTTCATAAACACCATCACTAAAAATGTATAAAATACTGTTCTCTTCGATCTGAAAAATAGCATCTTCAAATTGGACATCAGGTAAAAAGCCAATTGGGAGATCCAAAGAACTTAGCTGTTTAACTTGGATACTTGTTGTAGAGGTATTCGATAAGAGTAAAGCTGGTGGATGTCCGGCGTTGGCATAAATAAGTTGACGTTTCAGGCGGTGATAAACTCCATACCAGATTGTGAAGTATTTATCACCGTGCTTTGTCATTTGAAAGGCGTGATTGAGCGCTTTTAGGACTTCACTTGGTTGACAAAAGTTGGTGTTTGGTAAAGATTGCGATCGCAAAACATTCAGCACGGATACAGATAGGAGGGCTGAACCCACGCCATGACCTGATACATCCAACAAATAAATTACCAAATTATCGTCGTCGATCCAATAATGGTCAAAGCAATCACCTCCTAGCTGTGCTGAGGGAATAAACAGATTTTCTGTAGTTACTGCTCCTACGAGCGGTGAGGGTAAGAGCGATCGCACATAATCAGCAGCCTCAGCTAATTCTGCCTCCAAAATTTGCTTTTGGGTTTGTAAATCTTGATTTAGTGTCTCCAAAACTTCTTTTTGACTTTGTAAATCCTGATTTAACTGGTGTAATCTTAGCCCTGCTCTTACCCGCGCTTTCAATTCATTCATCTCTATTGGTTTAGAGATAAACTCATCTGCTCCAGCGTCAAGTCCTCTAACTCGATCTTCCTCCTCTCCTCGAGCCGCTCCCCTAGCCGTTAATAGAATAAAAAAAGTGGTTGCTAACTCTGGATCTGTTCTAATTCGACGACACACTTCTAGCCCATCTACCTCGGACATCATCCAGTCACAGATAATCAGAGCAGGATGTAGTAATTGTGCTTGTCTAATTCCTTCCTCGCCATTTGTGGCGATACTGGTATCATAACCTTGATTTTGGAGTGTTTTTTTCAGTACTGTTCGCACTATAGGGTCATCATCAATAACCAAAATTTTAAACATAAATTAAAGTTTACTAAGTAGATTGAAGAAGAATTTAGAAGTCAGAATGGGCTACGTGTAGCGTAGCGTCCCGCAGGCTTGACGCTCTGCTATCCGCTCTTTCCGTCAGAATTCATTCTGAATTCTGCTTCGCTTAAAAAGAAGTAATTACTCTAATTCAACTTATATGCAATTTAGTTTTAAATGTATAGTGAAAATACTCAAATTAAATAAATTAAATACGAATAGGATCGTCTCGAAATATTTTATTGGTTAAGAAGTGAAAAATAAAATTTATCTAAAAGTCAATACAGACCTTACAGCATCGCCTGAAGTATTATTTTGGTTCGATCAGATGAATTACCCACCTATTCCTGACAAAGAAATTTGGTGGCAATGTCAAACACTTTTGATAGAAGGCTTTACTAACATAGTTGAACATGCACACAAAAACTTACCTATTGAAACTCCTATTGAAATAGAAGCTGTACGGGTAAATAAATATATAGAAATTCGCATTTGGTCTCAAGGTGAACCATTTGACTTAGAGCAGCAATTGCGGCAAATATCTGAATTTGATGAGAATGAGCAAGAGCGCGGGCGGGGTTTAAAAATTATGTCTGCCATTGCCGACAAATTGAGTTATGAGCCAACAGGAGACAATCGTTACTGTTTATTTATTAGTAAATATTATTAATCTTCTTATCTGAGCTTTGCTAGCTTAATTATTAGCTAGGAGCAAAAAAATTATAAAGTGCTTCATGCAGCGAGACTCAATATTTTACCAAGTTTTACAAGCATCCCCACCGATAAATGCAAATAGTTATCAATTCGATTCGGTCGCCGTTAAAGAATTAAATATTTAAATTTACGTGGTATCTTTACCACCAAAAACAAGTAACTTGGCACAATCAAATCAACTATATAAATAATAACTAGCTAGAGTAAAACCCTTATAGCTATTGCCTATTTTCTTATTCCAACAAGAATTATTTACGGCCGCTTCCTTATCTCGTGATTAAAAACTCTTGGATACATTTAACAAACTCTTCTAACTCTGAGATTAAGTGAGTAGTACCTCGACGTTCTTGATTGTGAGCTAATTGTTCTAATTTTTGTGCTGCTAAATGCATGGTTATAGCTCCAATATTGGCACTAGCACCTTTAATTTGATGGGTTTGGAGCGCTAGTTGCTCATAGTCACTATCTGCGATCGCTATTTTAATAATCTCTAAACGAGGTTGCATATCTTCAACAAATATTTCCAGTAGTTCTAATTCAAATTCTAGGTTGTTTTCCGAGAGTTGATGCAAGCGTTCCCAATCAATTGGGAGGTCAACTGAACCTATATCTGTTGTAGAAACTTTCTGCTCTAAAACATATATTTCTTTTGCCTGGAATATCACACTTCCCCAACGCTGTAGCGCCGCCGCTAATTTCTCTTTGATTACTGGCTTGCTGAGATAATCGTCCATTCCTGCATTTATACACATCTGTTGATCTTCTTTCATCGCATTAGCTGTCATCGCAATTACTACAGGGCGACGACTATTGACAAAGCTGCTTTCTTGCCAACGATGAATTTCTTTTGTAGTTTCTAAACCATCGAGAACAGGCATTTGGCAATCCATCAAAATTAAATCGTAGGGGATTTTTTCTAATAGCTGCAAAACTTCTTTCCCATTACCAGCAACATCTGCGCTATAACCTAGGCTTTGGAGTTGCTTCAAAGCAACTTTCTGATTCACCAGATTATCTTCAGCTAAGAGAATTCTTAATTTGTGGAAGTCACGAGCCAGGAGGCGGGAGCTAGGAGAATGATCGTTGCTGTTGTTTTCGTAATCTTTTAGTTTTAACTCTTGACTTCTGACTTCTGTCTCCTCCTTTATCTGCGTTCCTAAGATAGTCATGATGGTATCGAGGAGTCGGGATGGCTTAACAGGTTTGACCAAATAAGCCGCAAATCCTATTTTTAGCGCTCGTTGGATTTCATAGCGTTGATTAGTAGAGGTAAGCATAATCAAAGGTAGCCCAGCGATCGCTGAATTTGCTTTAATTTGCTCTCCCAAGGTCATGCCATCTATTTCTGGCATCTGCATATCAATCACAGCAATGTCATAAAGATTTTTTTGCTTGGCTGCCTCCTCAATAGCTTTGAGGGCAATAGTAGCCGAAGCAGCCTGATCTACTAACATTCCCCAACGGGTAGCTTGATGGTGGATAATTTTGCGATTAGTAGCATTGTCATCCACCACTAACAAGCGCCGATTAGTCAGAAGTTCGCGATCGCTTTCTGAGGAAACAGGGTGAAGTTGCTGGGCAAGAGTTACTTCAAACCAAAATTTAGATCCTTTACCCAACCGACTTTCTACGCCAATTTCTCCTCCCATCAAGCTTACGAGTTGCTTGCAGATGGCTAATCCCAAACCTGTGCCGCCATACTTGCGGGTGGTGGAAGCATCTACTTGGGTGAATGGGGTAAAGAGTTTGCATTGGTCTTCAGAGGTAATGCCAAGACCGGTATCTGTGATGGCAAAATAAATGGTGGCTGTAGTAGAGGAAAGCGATCGCAATTCTGCTCGGACTACTACCTCTCCATTGCTGGTGAACTTGATCGCATTGCTGATCAGGTTCATAAGAATTTGCCGCAGGCGGCCAGCATCGCCTTGGAGTTGGGTGGGAACGTTGGGATAGATTAACGCTGCAATTTCTAATCCTTTATTATGGGCTGAGGGAGCTAATAATTCCAACACTTCTTCTAGACAGGAAGATAAGTCAAAATCTAGAGTTTCTAGTGCCATTTCCCCAGCCTCAAGTTTGGACAAATCCAAAATTTCGTTGATGAGGCTTAAAAGAGCATCTCCACTAATGCGAATAGTTTCGATAAAATCCTGTTGCTCTGAGTTTAGGGGAGTTTCTAACATTAAGCCTGTCATCCCCAACACAGCATTCATTGGAGTCCGAATTTCATGACTCATGTTTGCTAAAAAGGCACTTTTGGTTTTAGAAGCTAATTCAGCTTGATGACGAGCAACTTCAAGTTCTCTTCGCTGTTGAGTTTCTGCGTATAACATTTGGGCTTGGGCTAAGGCAATACCTACTTGATCGGCTATTTGTCGTAAAAGATGAGTTTCAAAGCTAGACCACTGGCGGGAACTGCCACACTGATGGACAATTAGCAAACCGCAGAGTTCTTCTTTGACAAGAATGGGTATGACTAAATTGGATTTGACCCCAAATTGTTGCAGTAATTCTATATGCCTTTTTTGAATTTCCACTATATCTAAGTCAGCAAGCTCTAGATTCCGTTTTTGACGATATTGCTGTAGATAGTACTGTTGTGTATATTCCGCTTGAAAATAAGAATCAGTAAGCTTGTTCTCTTTAATTGTCAGCCAGCCAGAAACTACTGCCTCAACCACAGTACTTCCAGATCCATCTGTCAAAGGTTGATAAATCAAAACTCGATCGCTATGGAGAATTTTTTGTACCTCCGTAACACTGACTTGGAGAATTTCTTGGATTTTCAAAGACTGACGAATCTTAAGGGTGATTTCAGTAAATAGTTGCGATCGCAAATTTTGGCGTTGGAGTTCTTCTTCTGCCTGCTTGCGCTCAATAAACTGCCCTACTTGCTCACCAATAGAATTCATGACTTTTGCCAAATCTTGGTCAGGTTGCTGGATTTCATGGCTAAAGCAGGTAATGACACCAAGAATGTTTTTACCACTATGGATCGGAAAACCAAAAGCTCCGTGCAGTTCTGCTTGGACAGCGATTTGAGAGCGGATGAAATCTTTGTCTTTAACTACATCAACAATCCAAACAGGTTCAGCACTGTCCCAAACACGACCAGGCAGGCCAATTCCTGATGCAAAGGTGGTCTGCTGACTAAGGATCTCAAATTCTTGCATTCCTGAAGACATTTTATACCATGAATTCAGTAAACTTAGTAGATTCGCTCGCTGATTTACCATCCAAATTTCACTTAGATCCCATTCCAAACTCTCGCAGATTCCTTGCAGGATTTGGGGCATAGCTTCACTGATTGTAGTTGACTCTGCTAAGACGCGCGTTGTAGAGTACTGGGCTTTGAGGTGCTGTTCTGCTCGTTTGCGTAAACGAAGCTCGTCGTAGACATCGCTAATATCAATACCTGTAGCAACAATGTATTCAACGCAACCCTCATCATCTTTCAAAATAGCATTAGCCCATGAAATTAGCCGCAGACTGCCATCCTTTGCTACCCAATAATTTTCATATTCTTTGGGCGCTTCACCAGTTCGCAACTGTTCAAAAACTGCTTTAACTGGTTCTACCTGTTCAGGAATGAGAAATAGGTTCCAGAAATGCCTTCCTCTCACCTCATCGAATGAGTAACCAGTTGTTTGTTCACAAGCTTGATTGAAGCGAACGATCTGCCCTTGTGTATCCAGAACTATTACCAAGGCGCTAGCTGTATCAAGAACTGCTGAAATAAAGTTGCGTTCTTGGTTTAGCGTTTCCTCTGTTAATTTACGTTCTTTTACCTCACGATAAATGAAGTAGTAGACTATAGCCAGAGTGATAAAACTTAGGCAAATAGCGATCGTAAGTGTCAAAACTGTGTTGTTTGCACTGGCTTTTGCCGCTTGTGACTGCTGTTGAAGCAACCTTTTATCCTCATTCTCAATCTCATGGATGACCTTGCGAATATCATCCATAATATATTTCCCCTGATTTGTCTGGATTACCTGCAACGCTGCCTCGAATCCCTGATTTTGACGCAGGTATATAGTCTGCTTGAGTATGGCAAATTTTGCAGCTATCAGAGATTCAAGGGCGGCAAACTGCTTTTGTTGGCTAGGTTGATCTGCGATTAAATCCTTCAGTTCTACAATTTTTTGATCGATGTTTACAACTACTGCTTGATAAGGTTCCAGATAACTTTCTTGTCCAGTCAGGATATAACCGCGTTGTCCAGTCTCAGCATCCTTCATCTCGGACAGTAATTCTTCTAGCTTATTGATTTTATCTTGGGTTTTTTGTACCTGATTACTAGCATCAATCAATATGCGTGTATTTTGATAAGAAATCATGCCAATCAAAACTAAAATTGCCGATGCTAACCCAAACCCTCCGGCTACTGTTTTAAAAAATTGTTTGCGTCTCTTGTGTGCCTGTTTGCGTGTATGAGTGACCAATACCAAACTTGCTAAGTTACGCCGCATTTCTAATTGCTTGATTACCTGGCGACCGATAATTCGCAATGCTTCAACTTGTTCTGGAGAGAGCTTTCTTGGTACACGGTCAATTACACAAAGTGTTCCTAGTGCATATCCTTCAGGGTTAGTTAACGGTACACCAGCATAAAATCGAATATCCGGGTCAGAAGTGACTAGCGGGTTTGTCGCAAACCTTTCGTCTTGTGTGGCATCAGGCACAACAAAAACTTCCGGTTGCATAATAGCATGGGCGCAGAATGCCAAATCTCGCGGTGTTTCTGGGGCTTCCATTCCAACTTTGGATTTGAACCACTGGCGATCGCTATCAATTAAACTGATTAAGGCAATAGGAGTGCCACAAATATATGAGGCTAAATGGGTGAGATCGTCAAAGGCAGCTTCCGAACGAGTATCGAGGATCTTATACTCCAAAAGAGATTCGATTCGCTGTATTTCGTTATCAGGTAATGGTGCTTTCATTCTTCAGCCTTATCAGTGACTACTAAAATTTGACCCGCAACTGTCCTGTCAAGGAATTACCACCGTAAGCACTTCCCCCAGTTTCTTGATTGCGAACATTACTAAAGCTATAGCCAAGGTCTGCCTCCATATTTGGTGAAACCTTTACCGTACAGCGCGTTTGATAGGTATTGGCGTTATCAAATTCTCCTTTAAGTCGCTGCTGTCCTAAGTTGGCAGCGAGGCGACAGCGTAAAAAATTAACAATATCTCCTTCCCAAGCCACCTCAGCGTTGTAAACTAGAAAATCTGGTGGGGAAAAATAGCCACTTGTGCGTTCTAAATCGCGATCAAAACTCAAATTGAATAAGTTAGCTGCCAGAGAAAACTGTCCGAACTTGCGTTCTAGCCGACTAAATGACTGCACCTCGGAATTACCATCGTTGTAACTACCCAAACGCAATGATGAAAACAAGCTGGTGTTACCGTCAATTTGCCAGTATAAATCAGGCCCAAATCGCCAAGCAGTAATTTGATTTTCTAAAGTTCGGGCATTGGATTTATAAGGGCCTTGTTCTAAATTACCTGATAGTACTACTACCGATAGCAATCGACCTGATGACGAAACTTGCGGTGGCGAAATGGGAGTCTCCACCTTAGCATTGAGATTGATAGCTGTAGGTAAACGATTGAAGACATCGACTCCTGCTGCTGTTTGCAGAGTCACTTGACCAATTTTTCCTTGCCATCCAACTTGCAAGGGAAAATTCGTAATTGATTCAACACCGCGTTGTTCAAATAAGTTAAAACCTGTTTTCACAAATATTTTATTGCCATTACTCAATCCAAACTGAACCGTTGGTTCAAAAAAGAAATTGGTTTGGCCAAAGTTATCTGTGTCATAGCGATAGTCCGTATGAATGCTTTCCAAAACTGCATCCGGCGTTCTTGGTTCGGTGGAAGTTTTTGGTGGACTAGAATTCTGCGGTGGTTCGGGTAGCGCTGGCCGTAATTGCAAATCAGGATTGAAGTTTTCGGGTGCCGCCATCAAAATAGGTGTTGGCTCAGGATTTACTTTGCTGACTCCCTCAATCAATTCTGAAGGTGATTTCCAGGTCTGATGTGCTTGGGCTGCTTGTAACTTAGCTTCTGATAATGTCCAAATACCTACGCTACAGATTACTCCCAATTGAATCTGTAGGCATCTCCAAATCAACCCAGTGTAGGAACTATGTGGAGAAATAAAGAAATAAAGTATAAAATTATCTGCCATAGGTCAATACTATAGTTGTAAATAAAAAACTTGCTGCCAAAGAGTTTTCTGGCTGCTAGCTCATGTATTCAGCTTGGAATTATGATGCCCAAAATATATGCTTGTTAAGACATGGCAAAGAAAAAAGGCATTAATTTTATATACCTGCCCCTTGACAGTCTGATTAGTATTTTTTGCAAGAGCGTCTTGCAATTTTTAATTAATAATTTTTAATTGGAGCGTACTCTTCTATTAGATAGAAGCAAGCTAGCAAGAGCGTCTCGTAGAGAAGCGACTTGACCGCTCAATGACCCATCTGGCAGCAACGAGAATAAACCCAGATTGCCCTCAATACTTGTCGGTTAAGGAGAAAAGGGGAATGGCAAAGGGGAAAGAAAAACCTTTAATCCAAACCCAGTAACCTTTTCCCCAAACCAAATTTCAGTTTAAAATCCAAAACCCGAGCAGTATTGGGTTTGATAACTAGCCATGCCGCACCATTAGGAGTGTGTTCTAGGAAAAGTTTAAGGGTACAAGGGTAAGGGTTTAAATTCATCCCTTACCCTTTTCCCTTTAACCGAGAAGTATTTCCTTGAGCCCTATTGGTAATTCAAGATAGCTGGCAGATTTTTGAGATTTGGCGAGATATTCTGGTGAATAGTTACTGTGATTTTAAGCCACTGCCAACTGTTGTTTTTGAGTCTGCTGTTGCCATTTCAGAGTTTTTAGTATTGTCAACCTCAAGAGATCGGAGTAATTCTCGAATTACGTCTGTTGCTGGCCTTCCTGTCAAAGCACAGTAGTGTTCAAGTTTCTTCATTTCCTCAGCAGTGAGATTTACTGTTAGCCGTTTAACAGCCCATTTTTTATTCATGATCCTCTTTTTTCTTTAAAATTTTGCTTTTTGTCGAAATCACCAAGTCATTATGATTGTTCCCGTAGTGCATAGCCTACACCACGGACTGTATGAATCAAACGCTTTTCATTATTCTCTTCCAATTTGAGTCGCAGATAACGAATATATACTTCAATAATATTAGAATCACCCATGAAATCGTAACCCCAAACTTTCTCTAAAATTTGATCTCTAGTAAACACCTGACGGGGATGTGAGAGGAGATATTCTAATAAGTCAAACTCTTTTGCTGTTAACTCAATACTTCGTTTTTCCCGAAAAACTTCACGGGTGCGACGATTTAAGCTTAAATCTTCAAATTGCAGCAAATCTTCGGCTGTTTCTTGCGTGCGGCGCAGATGGGCGCGAATTCTAGCGAGTAATTCCTCAATGCTGAAGGGCTTAACTACATAATCATCGGCTCCCGCATCTAATCCGGCGACGCGATCGCTCACTTCATCTTTTGCTGTCAATAAAATTACTGGTACTGTACTACCTGTTGCTCGCAAACGCCGACAAATTTCTAAACCTGTTAAACCTGGTAACATCCAATCCAGAATCGCTAAATCTGGCGATGAGTCTCGCGCTAGGGTGAGACCAGCAATCCCATCATGAGCTACACTTACTTGGTATCCTTCGCTACTTAGCTCTAATTCGACAAATCGTGCTAGTTTGACTTCATCTTCCACCAAAAGGATATGTGCTGTCATAAGTTTGCTCCTGCTGCCTCCTCTGTCTTCTTTTCTGTTTTTCAGCACTGAGGGATATTTTGAATAATGGGACAAATTGTATCTTCATACTGGTCGCCGATATTCTTCCAGCCTGAAAGTAATCCCTTTATTTCAGATCGCAAAGTTAATAACTGATCGATTTGGCGATCAATTTGCAAAAGCTTGTCCTGGAGCTTTTCTTTGATTTCACCACAGGGAGCTTGTCCTTGGTCATAGACCTGAAGAATATTTCCAATCTCCTCTAAGCTAAGACCAAGATTTTGTGCCCTTTTAATGAACGCTAGACGAGTCAGCACATCCAATGAAAACTGGCGGAAGCCTCCCTCTGTTCGTCTTGATGATTTAATTAAACCTAAACTCTCGTAATAGCGAATTGTCCTGATAGGAATTCCGCTTATATCTGTTACCTGACCAATTAAAAGCAGTTTTGTCTCCTGAGTTAACACGGCAGATTTTCCCAAATATTGTAATTATTATTACATATTTATACTAATTTATTAATTCAGATGAGAGTTTAGTCAAATCTTGGTGTCAGTAGTTGAAATTTTTATTTAATTAGAGATATTACTAAGTTTTGATTTTTCAGATATCTATTATGAATAGATGTTGGCTGATACTATCTAATAATTAATTAGTATAATTTTAACATTTCTAATCTAATTTACTCAATATTTTACTCCTCGAATTTTATCTATTTGTTGAGTGACTATTTCTCATAGTACTGAAAGTAACTGTTTTTTTTTAGTTCGCATGTTACTTCTAGATCAACTGCTTCACCTCAAGTGAAACCATAAAAATGAATCTCAACTCGCAGACTTCTAGCTCAACCCGTAAACCTAAAACTTTCAATAATCCAGAACGTTTTATTGAAGGATGGTATTGGGTAATACCCTCTCGAAATCTGCGGGTGGGTGAAGTAAAACCTGTCACGATTTTGGGCAGAGAACTAGTGATTTATCGTGGTAAGGACAGAAGAGTAACTACCTTTGATGCCTACTGTCCCCACATGGGCGCTCATCTTGCTGAAGGCAAAGTTGAGGGTAATGCACTCCGTTGTTTCTTCCATCACTGGAAATTTGATGCTGAAGGGATGTGTATTGATATCCCATGTTTAGATACGCCGCCTTCCCTAAAGTTACAAAGTTGGCCCACTGCTGAAAAGTACGGCATGATTTGGGTTTGGACTGGAGAAATACCACAACAACCTCTACCTTTTATTCCCGAATTAGAACAAAAAGAGTGTGATATCGCTATCCATTCTCACTTTGTGATGAACTGTCACCCCAATGTGGTGATGATTAATGCGATTGATACTCAACATATCAATACAGTCCACAAACTGCCAATAGAAATTATTTTTGAAAGACAGGAACTGAACGAAAATGCAATTATCTTCAGTAACACTACAAACATTAAAGAGAATTCATCTTTCATTAAAATCATCCGTCTTTTCTACAAAAATGCCATAACTTACAGTATTTGCTATTGGTACGGTAGCATTGGCATTGTGACACTTGGCCCCGATTTCTTCCATGTCCACACAATGTTTGCAGTTCGCCTCCATGAAGGTGGAAAAGCTGAAGGTCAAATCCTGTTAATTACTAAGAAACGTAAAGGATTTTTTGGTTGGTTATCCAATCGAGTTGTGTTATGGCTGACTAAGATTGCAGGTAAATTTTTTCTCATGGGTGACATCAAGATTGTCCAAACAATTAAGTTTGATTTGAAAACTCCAATCAAAGCAGATCAGTCAATCATGCAGTTTATTAACCATGTTGAAAGGCAGCAATCTCTAATGTGGGGGACTTGGCAAGAAGCGCGATCGCGCGATGTAGAGAGCAAGCCCAAGCGTGAGAGATGGCAAGATACAACGAGTAATGACTAATATCATGTCTACATTGACCAAAATTCTGTTGAAGCTTACAAAGCCATAGCTTGACAGAATAATTATTTTATAGTCAATTAAATGGACATGATATGACAGCTAATAAAAGTTAAAAGTTCAACAAATTACTTTTAACTTTTAATTTATTTTTACTGGGTTCCTAAATTAATAAAAAGAAGTGGCAAAGCCACTTCCTAATTCCCAGGTAGAACCTAAGTTATGAGTATAACGATTACAAAAATTTGAAATAGTATAAACAAACACCAATTAGCTGAATATCTGTATTTTCCTTGTTTTTTGGGTGAGAAAATCGTAATTTCGATGCGCTAAATAACTGTATATTTACATAAGTCTCATGATTACAATGGAGACTCAAGTGTAAGTTTTTCTGGTAGATAGGCAGCGCGATCGCTATCAATCAGTATATTTACTATAGCCCTTGCATCTTTGAGCGTGACAGGTAAATCTGCATCTACGCTAATGAGTAAGGCATAACCGTTGGTAAAGCTTTGGTTCGTCATCCGGTGGGTGAAGAATGCGATCGCATTTTCCTCAAACTTACCCGATGCCAACTGCGATCGCAATTCCTATATAACTGCTTAGATGCAATTATACGCATCTTGATTCAATTCTTAATTGGAACATCCCGATAATTTATTCACTGACCACAGTAATTTACTAGTTCTAAACTTAGTATAAAAAGTTGCGTCCATATTCTTGCTACACCCTAGCAAGCAAACTGATGTTTAGCATACCACTACTCACCTGGGTTCAGCACAACGATAATTTCTGTAAGTGTGATTCCCAAAGGTTTCCAATGGCGATTGCTGGAGGAAAAAGTACTATCCCCAGAAACAGCTTGGTAGTCATTGGCAAACTTTTCGTAAGCATCGGGAGCAGCGTCTACTCGTAAAATCAGTTTGCCTTGATAACGGGATAATTTACTACTATCCAACAAAATCGTACCGCCGTAATCCCATGCCAATCCATAAAGTTTAAAATTACCTAATTTCTTGCGTAACTCGCTCAATGGGGTTCCAACACCGATACCTTCGCGGGTTTTCCAAGCTGAACCCAGGTTACGCACATCTAGAGGTTTAGTACGAGTATTATCACTCCAAACTATTAGCAGAGAACGCCCCTGATTTAGATTTACCTGAGTAGCGGCGAAACTCCCTATTCCTTCAGCACCAGAAATGGTTTTATCAACGAGATGGGATGCACCAAACAGCTTCACTAAATCTTGCTTGGTGGTTGTGCGTGTTATTGGCCCCACTCGTTCGCCAGGAACAATCAAGGTGTTTGTTAATGGTTGCGATTTAGCAACAGTAATTGGATGATTGATTTTCTGGGGTAGTGCAAAAGCTGGATTTGCTGAATAGTTTAGTAATAAGGCTAAAGTAGCTGTAGCAATGCCTCTGATTGATGAATTCATAGGTTCTATTCTTGGGTAGTTAAACTATGAGTCAGAAGAACTCATAGTTTAACTACTACAATTTTCCAATGACAGATTCCCGATTTTCCAAAATTTTTATTTCATCGCTCTAGTTGCATTTAAAATTGCCAGCAATGCTACTCCAACATCAGCAAAGACAGCTTCCCACATTGTCGCTATACCTAAAATGCCCAATCCAATAAACACAGCTTTAATTGCTAAAGCAAAGCCAATATTTTGCCAAACAATTTGCCTTGTTTTTCTGGCGATTTGTATTGCTTCTGCCACTTTTGACGGCGCATCTGTCATGATGACAATATCAGCAGTTTCGATGGCTGCATCTGAACCTAAGCCACCCATTGCCATCCCAACATCGGCTCTAGCAATCACTGGTGCATCATTAATACCATCCCCAACAAAGGCAACTTTACCATGCTTGCCGGCGGTGCTGAGTAATTTCTCAATGGCATTAACTTTTTCTTCTGGTAATAAGTCTGCTTCGTAAGCATCTATGCCTAGCTGTTTGGCAATTTGGGAAGCGATCGCTTGATTATCTCCAGTCAACATTACTGTTCTTTGTACACCCATTTGCTTGAGTGCTTGAATAGCGTGTCTCGCATCTTCTTTCAGTTCATCAGCAATGACAATATACCCAACGTAAATATTATCCACTGCTAAATTAACAACTGTTCCCTCTAGCTGGCAATTATCATGAGCAATATTCTCTCTGTGGAGTAGGCGATCGCTTCCCGCTATCACTACCCTATTTTCAACCTTGGCTCTAATTCCATAGCCTGCAATCTCTTCATAATCTCTCACCTCAAATTCATCAATTTTTCCCTCATAAGCCTTAAGGATAGATTGAGCGATGGGATGATTTGAGTGCGATTCTACTTGGGCAGCTAATTGCAGCAATTCTGTTTCATTGTAGCCATTTAATGCTACTGTCTTTACTACTTTAAATACGCCTTTAGTTAACGTTCCAGTTTTATCAAACACAACTGTATTGACTGCATTTAGAGTATCTAAAAAAGTGGAGCCTTTAACCAAAATACCACGTTTAGCTGCACCTCCCACACCTCCAAAGTAACCTAACGGAATACTGATAACGAGTCCACAGGGACAGGAAATAACTAGCAAAATTAAGGCACGATAAATCCATTCTGAAGAACTCGCACCAGAAATGAATAAAGGAGGTAATAAAGCAACTGCTAGAGATATAAAAACTACTATTGGCGTATAATATCGGGCAAATTTAGTAATGAATTTTTCTGTCTCTGCTTTTTTGCTTTTGGCATTTTGCACCAAGTCTAAAATCTTGGCAATAGCAGAGTCATCAAATAGTTTGGTGACTCTAATGCTGAGAACACCCATTTTATTTATCATCCCAGCCAAAACTATTTCACCCAGTCTCACTGTTCGCGGTACAGATTCTCCAGTTAATGCAGATGTATCAACTTGCGAATTTCCATCTATAATCTCACCATCCAAGGGAATCTTTTCCCCCGGTTTGACGACGATAATATCTCCAATATTTACTGTTTCTGGGCGGACTTTTTTTAGTCCTCCTTCTATTTGGATATTTGCATAGTCTGGGCGAACTTCCAATAAGGCTTTGATGGAACTACGGGAACGACTAACAGCAATATCCTGGAACAATTCGCCAATTTTATAAAACAGCATGACTCCAACAGCTTCGGGCAATTTATGAATTGCGATCGCCCCTAGTGTCGCTACTGTCATCAAAAAAGTTTCATCAAATAATCTACCTTTAAGTATATTGCGTCCAGCCGTTTTTAAAACACTCCATCCACTCAATAAATAGGCAGGGATGAAAAGCAGATATTCACCTATTGAGTAGAATGTATTGTGTAATTGATTTTCAAAAATTACACCAGGCACATATAAACTTAAAATTGCTACTAAAGGCAATACCTCATTTTTTAGATTGAATTCTCCACCGTGATCGTGATTGTGGTCATGGTTATGATTCTCATCATGACCGTGATGATGAGAATCATTATGAGTGTGTTCACCGTTGCAACAACCTGAAGATTCTGAATGTAGTTTTTGCTTCATTTTTTGTGTTGAGGCTAGTAAATTACTTGGTATATGAGCCTTTTTCCAAATGTAATAAAAAAAAGAGATTTTTACAAGTTGAACATTTAAGAATGAGAATCTATATCAGATTTATTACTAAATACTTATGCTATTTTTTGGTTCAAATTAAGATTTATAATTCTATAAAGATAGCTATATTAGTTATCAATTTTGTAAAAGAATCTAAGATATAATTTTTGTTCGTAGTGAGCAATTTATCGCTTTGTACAAAATTTTAAAGTCTTGATCCATAAACTTCAAGCCTGTTTGACTGCTTAATTCTGCTATGACAACTATTTTGCGATCAAACTTGGTAGATATGGAACTTTCTTAAATAACAAGTGTCAAGCTAGCTATTCTTAGGGGAAACCCACTTGAAGTTTGAAAGTGAATCGAATACCCTAAGCTAGTAGACAATTTTCTCAAGGAAATCTATGAACAAAAAAATTCTTCTGAATTTGCTTTCCACTTCCTCAATCTTTGTGTCTATGATGTCTACGCTGGTGGCATTTCATCCTGCCCATGCTAGTGGTAGTATTACACAGCGATTGATGCACACAGAAGATGGTCGTACCTGTATCACTAACCCACATGGTGGAAAAGATTTTGTGTGCATTCGAGATTCAGAGAGAAAGAAACCGTACACCTCATCTGTACGTTCCTCAACTATTGTCACATCAGTATCAGATCAGAATGTTGCTATGTTGAACTTTACTGATGAAGAAAGTGATGCAGCAATCAGGGTATTTGGATGCGACTGTCCATTATGTATAAATTCTTTGCGTCAGTTGCAGGGTACTGGAAACTTGGTGTACTAAGGTTGAATAGCGCTTATAGCGACTACAACTTCTGTTAAATACATGTGATTAATTACGTATAGAAGATATACGAAACCAAAAAAGCATTTTTAACTACGTACCACTACTATTAAATTTAAATTCATTCTTGGGGCGGTTTGTCTGACTTTTCACGGCATCTGGAAAACCTCTCTCTAAATCTCTCTCCTTTTAGGAGAGAGACTTTGAATTTTCCCCCTTCTCGTGTCGGGAAGGGGGTTAGGGGGTTAGGTTTTTGGTTAACTTTTCCACATAACGTGAAAAGTCAACACAGTTTGTAGGGGCAATTCATGAATTGTCCCTACATATAAAGACGCACAGAACTCTATAGCTAAGAGTGTGCTGTTTATTCCACCACCTCATTCACAGGGAATCTATCAATCAACTGCATCGCTCGATAAGCATTACGCAAGAAAGAGTCTGGCAGATGTGGAACGTGGGGTATTTGTGATAATAAATCCAACGTCCGCCGGAGAATTCTCACCACATCGCCTTCATCCAAGGTGGTGTTTTCGCAGAGTTCTGTCCACTCCATTCCGAGCGCCCATTGTTCTACTATGGCAATTAACTCAAACTCCAACCATATAGGTAGCGCCACATTATACCGCCGTTGTAGTTGGAACATTTGGCGACGAATTCCCCGCAATTTTGCTAAGGCTTCTGCCACTTCATTACTAAGCTCAAAGTTAACTTTGCTATCTGGACGGGGTGTTTCCATCACCAAACCGGCGGCGGCGGCGGCTAAATGGTGGGGATCTAAGTTGTCCAATTCACCACTAGCGAATACTAAACCCAACCACAATTCATTCTCACCCCGAATGGCGGCAGCTATTCGCCCTAATTGTGTGGGCACTAAATTATCTAAAGCGCCAAAGTGTTGCAGAATTAAGATTAAATTGAGAAATTCTTCCCAATGGCGTTGTGACTGTTGCTCTACTTGCCCTTGCAGCTGTTCGAGTTCGGCTTCTAGTTCGACATATTTGGCGCGACGCTTGAAAAGCGTGGCAGCATTGCCTGATTGATGTAAGGGATGAGCTTCTAATTGCTCTTGGACGGCAGCAGTACGACTGATTTGTTCTGCTACTTCTGGTGCCAGATGCAAAGATTCTATCGGATTGGGAATACGCGCAGCGATCGCAAAGCTTTCTTCGTTACCACGACGTGACTGTCCGGGTTTCAAGGGCATCTCTGGGGGTGGTAGTAAATCCGGTGACACTTCAATGCGTGGTAATTCGGCATACAAATCGACTACATCCCCTGTGGTTGCCACATACCAGCGATTATCATGCCCCAAGCATACCAAGTAGGGAGCTTGACCAGAACCAGGCGATTTTCCCACTAACACTGCGGTTACGGGTGAAGACACTGTGATGTTTTTGCCTTTGAGACTCAACAGAGTTCCTGACACTGCAAAGTCTAACATCATCCCTAATTCTTCTTTTCTATCTTCCTGTGCTTGCTCTTGCAGGGTTTTTAATATTTGGCGTTCTACTTTCAAACGTTGCCGCAATTTTTCATAAATAGCCAGTTCATTTTCATCAACGGCGGCGATTTGCTCATGTAGTTGAGCTAATTGTTTTTCCAGTTCGGCAATCTCATCGTATTCTGGTCTTAAATGCAATGTCGCCATGTACTGCCCAAAACTGCGCTCTATCAGTTCCCTGGTTTGCTCTAGGGTGTGGGTTTGCAGCAAGTTGAGTACCATGCCATAACTGGGCGTAAACTGGCTTACCAAGGGGTCTGGCTTGGATGTCCCCAAATATGCCGCTTCTTTGGCTCCTTCAAAGGGAGTTTGGACTGTCACCACATGACCTTGTTTATCCATCCCCCGGCGGCCTGCCCGTCCCGCCATTTGCAAGAATTCGGAAGCATTTAACAGGCGGTGTCCGGTGTCAGTCCGCTTGGAAAGGGTAGAAATTACCGTTGTCCGAGCGGGCATATTAATTCCCGCGGCCAGTGTTTCCGTGGCGAATACTACTTTAATCAGCCCTTGCTGAAATAGTTCTTCTACCAGGGCTTTCCAAGCAGGCAAAATTCCGGCGTGGTGGGCAGCAATTCCTCGGTATAGGGGTGCAATTTGTCCAGAACGCCCAGCTTCGGGATTGCGGGCTAAGAAGTCATCAATCTGTTGCCGTAAAATCTGGGATTCTTCATTATTTACCAGCCATAAATCACCCACTTCTGCCACCGCTTTATCACATCCCCGGCGACTGAAGATAAAGTAAATTGCTGGGAGCATATCCCGTTGCTCTAACTGGCTTAAAGTATAAATTATGCCAGGAGCTTCCGGTCTACCACTTCTTCCCCTGTCCCTTTCTCCCCCTCTCCCCTTCTTCTTCTGAAGAAGGCGGGGGTTAATTTTGGTTTTGCTATCATTCAACAGGGGAAATAACCCTTTGGGATTGCAAAAGTGAAATTCTAAGGGAACTGGTCGAAAATCGGAGTAAATCAGGTCTGTTGGGCCGTGAACGCGATTTAACCAATCGGTGAGTTGATCGCTGTTGGCAACTGTTGCTGAGAGGGCTGCCAGTTGCACTTCCCGGGGACAATAGATGATGGATTCTTCCCAAACTGTACCGCGCTGGCGATCGTTCATGTAGTGGCACTCATCAAGTATCACCGCTTCCACGTCTACTAATGAGATGCCGACTTGCCCGATGGGTGTGCCATAGAGCATATTTCGGAAAATTTCTGTGGTCATCACCAAAATCGGTGCATCCCTGTGAATGGAGGCATCTCCAGTTAACAGTCCGACTTGCTCAAACCCAAATTTTTCTCGAAAGTCACGTAATTTTTGATTCGACAGCGCCTTTAGGGGAGTAGTATAAAATACACGTTTTCCTCGCGCTAGGGCGCGATAAATGGCGTATTCTCCGACTAATGTTTTGCCCGAACCTGTGGGCGCACACACGACTACGGAGCGTCCAGCATTTAGGGACGCGATCGCTTCTTTTTGAAACTGATCCAGATCAAAGGGAAATATAGACCCTAAGTCAAGTTCTGGAGACGGCGCAGGATAATTCACTCAATCACATTTGCAACCAGATTGTTTACTATACTAACGAGTCTTTTGTCAACTTCGTTAATAGTCATTTGTCATTTGTCATTAGTCATTAGTTTTGCACAAAGGACGAATGACAAAGGACTCTTTAATTATTTTCCCAGTTCTTGCGATCGCTCTGTGGCAGCTTTCACTGCTTCAATTAAAGCTGAACGAAATCCTGCCTGTTCTAACTTGGCAATTCCCGCAATGGTTGTACCACCGGGACTGGTAACGCGATCTTTAAGTTCTGCTGGGTGCATTTTGGTTTCATACAACAGTTTCGCTGTTCCCAGTACGGTTTGCAATGCTAATTGATTGGCAATTGCTCTAGGTAAACCTGCGGATACTCCGCCATCAGCAAGTGATTCTAATAGCAGCGCCACGTAAGCGGGGCCGCTACCAGATAGCCCTGTAACTGCATCCATCAGCCCTTCTGAGACTTCCACAACTTCGCCCACAGCAGAAAAAACTTGTTGTGCTATTTGGTGATGCTTGGTATTAGTATATGCACCGGAACAAATGGCGGTAATTCCTGCTCCTACAGTGGCTGGAGTGTTGGGCATTGCTCTGATAACTGGCAATTGCACAAATGCAGCTTCTAGCTGACTTAAAGGCACACCCGCCAATATGGAAATTATCAGGGGTGATTGTTCTCTATTAATAATATCAATATCTGCTAATTCTTGAGCGATCGCGCTGAACACCTGCGGTTTCACTGCCAAAAAGACAACTTCTTTGGCTTGGGTGAAAACCTCACTATTATCTGTCGTCACAGCAACACCGTATTGCTGTTGCAAAAAATCTAGGCGTGAAGGTAGCGGTTCGCTAACTACAACTTCTGATGATTGATAAATTCCATGCGCGATAAGGCGGGATAAGAGTGCTTCTCCCATTACCCCACCACCAATTAAACCAAATTTTATAGTCATTGATCGTTAGTCATTTGTCATTAGTCCTCTGTCGTTTGTCATTTGTCACTACGATAAAAACCCGAGATAAATGACAAAGGACAAAGGACTAACAACTAATTTAACTCTATTGTGCCATCCGATTAGTTTCGTTGCCCCAGGTTTGATTTGGAGAACCTGTAGGCCGAGAAGGACGTGCTGGCGGTTGTGGTACTTCATGAAGAACGCCACCTTGGGTGCTAACTTGGACACAGCTTGGTGTAAACAAGAAGATGCTCTCACCGATGCGCTCTTGATGTCCATCTAGTGCGTAAGTACCACCTGCAACAAAATCTACTGCTCGTTGAGCTTGGTCTGGGTCCATGATTGTCAGATTTAATACCACTGACTTCCGTTCTCGCAACGCTTGAATTGCCTGGGGCATTTCTTCAAAGGTGCGTGGTTCGAGGACTAAAACTTCCGAAATTCCGTTAATTGCTCCTGGCATACCAATCACATTCCCCATTGGCTTTGAACCTGCTGCGATATCATCTCCCATTGTAGGCACTGGTTCCCGCCAGCGTCGATTCTGAGCGGTTGCGCTCTCTTGTGGGGCTGGGGGTTGGGGATTTTCTTGCTGATACAGATTTTGGTAATTATTATTATCTGTTTCTGGTTCTTCTTCGTAATATTCGTATTCCACTTGCTCATTTAGACCTACAAAGTCTCTGAGTTTGGAAAAGATGTTGTTCATTGTCTGTGTACTCTCCTGGTGCGAATAGCCTATATTGACTTGGCTTAGGATTTATTGAGATAGGAGCGATGCCTACGGCCGCAAACTACGCTACATCGGTGGATACTTCAGCAAGTATATTGCCATTTGTAGCCCATACTACGGGTTTTGGCGATGAACCGACACTTATTGGAAAGGTCTGTGCATCGCCTAAACATAATAATGAGTCAAGATTATATCCTAAGGTTTGTCCGAAGGAAAGTTCTTTATACCCCATTTTCCCTTGGCGATTGCTCTTGTCAATACTATATCCTTTGTTTCTAATTGCACCAGTCCCTTACAAAATTCTTGTCATCAAATCCTGATCTCTATTAATACTGACCTGGAAAGCTGATGATCAAAGGCTAAGAGCGATCGCCAAACAATATTGTTACTAATCACACCCTTATTGCTCCTGCTTGTACTTGATACTCAACCGGAAGAGGGATATGTAATATGCTTAAGAGCGATCGCCAAACAATATTGTTCCTAATCGTACCATCGTTGCGCCTGCTTGCACTGCCAGCTCGTAGTCGCCTGACATACCCATAGATAGTTGCTGCATTTTAATGTGCGACCAGTTTTGCTCCTGGATTTTCTTTGCTAGCTCACGATTGAGATTAAACACATTCAAAATTTCCAGATCGCTTAATCCTGAAGGTGGAATTGTCATCAAACCTTGAATTTGTAAATTTTTGTATTGATCGAGTATGGGTAAATCAGCCAAAAGTTCTGGCACACTCCAACCAGACTTGTTGGGATCGGGGAGAATTTTCACTTGCAGGCAAACCTGGGGACTCACTCCTAACTGTTGGGCTAGTTGATCTAAGCGCTGTGCCAGCTTCAAATTGTCCACGGAGTGAATCCAAGGGAATTGTTCGATGGCTTTTTTGGCTTTATTGCTTTGCAAATGTCCAATAAAGTGCCAGGTAATATCCGGTAAGTCTTGCAACTCGGCTTGTTTGCTGGCGGCTTCTTGGATGCGACTCTCTGCAAAATCACGAATCCCTGCGGAGTATGCAGACCGAATGGCCTGGGCAGAAACTTGTTTGCTAACAGCAATCAATTTGACTGAAGTTGGTAGGGATGAACGAATGGAAACAATACGTTCGGAAATCGAACTGTTCATTGGAAGGTGCGTTGGAAAACACTTTGAAGTTGATCGTACTCCTGAGAATGTCCACTGCGCCGCAGGGTACGTAAGCGATTTTCCAACATCATTCTAGCCTCAGTTCGTCCTATAGGCTGGAATTTGACACCTTTAACGTCATTTGCGACCAAAAAAAACAGGCGCTGGGCATAAAGTGTGGTGAACAAATCCTGGGTCTCATCAACCATACAGATTTTGTAGAGTAAACCCCAAGTTGGATGGTTTATGTAAGTTTCTGCGTTTTCTGGATTCATTTAAGAGTCAAGGTGTAGTCAAGGTGGGAGTATATATATCTTTTCGCAGTGAATTACAAACATTCAGACGATAATACCAACATTCGTCAGAATATTTGCTTAAAATGCAAAACTGCGGTTACGAAGACCTTGATCTAGTTTCTAATTGGCAGATGAAGCTAGTGGTAGTGAAGCGAAATGGTACAACAGAAGCCGCAAAGCGTGGATTTAGAGAGTAGAGGCTGGTTGAGAAACATCACCATCTGCTTTGGTGACTTCAATTTACCAATCTGTCGGAACAAGGTACAAGATAGTCCTGATCCTCTTGTTAAAAGTTCGACGTAGCAAGGGAAAACACCCTTTGAAGCTCCCAACGGCAACAGCGAACTTTTCAACTTCTTTCCATACTGCCACAACTATTGCTAAATGGCACAAAATAGCTAACTTAAGTGGGAAGTGGGAATTGGGGATTGGGGACTAGTGGTCTATCGCATTAATTTGGCTAGGTTTGTAGTGAGCGATTTATCGCTCAAATCAAGGACTAAAGTCCTTACTACGAACTTTTATAACCCTTCAGAATTAATGAGACAGACCACTAGAAAGAAAACTATGGCCTATTGATTATTCAGCATTTTCGGCGCTGCCAGTTGCGTCTGGGTTTTGTGCAGAGATTCATACTATTCTTTCTCAGAATCACTGTCTGCGGAAAATTCCCGCACCCACTGGCATTACTGGCGGCTAGCCAAAAATTTGTTGCACGCCGATCTAAAACGGCAAAATAATCTGTTTAATACTAAAAAGCTACGGAAAATGTTAGGGGATCAGTTTTCTGGCGGGGTAATTAGCCTAGTTAAGCTAATCAACTATCGGTGAAAAGGAAAGAGAAAAGCAGGCACAGAAAATATTACCTTTTACCATTTTCTCGGTGCAAAATTAGACCTGAGTTCCTATAGCTAGCCGTATTCCCCAGAATACAATTAAAGTTGCAATAGCAAGCCAGTCACGCCCTTTGAATCGTAAGTCGTGCCACTGCACTCGATGCTCGTTGGGACTGGTAAAACCCCGCACCATCATTGCATTCGCCATTTGATCGGCTCGTAAGAGCAGATTTTCTAACAATCTCTCTGCGACTGTCATCCAAACTTTGAAGCCTCCTTTCAATCCCAGCTTTTTCCAATTAATTGCCCTTGTCATCACAGAACGAAATAAGTTTTGCACTTCTTCTAAAACTAGAGGAATAAAGCGCAAGGACAAGGTTAAAGTTAAAGCAATCTCTGTGACAGGCAACTTGAAGCGTCGTAGGGGTTGCATTAAGCTTTCTATGCCAGAGGTGATTTCTTCTGGTGCGGTTGTTAGCAGATAGAGGTTGGTGCTGTAAATTACGGTAAATATAATTGTACTTAGCCGTACTGCCAAATCCAAGGAGCGGCGAGTTACTTTGACTGGGCCTTTCTGAAATAGCACATAGTTGTATTTTTTGTTATTACTTGCTTGCTCTGGAACAATATTCTTGGAGACTGCTTGCGGGGTTAATATTTGTTCATTAGCTGGCAGGCGTGGTTGATAATCTACACCCATTCCATCAGGACTGATAGCTCCGATCGCTAAGACAAAAAATGATAGCATTAATAGCCAGCCCATTTGTTGCTGCCATACTCGCCGGGGAATCCTAGCAATCAAGGTGGCAATAATCAATAGTACTACCAGCAGCACCCGCCAAAAGTTGTTAGCCAAAACATAGCTTGTTAAAAAGCTCATCAACCAGGCGAACTTGACTCGCGGATCGATTTTATGCAGCCAAGTTTGGGGTTGTTCTAAATAAAGTCCAAGTGGCAGCGATCGCAATAAATCCATTTTAGAGTTAAGAGTTAAAAGTAAGGAGTTAGGAGTAAGGAGTTAGGAGTTTTGACTTAAACTCATAACTTTCTACCTTCTGCCGCTATCAAACTCTAGTCGATAGGGTTGTATAGTTAGCAAGCAATTCTGACTTTAACTCATAACTCTTATACAGACGCGATTCATCGCGTCTCCTAACTTAATTTGACGCGAGTTGCTCTATTAACATTACCAATTTCGGCATCACGGACTTTTTTACTGCGCCACAGTAAAATAATTGGCGTGCCTTTAAATCCTAGCTGTTGCCGGAATTGACGTTCAATGTATCGGCGATAGTTGTCATTGAAGCGTTTGGAATCATTGACAAATAGTGCGATCGTTGGTGGCTGGCTACTTACTTGTGTACCATAATAAATCTTACCCTGACGACCACCACGGGATGCTGGCGGTGAATGCCAGCTAACGGCATCTGTTAAGACTTCATTAATAACTGATGTGCTGACACGCCGTTTGTGTGATTCAGCCGCCGTTTTCACCAACTCTAGAATTTTTTCTACCCGTTGTCCCGACAAGGCACTCACAAAAATTGTTTCTGCCCATTCGGTAAAATGTAACCGTGATTGCAGAGTTTTTTCGTAATCGTAGATTGTGTAAGAGTCTTTTTCGACAGCATCCCACTTATTAACGACGATGATGCAAGCTCGACCTTCTTCGATAATCCGCCCAGCTAATTTTTGGTCTTGCTCTGTGACTCCATCTACAGCATCTAGTACTAATAAAACCACGTCAGCGCGACGAATCGCTTTGAAAGCACGGTTAATACTAAAAAATTCTGTGCCGTATTCTATATGTTTCTTTTTGCGAATCCCGGCGGTGTCAATTAAGCGGTAGGTTTGTCCCTCTCGTTCAATGACGGTATCAATAGCATCGCGGGTTGTGCCGGAAATTGGGCTGACAATTGCCCTTTCTTCACCAACAAAAGAATTGAGTAAGCTCGATTTGCCCACATTTGGGCGACCCACAATTGCTACTTTGATTTCATTAGTTTCTGGGATGTCTTCAACAGCAGGTATGTGATTAACTAACTCGTCGAGTAACTCTCCTGTGCCACTACCATGAATCGCGGAGATGGGGTATGGTTCACCCAAACCCAATTCCCAAAACTCGGCAGCTTGCATTAAGCCTTGGTCTGGAGATTCACATTTATTTACAGTTAGTAGCACAGGTACGCGTTGTTGACGCATCCATTCGGCGATTTCTTGGTCTGCCGATGTGGGGCCTGTTTGACCATCGACAACAAAAATTGCGGCACAGGCTTCTGCCAGGGCTGTCATTGCCTGCTGGCGAATCAGTGGTAGAAATTCGGTATCATCATTAAAGACTAATCCACCAGTGTCTACGACTAAAAATTCGCGACCATTCCAGAAAGCTGGCATGTAAGTGCGATCGCGTGTCACTCCCGGTTCATCATGGACAATCGCCGTTTGTTCCCCGGCGAGTCGATTAACCAGGGTGGATTTGCCCACATTTGGGCGTCCGATAATTGCAACAATTGGCAGTGCCATAAAACCAGGGTAAGTGAGAGACGTAGTATATCATGTACTTACATTTTACTCACTTTAAGTTTTAATTTAATTTTCCCATAATCTGAAGCGATGGGAGAGGTTTTTCTAATTCAAGTTAGTTGAAAAAATAAAAAAGGTAGGAAATCCTACCTCTTACCCAAAAAAAGCATTTTGTAACCAAATACCAAATTCAATATCACACAAGCTTTTGACAAATCTATTGCAAAACTATGACGAGGATATGACGTTTAATTTGCAATTGACTTCGCTATTACTCCCAGTTGCAACCCAGGTGGATAGCTACCTTCTTCTTTTATCCGCTTGATTTCTGCGTCTGTGAGCCGTAAATTTAACTTTTGGGCCAATGTTCGCACAATATCTCCCCGGTCAATTAAACCAGCTACAGCACCAGCAGGAGAAAGTACGGTAATTCGAGGTAACTGCTCATTTTCCAGCTTGTTAATTACCTCAGCTATGGTTGTTGCTTCAGTAACAGTGGGTATTTCTGTTAGGGGATGCACAATGCTGTGTAAGGTTTGGGTTTCCCATTCACTCCTTTGGGTTAAACGAAAATCGTCAATGGAAACCAAACCCCGGTAACGTCCATCAGAAGCAGCAAAATAAACTTGTGAAGGAGAGGTTTCCAACAAGTATAAATCGGCAAAGGAGCGCAGTGTCTGGTCAGCATCGATAACCCGAAAGTCACGAGTCATCGCATCAGCAGCCACCACTTTAAGCAGGCTTTCCTGCAACGTAGTCATGTTGTCATAGGTGTTAGCGTTGCGGACAGCAAACCAACCTAACAGCGCAATCCACAAACCAAGTGCTAACTCCCTTGTCAAGAAATCTACAACAAATCCTAAAGCGATCGCACCATAACCCAAAATTTGCCCAGCCCTAGCAGCCCAGTGTACGGCTTGAAAACGATTACCTGTTATTTGCCATAGTGCTGCTTTTAACACTTGCCCTCCATCTAGAGGTAAACCAGGAATCATGTTAAATAGTGCCACCACCAAGTTAATTCTCGCCAAATCTCCAACCATGACACTGAGTGGACTAGTATCAGGGATGACAAGAACTCCTAGACTGAGCAGGAAAAATAGGATGATACTCACCAATGGCCCAGCGATCGCTACTTGAAAGGCTTTGAAAGGAGTTTTAGATTCTTCTTCAATCGCAGCAATCCCGCCAAACAGAAACAGAGTAATTGAATTAACTTTAATACCTTGCGATCGGGCTACCAAGCTGTGACCCAACTCATGTAGCAACACCGAACCAAATAGCAGTAGTGCCATAACTATTCCAGCACTCCAAGCTATGGCAGTCCCCCATTCTTGGTAAGCTACCCCAAAGTTAAGGGTTGCCAACCCTAAAATCACAAACCATAACGGGTCTAGAAACAGGGGAATTCCAAATAAAGACCCAATTTTCCAATTTGTTTGCATTACATTGTCCTAAAACTAGATATCGCCAGTAGTTCCTATACAGCAATACTTGCGTATATACTTACACGTATATATCTGAGCATCAATTTGGTAGTGCCGAGTTCCAAAATGCTCTTATTTCTAGAATAAACAATTAATGCCTGTTGGACATTGGGCATTGAACATGAAGAAGAGACAAGGGAGACAAGAGAGAGACTTGTTCAATAATTCCCCCTTGTCCTCCTTGTCCCCCTGCCTCCCCTGGCTGATGCTTATGAGTTACCTTGCTGGAGAAAGAACTAAAATCGTTTTGAGGAGTTTTGTATTGATCGTGGCGTTATAAGCAACGCCGCGATCATCGCAAAACTACAGACGACCGATGTTAGTCAGTCCTAAAACGATACCAATGCCAACAATATGACCGAAAGCCATTGCACCAACAAATGTAGGAATGCTGATCGGCAGGATGGGGAACTTGGGGCCAACTAGGGGTTTTTCAATCCTAGTACTTAGTAAAACCATTACTAAGCTACTGATGCTGATGATAATGCCTACTGTAGGATTCCACGCAGGTGTGGCGGGAACAGTTGCAGCTGCTGCTAGTAAAATAGAGGAAATCAAGCTTTTGTCTCCTAAACAGAAAGTTAATCGTAGACCTCAAGATTATAAAATTACAAGGCCCAAAAGTTTTTGAGATAGTTTAGACTTTTCAAATGATTATTCTAAATATTTTGTTATATTTTCATGCGCGTTAAAATTTGCGGCATTACTCAACCACAGCAATCTATAGCGATCGCTTCTCTGGGCGCAACAGCACTAGGATTTATTTGTGTACCAAACTCCCCTCGCTACGTGACTACATCCCAAATTCGGGCAGCTGTGGCAGAACTCCCAGCAAATATTGACACAATTGGAGTTTTTGCCAACGCTAGTATCCCTGAAATCAGCCAGATAGTTGTTGATTCTGGGTTGACGGGGATTCAGTTACACGGGGATGAGTTACCAGATTTTTGCTACCAATTACGTCAAGCTTTACCAAATGTCGAAATTATTAAAGCACTTAGAATTCGTAGTCTTGAGCATCTGGGCACGGCGGCTGATTACACAAAATACGTAGATACTTTACTCCTGGATGCCTACCATCCCGAACAACTTGGTGGTACAGGTAAAACCTTAGATTGGAAAATATTAGAGCAATTTAACCCCAATTGCCCTTGGTTTTTAGCTGGGGGATTAACAGCAGATAATATTGTGGAAGCTTTAAGTCAGGTTAATCCCAGTGGCGTTGATTTATCTAGTGGTGTGGAACGCGCACCTGGAGATAAGGATTTAGATAAAGTAACCAAGTTGTTTGAGAAATTGGGGGGTAGGGAGTAGGGAGCAGGCGGCAGGGAGAAAGGGAGTAGGGGAGGCAAGGGGGACAAGGGGACAACGGGAAAAGAGGTGAGAACTTGAAACAAGTCTTTCCCCTTGTCCCCAATTCTCCTTGTCCCCAAGTCCTCTTCCCAATTCCCAATTCCCCATTCCCCATTCCCTAAAAGAATGCTGGTTGATGGCGAATCAAGTTAAAAAATTCTTCGCGGGTTTTATGCTCTTCTTGGAATACGCCAACCATTGCACTAGTGACAGTCCAAGAACCTGGTTTTTGTACGCCTCGCATTACCATACACATGTGGCTAGCTTCCATCACAACGGCTACGCCTTGGGGTTCTAGAATGGTCTGAATTGCTTCGGCAATTTGGCGGGTTAACCTCTCCTGGACTTGCAAGCGACGGGAATACATCTCAACAATGCGGGCCAGTTTGCTCAGTCCTACAACTTTTTGGTTGGGGATATAAGCAACGTGCGCTCTACCCATAAATGGCAGCATGTGGTGTTCGCACAGACTAAAAAAATTAATGTCTCGGACTAGTACCATCTCGTTATGCCCTTCATCAAAGATGGCATCGTTAACGAGTTCTTCAAGGGATTGGTTGTAGCCACTGGTAAGAAACCGCATTGCCTCGGCCACTCGCTTTGGTGTTTTGAGGAGTCCTTCGCGTTCAGGATCTTCGCCAACGCCCAATATTATTTTCCGCACTGCATCCTTCATTTCCTCTATATGTTCCTCTTTTGGCGGGAACAAATCAGCTTGTCGCCCGTTATTCGTATTGCGATCGGGTCTAGGAGTTATGGCTTCTGCCAAGTCGGGAATCAGAGGCGATTGAGAGTAATTGGAACCGTTGGAACTAGCGATAGTCATGATTCAGTCTTGGTTATGGTTTGAAAGTTGGTCATTAGTCATTAGTCATTAGTACATTGGTCATTTGCAAAGGACTGATGACAAAGGATAAATTAAAGTGCGCCAGCACTGGGCATCAGGGTCAATTCGTCTATAACTGCCTGTTGTGGTAACAGAACTGTGTAAAGAATTGACTGAGCCACTATTTCCGGGGTTAACATCTTAGAACGGTCTAAGTCGACATGGACTGTTTCTGTGTCCCAAAGTTCGGTATTGACTGCGCCAGGAGAGATAGCTGTGACACGAATGCCGTGGGTACGTTCTTCTTGTGCCAGGGTTTGAGAGAGGGCAATCAAACCAGCTTTGCTGACGCTGTATGCTCCCCAACCGGGAAACGGTTGTTTGGCGGCAATTGAAGCGACGTTGATAATTGTGCCTGTGCCCCGATCGCGCATTGAAGGTAAAATCCCTAAAATGCACTGAAACACGCTGGTAAGATTCAAGTCAATTACCTGCTGCCATCCTTCTAGGGGAGTTTCGCTCAAAGTGGCTGTATAGGCAATGCCCGCACTGTTTACCAGAATGTCTATATCACCAAAGTCAAGAGCGATCGCTTGGATTTTTTCTTTTACTTCAAAGATCCGCGCTAAATCTACAGCGTAAGCTTTCGCTTCCACCCCAGTATGCTGTACAGCTTCTGCCACCGCCTCTAACTTATTCAAAGAACGGCTGACTAAGGCGACATCTATTCCGGCTTTGGCAAAGGCTAAAGCCGTTGCTTTCCCAATTCCACTACTGGCCCCAGTAATCAGGGCGCGTCGTTTTTGCTCAACATTCATGATGTCTCCCAATTTTTTGGCAGTTCCCAAAGCCTAGTACCACCCAATTATTCACATTGATCGGTTTAGATAGATTAAAGGAATCTAAAAATCTGATGATTTCTATTAAGCAACTGCTATGATGCAGTGCAATAGTGGGCATATTGTGGGTTTTATCAGTGAAGACAGCAAATCGTCGCCTGGAAAACCACGCCGTACACTCAAATTAGATTACTCAATAACACAAAAGCTACTCAATTTGATTGAGTAGATTTGCCAAACATACAAATGCCTATGGCCAGATTGTTAAAAATCTTTAAGCACATAGGCAATTATAGCATTGCTGCTTTACTAATCCATCATTAGGCAGTGGTTTTAGTGGGCAACTTCTGTAAAAACACCAATTTTACGGAATTTTTCATAACGTAGTTGGCGGCGTTCTGGAGCGGTTAAATGGTTAAGTTCGTCCAAATTTTCTAGCAGCACTTGCTTGAGCGTGGTAGCAGCTTTTAAAGGATCGGAATGAGCGCCACCAGTGGGTTCAGGCAGTATTTGGTCGATAATTCCCAATCTTTTGAGGTCGTGGGAAATAATTTTCAGCGCAACGGCGGCTTGAGGAGCTTTACCAGCATCTTTCCACAAAATGGCGGCGCAGGCTTCGGGGGTGGCGACGGTATAAACGGAGTGTTCAAACATGAGCAGGCGATCGCCTACACCAATACCAAGTGCGCCACCAGAACCACCTTCACCAATAACTGTGCAGATAATTGGCACATCTAAGCAAAACATTTCCCGCAAGTTGTAAGCGATCGCTTCTCCTTGACCTTGATGTTCTGCTTCCACTCCAGACCAAGCCCCTGGTGTGTCGATAAAAGTTAGTATGGGCATACTAAACTTATTAGCGTGTTCCATCAACCGCATAGCTTTGCGGTAGCCGCCAGGATAAGGCATTCCAAAGTTACGGGCAATATTGTCTTTGGTATCACGACCTTTTTGATGACCTAACATCACCACAGGTTGCCCACTCAGACGACCGACTCCACCAACTAAAGCCGGATCGTCACCACCACAGCGATCGCCATGCAATTCCATCCATTCATCGCTAATAGCCTGAATGTAATCGAGAGTACTGGGACGACGCGGATGACGAGCGACTTGCAATCGCTGGGAAGGCGATAGACTAGTAAAAATTTCCTCACGTAGTTGCATGGCGCGTGCTTCTAGTTGACGAATTTGACCAGAAACATCAACGCCATTTTCTTCTGCAAGTTGCCGAATTTGATCGATTCGGGTTGCAAGTTCTGCTAGGGGCTTTTCAAAATCTAACAGTAGCGGTTTACGCTCGGTAGTTGCCATCGTAGGGTTTATCAATTACGAGTTATAAGTTATCTATCTTTTGTCCTTTGTCCTTTGTCCTTTGTCCTTTGTCCTTTGTCCTTTGCAAATAACAAATGACCAATGACTAATGACCAAGGACAAATGACTAATGACTAAACCAACAACGGTCTAAATCCATGTTTTACTGACACCCGGCCAATCTGCTCCATTTTATCTACGGTAATCTGATTCCGTCCCCACGAAAAGTTCGTGTATAACTTCTCAAATTCCAGCAGCATTGATTCGGCAAAACAGGCAAACAGCTGACGGGCTGGCACGTCCATATTGACTATTTTCATAATTTTCCAGTCAATATCCAGGGAATGCTCTACAATCCCACCATTTAACACGTGTACGCCAGGATATTGAATTTTTGTCGCTAAGTTTTTAGGATAGCCACCATCAATCAACAAACAGGGTTGTTTCAAAGTGGTAGGGTCAATTTCCACGCCTCTGGGCATACTAGCAACCCAAACTACAACATCGGCTTGGGGTAGCGCTTCTGTCAAACCCATGATTTTCCCCCGCCCCAGTTCGCCTTGCAACTCTTTGAGACGTTCTTGATCACGGGCGATTAGCAGGAGTTCTTGGACATCTGTTCTCGCATCTAACCAGCGTGTAACGGCACTACCAATATCCCCAGTTGCTCCACATACCGCAACAGTCGCGTTTGATAGATTAATTCCCAGTTGTTTGGATGCTTCTTCCACCTGCTTACAAATAATGTAGGCAGTATGCGTGTTTCCTGTGGTGAAGCGTTCAAACTCTAGTTTGATATTGCGGACTTGGCTAAACTGCTCTAACTTAAAGTTTTCAAAAATAATCGAGGAAAATCCGCCTAAAGCTGTGATGTTAATGCCGTGCTTCTGTGCATGGGCCATGGCGTTGAGGATTTTCCGTGTTGCGGCTTTGATGCGGCGACTAGCTAGCATTTCCGGCAAAAAGCAAGATTCTACATACCGTCCTTCAATTTGTTGCCCAGTAACACTGGTGACAATAATAGTATCGACAATTTGCGGCGGGGCGCTGCACCAAAAGTCTAGCCCTTGATCGGCATATTCTGGGTATCCCAATTCTTGGGCTACCGCTTGAGCGTGTTCTAAACTAGTCAGATGTCCAATTAGACCAAACATGTAGTGATTATTAGGCTTATGCTGTCTTGAGGGGGGGATTTAGGAGAGTTAGGAGTTGTGGGTTAGGAGTTCTGAGTTCTGAATTTGAACTACTCAGCACTCAGCACTCGTTAGTCAGCACTTTTTTAAGCACCTATGAGTCCGTAGGCTGACAAGCGCATGATATCGCGAGTCGTAAAACCAATGTTACTCAATGCTTCACCATACTGAATCATGAAGTCTTCTACCAAAGCATCTTTTTCCATTGCCATTGTGTGGGCATCACCTTCTACTTGGTTGAGCATTTTCCAGACGATGGGTAGGTTCTGGCGATTTGCAAGTTCAAGTTCAGCTTTGGATTCTGCAAAGTGTTCTTTCAACCAAACTTCTCCAAAATTGAGGTGGCTGTATTCTTCTTTAACTACTCCTTCAGTAATTTTGCGGGCAAAATCGTCGGCAACAGGGATGTAAATGTTATATGCTGCGATCGCAAAACATTCAATAATTAAAGACTGAATCAACAGACAAGTAACCACTTTTCCCGATGCTGCGGCTGTTTGGAAATTTTGGTGTAGTCCGGAGAAAAACTCTTTGGCAAATGGCAAATCTGGGGTAACAGCCAAATTGCGCCCACAAGCTTCAAATCCTTTCTTATGGCGGCTTTCCATCTTGGATAGGCGAATCAATTCATCATGAGATTCTGGCAGCAGTTGGGCTAGTGTGATGTAATTTTCATGGGCTTCTTGTTCCCCTTCAATCACGATCGCATTAATCCGGCTATAAGCATCTTTGTATGTTTCGCTTTTGAAATCTAATTCTGTAGATTGGTCTGTAAGCTGCTGCATGGTTATGTTTACTCCCGTAAAACTGAATTATTTGACACCAGGATTCGATTTACCCTATGAACTGAGGGTAACAATCTCTGTGGTTTAATTTAACTTAACAAGTAGACTATGTTTATAGATTAATGGTTGCTGGGGGCAATGCTCTAGTACTAGCGAAATAAATGCTTTGCGGCTTCAAGTTATGTCTAAACCAAACCCGAATCTGAAATCTGGTGATTTTTTGAGCCTAGTAATCTTACTGCTAGGGGCATTTATCGTTTTACTACCGCTATTTGTGGTTCTTCTCACCTCCTTTGCATCGACAGCCGCCAGCCCAGAAAATTTGTCTAAAAATAACTGGTCTTTAGCTAATTACCGCGTTGCATGGCAACAGGGAAAATTTTTGCTGGCGTTTGCTAATTCTACCTTGGTAGCGATCGCTGTGACGGCGTTTCAGATTGTCACTTCTGCTTTGGCTGGTTACGCCTTAGCACGGCTGAAGTTTCGGGGACGGCAAGCACTGCTATTGGTTGTTTTAGCAACTTTGGTAATTCCTTTTCAGTTATTGGTGATTCCCATCTTTTTGGTTTTGAAGTGGGGACACCTGATAAATACATACTGGGCGCTCATTTTACCTACTGCTGTCAATGGGTTTGGGATTTTCTTATTACGTCAGTATTTCCAGACAATTCCTGTGGAATTAGAGGAAGCCGCAGCCATCGATGGGGCAACCAGATTACAAATATTGTGGCGGGTAATGTTACCTTTAGCCCGTCCGGTCTTGGTGACGCTGTTTTTGTTCACTTTCATTGGCGAATGGAATGATTTGTTTAAACCTCTGGTATTTACAACCCGTCCCGAATTAAGAACAGTGCAACTGGCGTTGGCTGAGTTTCAAGAACAATTTACGAATAATTGGCCTTTGATGATGGCGGCGGTGACAATAGCGACAGTTCCAGTGATGGTATTATTTTTCATCGGTCAGCGTCAGTTCATTCAAGGTATTGCTGCAACGGGAATTAAGAATTAGCAAAGGAAGCTGTCTGAATTTTAGATTTTGGTGAAGCGCGAGATAAGTAAATTCAGCAGTAAGATATGAATTTTTATGAAGTTATGCATAATTGTTCCGGGTCAAGCCGAAACAGAATTATACAGATTCTGTAGGAAATGGAAACAGTCATGAATTCTGAAACATTACAACAGTTACAAGCTGAGATTGAGCAAAAACTGCTTGAAAGCGTTAATAACGCTGGTTTATACAGTGTGCTTGAGAAGTACGGTGTATTAGATGATAGAGCTTTAATCGTTCAATGGCAGTGTAATCTTGACCCAAATAAAATTAAATCTGGTGATGCAGTTAATAGCCAGCAAGTAAATGAATTATTGCCAGCAACTCCAAAACAGGAAATTGTGCTGATGGAAAAATCATGGTGTATTCCTTGCCCTTCAACTGGCAGTCCGCTAGGTTGTAACTGCTAAATAATTTAGTTTTTACACTGTAAAAAGTTTATTCTAGTGAGTATAAAAATACTGAACTTTGCATTTACTAGTTAGGGTACAGAGATAATTTCAAGTATCACCATAAGTTAGTGAGCAAGGACAAATAAAATTATCTTACGCAATGTAAGATGATTAATTAGATTGTTTCGTAGTAAGGGCTGAATCCCTTATTACAAAGCTTTAATTGTTCACACTCACTTAACTTATTTAACTAGCAAAGAGCAGTATTTTAATATACTCTTATTTTTTGGGTGCAAGTTTGTCATGTCTCGATACCGAAGTAGTTGGTACTGGGAGTTAGGGATAGTGAGTACATTAGCAATTGCTGGAGTACTCACTTTCTTTGAGAGTTTTGTCTTAGCCCAAATACAAAAAGATGGCACACTTGAATCTGAAAGTTCAATCATTACACCAAAGCTACTCGATGGTCAGCTTATAGACCAGATTGATGGTGGGGCAGTTCGTGGTACAAACTTATTCCACAGCTTTGAACAGTTTTCTGTGTCTGCGGAAAGGACAGCCTACTTTAACAATGCAATAGATATTCAAAACATTATCAGTCGGGTGACGGGTAATTCCATTTCTAAGATAGATGGGATTCTGAAAGCTAACGGCACAGCGAACCTGTTTCTGATTAACCCTAACGGCATTATTTTTGGGCCCAATGCTTCTTTAAATATTGGCGGTTCATTTGTGGCAACTACGGCGAGTAGCTTGAACTTTGCTGATGGTACAAAGTTTAGTGCTACATCTCCTCAAGCTAAACCTCTACTGACATTAAGTGTTCCCATTGGCTTACAATTTGGAGCAACTGCGGCTCCCATCCGCAATCAATCTCAAGCAAGTCCAAATGGCGCAGTTAATATCTTTGGACAAGGCGTTGGTCTACAGGTGCAACGAGGCAAAACCTTAGCACTTATAGGCGGTGATATCACGCTAGAGGGTGGAAATATAACGGCAAGGTCAGGAAGGGTTGAATTAGGAAGCGTTGCTGGCAATAGTCTGGTCAGTTTAAGCCCAACGAACCAAGGTTGGATTTTGGGATATGAAGGTGTTCAAAATTTCCAGAATATCGAAATCATCCAGTTAAATAAAATTCCATCGATTGTAGATACTCATGGAAATGGTAGCGGCAATATCCACCTGCAAGGGGGACTTGTGCGAGTAGCTGGCAGTTTCCTAATTCTAGTTAATCCCTTGAGAGCGCAATCAGGAGGGAATTTGACAGTAAACGCTTCAGATTCTGTAGTAATTGAAAAAGATTCACAACTGTTTACTCAAAGTTTTTCCAACGCAAACTCTGGAAACATAAATGTAAATACTAAGAAGTTGGTAGTCAGAAGTGGAGCGCAATTGCAGGGGCAATTGACCATAAACGCTTCAGATTCCGTGGAACTAATTGGTGGCACTAACATCCCTCTCTTTCGAGATGGTAGTGATTTAATATCCAGTGGATTATTTAGTGCAACTTACGGCAATAAAAACGCTGGCAACATCATAATTAATACTGGAAGGTTGCGTATCGAAGGAGGAGCAAGAATATCAACAAGTTCTGAGGGCATATACAGGTTTATTCCTAACCAACTTACACCAGCGACAGGAAATGCAGGAAACTTGACGGTGAACGCTTCTGAGTCGGTAGAATTAATTGGAACTTCACCAAATGGTTCTAAGCTCAGTAGCTTGTTTTCTGGGACTCAAGGGCCTGGAGATGGCGGAAACTTGACCCTAACCACAGGGCAATTGATTATCAAGGATGGGGCTGCAATAACTGTGAGCAGCCAAGCTCGAAAGAATGTAATCTATATCGGAGATCCAAATAATCTTGGAAAAGCAGGCTATTTAAATATAACCGCTCGCTCCATACTTCTCGACAACAAAGGAAAACTCATATCTAATAGTGAGTCAGGTAAAGGTGGGAATATTACCCTACAGGTGCAGAACTTATTATTGATGCGCCGCGAAAGTCAAATTACCACTAACGCAGGTACAACAGGGCTGGGTGGAGATGGCGGTAATATCATCATCAATGCACCTAATGGTTTCATCGTCGCTACTCCCTTTGGAAATAACGATATTACTGCCAATGCCTTCTCTGACTCTGGTGGTAAAATTACAATCACCGCTAAGAACATCTTTGGATTTGTGCCCCGCACTCGTGCAGACGTAGAAAAACTCGATCGCAAAGAAATCAATCCGAATAACGTCCGAACAAGTGACATCACGGCGTTTTCTCAGCAAAACCCTTCATTAAATGGTACGGTACGAATCAACTCACCAGATGTTGACCCTAGTCAAGGATTAGTGGAATTGCCTGTAAATTTGGTTGATGCTTCCCAGCAAATTGTTGCTGGCTGTAATTCTGGTGGAAAAATAGCCAGAAGTTCATTTATTACAACTGGGCGTGGAGGAATAGCGCCCAATCCCACGGAGCCATTGATAGCTGATGATGCGGTGCTAGCAGATTGGATCACACTCTCTCCAGAGAGTCAGAATCGTGCTGAGGGTATCCAGAAAAGAGTGGTTGTTCACAAGCAGAGAAACCCAGAAGAATCACAGAAGGTTAATTCCGTCAATGAACCTACTCAAATTGTGGAAGCTCAAGGATGGGTAGTGGATGCCAATGGGAACGTGGTTTTGGTTGCTCAAGTACCCACTGCGTCGCCTCATAATTCTTCACTCATCGCTACATCTTGCGCTGGTAATTAGAATTTGAGATTCTCGTAAGTTTTGTTGGTGCGCTGGCGTAGCCCGTCGTAGACATTGCTTTTTCGCAATGACTTTCATACATAAGCGATCGCTTTTTCTAATAAAGCCTATGGGCTTATCCAAGCCGTAAGCAGAGTATGAGAGTTGAGGAGGTATCAATTACTTAATCCACTTGAATAATTAACGGAAAGTAGCCATATTCATGAAGGCTTTAAGGAAATCCGGCAGAAATATATGAAGTTTTGTTACACAATGCGTAATTATTACTAGCCAAGTTGAAGTCATAATTATGGGAGTTCGCAAGAGCGTTTCTTCGTCGCCAAACTGTACTAATCGAAGTCATGTTAATTTAGTACATCGCAAAATAGGTTTATACATTTACTAGTCTGCAAGGAGAGCAAAATTCATGGAATCTCAAACAGTACAGCCAACAGTCATAGATGCTCAAACATTACAGCAGATACAAGACGAGATTCAGCAGGAAATGCGCGAAATTATAAAAAACTCTAACTTAAATAATGTGTTAGAAAAATATGGTATATCAGGAGAAAATATCCTTGAAATTAATTGTATTCTCAACCTAGATAAAATCCAAAATAGTCATATTGTTGACAACCAGAAAGTTCAGAATTTTGCAGTGGCAATACCACATAATAAAATTGCACTTAAGGGTTGTATTATCACTAATCAAGGTATGATTTGTGGTTAATTATTAGCTTTAATAGTATTGTCAACTTAAGTGCCATACTTTTTTAAAATATTGAAAATAAATTTAATCGATTTATCCTAAAAACTATATTTTAATATTTAGGTATGTCATTAACCCATTGATTTCAATCAAAAAGTTTGTCGCCAGTTGTAAAGTTGGCAATACTATAGTCTCAAAGATGATCAAAATAAAATAGTTTTATTGTAAAAAAATAATTTGCATAATGAATGCAGGTATTATAAAAACCAACATTATTAACTGAATGTTTATCATCATTCTTGGATTATTGGCAATAAAATTTTACTAAATTACTTTTTTGAGTGCAAATTCTGTGAGACACCAAAAATCAGCCGCTTGGTATTATAAGTTAGTCCTAGCCAGTGGTTTAGCACTTGCTGGGGCACTTTTATTATGTGGAAGTTGTGCTTTAGCCCAAATTCAAAAGGATGATACTCTGGGGTCTGAAAGTTCAGTTGTTACACCCCAGTTAGATATTGATGGACATTCTATTGACCAAATCGATGGTGGAGCAATTCGCGGTACTAACCTGTTCCACAGCTTTGAACAGTTTTCTGTCCTCACTAACAGCAGAGTCCATTTTAACAACGGGACAAATATTCAAAACATAATCAGCCGAGTGACAGGTAAGTCTATCTCTAATATAGATGGCATTCTGAAAGCTAACGGCACAGCCAACCTGTTTCTAATTAATCCCAATGGGATTGTTTTTGGCCCTAATGCTTCTTTAAACATCGGTGGTTCATTCGTGGCGAGTACAGCAAGTAGTCTGAACTTTGCTGATGGTACTAAGTTTAGTACTACAAATAGCCAAACTACGCCCCTACTAACAGTAAGTGTTCCCATCGGCTTACAATTTGGAGCAGTTGCGGCTTCTATCCGCAATCAATCTCAAGCAAAGAGTCCAGATAATGTAACTAATAGTCTTGATGGAAATGTTGGTATACAGGTAAAGCCAGGCAAAACATTAGCACTTGTAGGCGGCGACATAACACTGGATGGCGGAAATTTAACAGCACAGTCTGGACGAATTGAGTTAGGTAGCGTCGCTGGCAATAGTCTGGTGAGTCTAAATCAAACAAACCAAGGCTGGAGTTTAGGATATGAAGGTGTTCAGAATTTTCAGAATATTCAACTTATCCGGCGAACTGTTGACCATGAAGAGTTTCCATCTCAGGTAGCTACCAGTGGCGAGAATGGTGGAAATATCCAGGTGCAGGGTAGGACAGTAGAATTAATTGGTAATCTTGTAAGCTTAACAACTCAGACTACGGGTGCGGGAAAAGGCGGAGACTTAACAATTAACACCAGAAAATTAGTTGTTCAGGATGGCGCACAAGTATTCACTTCTACTATAGGTGAAGGTTATGGGGGAAATTTGATCGTCAACGCCTCCGAATCCGTAAACGTAATTGGTAGCTTTTCTATACCAAATAGTACTTTTGATCGGCCTAGTGTATTGTTTAGTTCAACAGGTACTGCTGGTAAAGCGGGTGACTTAACAATCAACACTGAGAGATTGCTTATTCAAAACGGCGGGCGGGTATCAACAGATTCTAGTGGAACATTAAAAAACTCAGAATTTATAATAGCCACAGGATCAGGAGGAAATTTGACTGTCAACGCCTCCAAGTCTGTAGAGTTAATGGGAACTACGACAAATGGTTTTTCCAGTGGCTTATTTGCTTCTACTAATGGTTCCGGAGATGCCGGAAAATTGACAATTACCACAGGACAATTAATTGTCCGGGACAAAGCTGAAGTAAATGTAAGCAGTCAAATTCTAACATTTGGAACTTATATAGGGAATACAAGCAATCTGGGTTCAGCAGGTGAACTAAATGTGAATGCTCGCTCTATTCTTCTGGACAACCAAGGAAAACTCATATCTAGTAGTGATTCAGGTAAGGGGGGTAACATTACACTACAGGTGCGGGACTTATTATTAATGCGCCGCAACAGCCAAATATCCACCAATGCCGGGGGTGATAAAACTGGCGGTAATATCACCATCAAAGCACCTAATGGCTTCCTAGTTGCCACTCCCTTTGGAAATAACGATATCACTGCCAACGCCAACTCTGGCTCAGGTGGTAAAATCACAATCACCGCTAAAAAAATCTTTGGGTTTGTGCCACGCACTCGTGCAGACGTAGAAAGGCTTGATCCAACAGGCTCAATCAACCCGAATAACCTCCGAACAAGTGATATCACCGCATTTTCTCGGCAAGACCCTACATTAAGCGGCACTGTACAAATCAACTCACCAGATGCTGACCCTAGCAAAGGATTAGTAGAACTGCCTGTAAATCTGGTTGATGCTTCTGAGCAAATAGCTGCTGGTTGTAATTCTGGTGCAAAAATAGGAAGGAGTTCATTTATTGCTACTGGACGTGGAGGATTAGTAGCCGATCCCACGCAGCCATTGATAGCTGATGATGCGGTGCTGGCAGATTGGATCGCACTAGAGCCAGAGAGTAAAAATAGTGCTGCTGGTATTCAGAAAAGAGCGGTTCTTCAGGCGCAGCAAAATATAGAAGAAAAATCACAGAAAGTTAATTCTGTCAATGAACCTACTCAAATTGTAGAAGCCCAAGGATGGGTAATGGATGCCAATGGTAATGTGGTTTTGGTTGCTCAAGTACCCACTGCGTCGCCCCATAACTCGTCACTCACGGCTACATCTTGCGCTGCTCGTTAGACTTTGAGATAAGTTAAACAATCTCTGAATTAAAGTTAAATTTCTGTAACTTGGCAGTAATTACGATCGCAATTACTGCCCACAAGTTTGTCTATTCCCTAACTCGTCTCCTGTATTTGCAAACGAACAGTGTGTTCAGTTGCACCACTAAGTTGCAATTCCATAATTTCACCACCCAGAGGTTCCAAGCAAGTGAGGAGCGATCGCAAGTTGGGTGTACTTGCACCAGTATCTACATATAATCTATCTGCCAAATTGCCGATTCGTTTCCACGTCATATAGAGTTTAGCGATCGTTTGTTCAATCTGCGATGCTTGATTGACCAAATCAGCAGCAATGCTCAAACAGCCGACTCTTTGCGCTTCTTCTAAGGCTGTTTCAATATCAACATTTTCCTGCGTCAGCGCTTGGACTTGAGCCGCCCCTTTGAGATATTTGGCCAAGTTACGCGCTTCGCTTGTTACCTGTTTCAGGGTATCCACATCAGGATTGGCAGCAATTTCTTTCTGGATAAACTTTTGGTGCGATTCTGGCAGTTTTTCCATTTCCTTCACTAATGGGGCGATGTAGCGCGGCGGAAGGGTGTTATCTGCGGCTTTTTCCTTGACTGATTCAGGTAATAAATCTGAGGACATGGCTGTCCATTCATCGCTGAGTTGACGCACTTCGCGCCTGGTGATGCGATCGCCTTTTTGGGCGGCTTCACTCACCATCTGTTGCACTTCTGGCGATGCTTTGGAGGTTTCAACAAATGCCCGTTTACTGAAGTTATTCACAGAACCGGGGTCGAGTTTACCGTCTTCAATGAGAGTATCGGCACTATTGGCCAGTTGAATCCAGGCGTAAGCTTGACTTTTGCTGATTTCCCGCTCTTTTAGCCATCGCAGAAAGCCAGTACCGCGCCCATCACCGCCCACTTTCTCTCTGTCGCGGATCGCCCGTAAAATTCGCCCCCGCCAGATTTCAGTTTGCAAATCAAAGCGATCGCATACCTGCCAAGCTATTTCTAGCTGCTGTTGAAAATCTGATTCTAGAATCTGTTCATCTTCTGGATCGGGCAGTTCAAAGCTGATATCTGCTGGCTGTAGTAAAGCAGCAGCAAGGTCGTTGATGGAGTCGGTGTCTTGCACGATTGATGATAACTAGTGGATGCGATCGGCTTATTATGCCATAATCTGCGGACTATCACTTAAGGGGGAGTACGGTATTTTGAATTACTACACATATAGTAGGAAGGGGTAAACCACCTCAGTAAGGTCTTTAATTGATCAGAGAGAATAAAAATAAAACGATGAACCAGGTAGACTACCTCCGCATTAGTTTAATCGATCGCTGTAATTTTCGTTGTCAATACTGTATGCCAGAGGGAGTAGAACTGGACTATATTCTCAAGCAACAGCTGTTAACTGATGAAGAGTTGCTCACCTTAATTAAAGAAGTATTTATTCCAGTAGGCTTTAATCGGTTTCGTTTGACAGGGGGTGAACCCTTATTGCGTCCGCGTGTGGTGGATTTGGTCAGTGCGATCGCAACTTTACCCCAAACTCAAGACCTCTCTATGACCACCAACGGGTTTTTGCTGGCTCCGATGGCACAAAACCTCTACAATGCTGGTCTGCGACGAATTAATATCAGTCTAGACTCTCTTCATCCTGACACTTTTGACCAAATTATCGGTAATCAGGGCCGTTCTCGTTGGCAACAAGTTTGGCAGGGAATTCAAGCTGCTCATCACGTCGGATTCGATCCACTGAAGCTGAATGTGGTAGTGATTCCTGGCGTTAATGACCACGAAGTTCTAGATTTAGCTGCCCTGACAATTGATAAACAGTGGCACGTTCGATTTATTGAATTTATGCCTATTGGTAATGTGGATTTGTTTGGCGATCGGGGTTGGGTATCTTCAGCCGATTTACGGCAACAAATCCGCGATCGCTGGGGCTTGACAGAATCTCAAGTTCGTGGGGCTGGCCCTGCTGATGTTTTTCAAATTCCTGGTGCGAAGGGGACACTAGGATTTATTAGTCAGATGTCAGAATGTTTTTGCGATCGCTGTAACCGGATGCGCCTGAGTGCTGATGGCTGGCTGCGTCCCTGTTTATTGAATGAAACTGGTCAAATAGATTTAAAAACTGCTCTGCGTTCTGGCACTAGCACCGCTCAATTACAAGAGCAGGTGAGGCATTTACTTGGAATGAAGCCAGAAATTAACTTTAAAGGGCGCGATTCTGGGATTGTCGGTACATATACTCGCACTATGTCACAAATTGGCGGATAGTAATTGGTCATTTGTCCCTTGCAAATAACTAAGGACAAATGACTAAGGACAAATGACTATTACGCTTGTCGTGAGTAGTATTCCACCACAAGTAGTTCATTAACTTGTAATGCCACCCATTCGCGCTCAATAACACTGTTGACTTTACCAACCAACTTATTTTTGTCAAACTCCAAATGACTGGGGAGGTTTGCCAAACCGGGATATTGCAAGTTAGCTTCCACCAACTTCCGTGATTGTGCCCGATCTCTGACTGCAATTACTTCTCCAGGACGGCATTGGTAGCTGGCAATATTCACCACACGACCATTAACAGTTACGTGACCGTGATTTACCAGTTGACGGGCGGCTGGGATAGTCGGGGCTATACCCAAGCGGAAAACGGTATTATCCAAGCGCATTTCTAACAATTGCAGCAGCACTTGTCCGGTAGAACCGGTAACACGTCTGGCTTTCCGCACATAACGGAGCAATTGCTTTTCAGTCAAACCGTAGTTGAAGCGGAGTTTTTGCTTTTCCTCTAGACGGATAGCATACTCAGAGCGCTTCTTACGGTTCTGACCATGCTGACCAGGTGGGTAAGCGCGTCTGGCGCTTTTACGAGTCAATCCTGGTAGGTCGCCTAAGCGACGGACAATTCTGAGGCGGGGCCCTCTATATCGGGACATGAGTTTCCTTAATCTAATCCTGTTTAAACTTTACCGAAACATTCGATTTTGACACTCCCCTAATTTTTAATCAGGGGATTCTTGGTTTTTTGAAGCTGCTTACCGAGATAAGACGTATCTCACCAAGGTAGACGCATCGATTTTTGCGCCAGTTGCTTTTAATCGGTAAAACCGACAAACTAGCCTCCAAGCCTGAATTCCGACCTGTCACGCCGTACTCCTGCCCATAAGTTTTTTGTTTTTATTTAGTTTCGTAGGCTACTCAATCATTAGATTGGTATACGCAGTATTCTTACTCTGAAATACTTTTTACGTTGCCTACTTATCTTTCAAACAGTTATATTAACACAATTTCCGACATAATTAATTATGTCTAAACTTTGCTCACGCTGAAATTATTGAATTACAGAGGATTTTTAAAATATTTGAGTTAGCATAACTTTGGGTGTTTGGAGAATGGCAATGTCAATGAGCAATAAAGCGGTTAATAGAGGTAAGAACAAACAAGCCAGTTCCACCTCCAGAAGTTTAATAGTACCAGTTTTGGCTATAGCTGGATGGTTGACAACGATCTTACCCAATCCAGCGATCGCTGCTTCCTACAGCAATGATTATAGTAACTGTGCAGGTCGTCTCCTAAAAGTGGGCGTAACGGCAGAAGCGGCATCACAAGCTTGTGCAGCTGCACTGCGTCCAACTGATTTGGCTGCTTGCGTGGTTAAAATTGATAAGGATACCCAAATTGCTGCGACAGATGCACTTTCTTCTTGTGGGAAGGCCCGGCGACCTGAAGAGTTAGCTACCTGTGTAGTCGGTGTCAGTTTAAGTACGAAAGAAGAAGCTAATCCGGCAGTTTTAAATTACTGTGGACGTAGTTTGTTACCCGTGCGCTTTGGGCAGTGTGTGGTTGGCTTGCGTAGTCAAATCGATGTTCCTCCTGCTCAAGTTTTAGATACTTGTATTAGTGCTGATGATAGTGTTATCGGTGCTTCATCTTCAACACCACCAACCATCATTCCTGCGGGATCAAGTATCGAGACCGTTCCATTTCCAACGCAACAGACTGTTCCAGCACAACCGACTGTTCCAACGCAACCAGGCACTAATTAAACTACAGTGCTTTGTAATTGCTGAGAATATAGGTTAATTATTGATACTCCCCCGTTTTATAAACGGGGGATTCTTGGGTCAAAAGGGAGCTACTGCTTAACCCCTCGCCAAGAATCTTGACCGTATGCCCTACGGCTGAAAGTCCACGTTGCATCACTACCATAGCGGCAGCAACGTCTCTATCAGTTTGGAATCCACACTCACCACAAAGATGAATTCTCTGATTTAAATCTTTTTTGCCCGTGTGGTGGTTGCAGTTGGGACAGGTTGGCTAGTGCCGTTAGGATTAACCTTGGCAAAATATACCCTTGGAGTTAAAACTAGCTTGACTGAAGAAACAATATTTATATAATAAAATCCGTCATAATTGCTTTACGCTTGCAAATTATGCAAACTAAATACTTACAATACAAAAGTCACAAGCAGTTTTGTGACTTTTATACTATTAGTACAGTATGACAATGTAAATAGACCAATCATCCCCCTACTTTTAAGTAAGGGACAAAAGCGGTGAAAAGCTTAGAAAGTAAGCTTTTTGAGTTTTGCGTAGTGCTACTAGTCTTCTTTTTCACCAAAAACCGTCTGTAAGACGACTGCAATACCACCGTCTTGATGATATTTATCTGCCCAAGCACGGATAATTTCATCCAATTCTTCCATAGCTTGCTCCATTTTTTCAGGGAGAATATCAAGTTCTTCTAATAAGCGCATGGCATTTCGTCGCCGTTCTGCCCAATTTTTCATCATGCGGAAATACCGAGCGGTATCTTCTACCATGATGTAAGTGCGTTCTTGATCGTCTGCTGGGGCGTAAAAAGGACGAGTAAGTGCGTAGAAGGGCATTCCCCAAGGAGAATCTATGCGTGTTACTGTGCCTGAGTAGAGTAGACGACGCTTGATATGCTCACCCAAAGCTTCACTCAAAGGCATTTGGTGTTCGGTTGGCAAGTCTTCTTGCGATCGCCTGTGCAAAAACTCAATCAAATCCAGAAACTCAAAAGAGCTAACTAACTGGGCATCTGGTAAGTTACTTGGCAGTTTTTGCTCAATTTGTCTTTTTTCTTCACTTGTCAGACTTGTACCAGGTACGCGCGATCGCCCTGGTTGCCAAGGATACTTTTCTAGCCAGACGTAAGGCAATTGAATCAAATAGCGAGGTTCTTGAGAACCCAACATTTTTAACAGTTTGCCTTCTGTTAGCGCCTGTCTGACTTCTTCTACAATAATTTTTACTCGTTTCGGCTCTAGGTGGTGCAGATGCCCTGTCATTCGCAGGTTTTGTCCCTGCTCTAGATAGGTCATGTAAATTGCACACTTTGCTGCTGTTGCGGCTGCGTCTAAAAATGCCCCATGCCTGTGCCCACTCGTCCGCATGGCACTAAAAGCCAGATAAAGCATGATCTGATCCATCGCACTGGGGTCAAGACGTTTGATCAGATCTATGTCGTTACTCATATTACAGACAATTGAATAGCACGTTTACAGAGTTTTTAATCGATTGAGAATAAGGTAGTATACACCTGGCTGAAGCCTATTTTTCACTTCAGACTATATTAGTATGCGATAACCATGAAATCGGCGGTAGTGCAAACTACCATTTTCGCATATTTTCTAGTACACAGGCAGATTAAGTCGTTGTTACCGTAACTGTCTCTGCATCTGACTGGAAAATTATAGATATCACTAAGTTCAGCTTGACGGCGGTTTACTTCCTAAAAGTTAACTGTGTTGCAAATAATCTACAAAGCTTTTAACTTCTCTGGGATTATTCTCATCTTTCAAGAGCAACAAGATCAAACTGCTTATACCTAATTATGGCACTATGCCGACTCGGAGTAAAAACTAGTTTGCGCGGTTCATCTGGGGTATTTGTTACTCGAAAAAGATGCTTTATATTCAGCTTTGGTGAATTATTTGTAGTACACAGGTGGTCGGAGATCGTTGGGAGTAATCTCAAAAGAAACCGCTTACCAGGTGTAGCAACATTCAGAGGTTGAGCCAAACGGCTCGTTGGGAACTATCATTTCGTTCACAACCTCCTGTGATGTCTCGGCAGTATAAGCCGTTGGCTTGAGGGAAGATAGTAGACATCAAGTAGATCAATTAATTCCAATTTTAAAGTACCTATTGTTCTTTCAAATATCGCTTTTTATCATACCATTCTTTTCTGCTTTTGGAACAAAATTATGTGTTTTAAAGTTTATAAATTATGACTATTTAAATATTTTCTATTCTGACTAAATCAAGATTTGATGATATTTCTCTTTTGACTTTTAAATTCAGGTCTTATTTATTTTATTGTGTTGATGATTTGACACAGAAAGCTGCGATTGATTCAGACTGAATCGCATAGCCATGAGGCTTTTTTGCTCGTGTTAATCAGCGGAAAATTAGTTAATAGGCATATATATAATAAAACATATTGGATTCAATTTGATGATTATTTAGAGATTGTTTTTCAATGGAATTATATTTTTTTCATGAAAGAATTTTAAAATTCCATGATTTAACTAATTCATCGGCTACTTGAAAGCATATTTTGACAGCGCTGTTTTATATACTTGCGAGACTGTAATTGCGTAGATAGCGTGTTATTAAAAAAAGACGAGAATCCGCAGGCAACTACGATATCAGCATCTTTCTCTAAGTATCTAGGCGATACCTACGGTGGGCTACGCCTACGCAGACTAAGTTGACTAGTACACAAAGGCATTAATAAAGATACCATCTCGTCAACCTCAAAAACATACAAACGAGGCATTTTGAATTTCGCCTTACTCGCAGGGCTTTTCGTAGGATAAAAGGACTGGCTGTTTTATGGGCGCGATCGCTCCATGTATTCATGTACCTTAAAAAACGGGTTACTCTCAACCCTTCTACTACTTTTTCATCTTCTAGTTCCAAAATATGCTGCAATGGTCTTCACTCCTTGCAAATTTCCTGTTTGAGCAAGTACTTGCGCTCAATTGCTTGAGTCAGTACTACTCGTACTGCTTATATATACGTGTTTTCCCTATCTGTATCAGGCTAAATTGCTAAAAATATATTACAAGTCAAGTTATTTTGATTACTCTTCGCTCAACTAGAGTGGTTCTCAATTACATGGAATACATACCTAATCACCGGATTTTGTAGATTTCGTGGGTTGGGTTGAGTGTAAGCGTTATCCAACAAAGCCTTAATAATGTTGGGTTTCGTTCCTCAACCCAACCTACCTGTCTGTCCCATTAAATTTGAGAGATAAGAGACGCGATCGCGCAGCGTCTCGCAGAGAAGGAAGAGGGAAAGAAGAGAAATTGAAGAATTTATCTACTCGTCAAAATTAATGACATGAACCACTACTGGTCTATCGCATTACTTATGAGTGGTAAATACGTTTGTAGTGAGGACTTTAGTCCTCAAATATTCAAGCACTAAAGTGCTTACTACAAACCTATCAAAACTTTTGCGATAGACCACTACGCCAGTTTTAGTTTTTAGCCTTAACCCAAGCGTATTGTATTAAGTATTATCTGCACCTATCCGGCAGTCCTAAATTATCCGTGAAAACTCAAGATCCCCGAATTCTTTTTAGAATTCGGGGATCTTGGGCGGATTAGCGTCAGGATTGATGGTGAAAGTGATAGAAGGTAAACTAGCACCCATTACACCCAAACTGATTAAACTCGCCATTTAATTCGTGTTACTGGAGGGTTTAGACTGATTTCGCATCGTTTCTAGGCTGAAAGCAGCAGCGCCAAAGGTTACTAACAACACTCCCAGAATTTGCACAATCTCTAAATTTTCTTGAATGATTAACCCAGCAAAAATCACGGTTAAAACTGGGATGCTACCACCGATAATTGCCGATCGCGAAGCACCTAGTTTACTGATACCAACATTGTTCAGTAAATAACCAGCAAGAGTCAGCACACCCAAGATAAATGCGCTTAAAACCAGTTCTAGCATCTTAGAGGAGTCAAAAACTATCAAGTTCCAATTGCTTGGCAAAGGTAACATCAAGCAGATAAAACTCAACAACAACATGGTAACGAAGTTAATTAAGGTAAAAGTCACGGGATGCAGTTTGCTAGCACATACCCGTGTCAGAATTATGTAGGCAGCAAAAGCTACGCCCGAAAGAAGGGCGGTGCTGCCTCCTAGTGAAGGATTACCCATACTGGTGTTGGGAGAACCTCCTAAAACTAACAATTCACCGCAGCAAATGGCAGCGATCGCACCGAAGCGGAATGTGGTAGGCCGATCGCGGAACAGAAACCACGACAACAACCCACTAACCATCGGGTAGATAAAGAACAGTGCGATCGCCATTCCAGTTGTGACTTGAGCGATCGCAATGTAGATTAGCACCTGAGACAAGAACAAAAAGCACCCACTCACAACCGACAACAGCAAAATCCGCTTGGTAGCTGTATTAGCAGCTGTGGGATTTCCTCGCACTGAAGCGGCCAAGTTTTCTAAATCTTGCCATAGTGTTGGATGCAACATTGGGGATAGCAATACCATCAGTGGGACTACCACCATAAACCGGAGCGTCAAAATCAACAGAGTATTGCCCAAAGTCGGCGGCAGCAGGCGTTCTACATCTACTACTCCAAAAATTTGGGAACCTTCGTGGAAAATAACCTTGATGGCTATGTTGTAAAGCGACGATATCACTGCTGATGAGACAATCAACAAGAAACCGACTTGCAACTGCGAAAAGCCGGAAGAATTAGGCGATCGCGATTCTGAGGGTTTTGCTGGTGGTTGCGGCTCTAGCGCAGTCGAAGGTGGTGATTTCGGTTTGCTCTGCGACACTCTGCGGATCACAGAATTTGGCTCAGTAGCGTTTCTTCTTCGTAAAGGTTGAGGTTGTATTGCTTCCGGCTTTGGCACAGATACAATAGGAGGCTCTGATGTTGTTTCGCTTTCTGACAAATCCTTATTGAGGACAGAAATGGGTTCAGAAGCGTTTTCCTGCGATGGCGGAACTACAGGAGCAGTAGGCTCTGATGTCGTTTCTCTTGCCGACAAGTCTTTGATAGGGACAGCAATGGGGTTCGCGGTGTTTTCTCTAACAACGGGAGGCTCTAATGTTGTTTCTCTTTCCGACAAGTCATTGCTAGGGACAGAAATCGGGTTCGCAGCACTTTCTCTAACAATGGGAGGCTCTGATGTTATTTCTCTTTCCAACAAGTCTTTGATGGAGACAGAAATTGTATTCGCGGTGTTTTCTCTAACAACGGGAGGCTCTAATGTGGTTTCTCTTTCTTCTAAAAATTGATCCGGGATCGCGGAAATTGGCTCAGAGGAATTTTTTACTACTTCGCTAAAGGTTGGTGGGGATGTCTCAGAAGGATTGTTTTTTTCTGGCTCAGTAAACTGTAAAACAGTAGGCGTACCTGCTGCTGGTTTGCGTGAAGTTTCTTCTATAGTTTTTTCTAGTTCTCCATGCAGGCGGTTAACAAACTCCGCCAAAATCGTTTCCCCTTGCTGTTGCTGGCTATACATCCGTGACAACTGTTGGGAAAGATTACTTTGATAGTTTTTTAGCTCCTGTTGCAGCGAGTTAAAAGTAACAGTAACGGTGTCATCCAGGCTGTCAAACATGTGTTCGACTTTTTCATTGATTTCACCTACTACATTGCTGCTCACTTCAGCGGACTTCAGCGCAGCTTGTTCGTAAGACTTACCCTCTATGCTTTGGTTAGCTAAATTTGTCAGAGAGGATTGCAGTTGTGAAGATATATGTTTTGCCAGAACTTCTGCCAGTTGACGAATTAAGACTTGCTGTTCGGTGATTTGGCGCACTTGTTGTAAATGCTCTTTTTCCTCTACCAAGCCTTGAATCTCATCGGATAACCGATTTTTTTCTGACTGAAGTCGCTTTACATCTTCCTGTAACGCTCTGAGGACATTCTGCTGAAGATTTTCTAAGTCTTCAACTACAGCCCAAAGAGCATTTTCTGCTGCTCTAGATAGCTCGCCTCTGACTCTTGGGTTTTCTGGTTGCTTCTCGAATCGCCCCATTAGCTTCTAACCTCTAACACCTTGACGATAAAGCTGCTTCCGGTACGCTTTATTGGCGCTCATCCTAATTTCCTGTATTTTGTCAGATAAATTAAAAATTTTAACAGCACTTCCGCATTTCAACGTAATTCTGTCATACTGAACACAACTTGGCAAAGCACCAAATATACCTTACTGCTTAATAATCGGTATTTTTTCAGCATTGATTAAGTATTTAGCCATTCGATTTTGGACTCTGGTTTTCCTCAGTCGAACGATTTTAGATTGTCGTATGGCTGTAACTAGCTTGAAATGACACCTTTTTTATTTTTGATCCGTTTCATGTACATCAATATAATATTTGCCAATGAGATTTTTACTTTTAAATAAATCTCACTCCAAATAAATATTTATCAAAACAGAATTCAGGAGTCAGAATTCAGGAGTCAGAATGGGCTAAACGCCCCGCTACCGCTAACAGAATTAATTCTGTACGACTGGCGGATAGCGCAGCGTAAAGCCTTCTCTTTCAGAGACTCTAACGCGAATTCTGAATTCTGAATTCTGAATTCTGTATTCTTCTTCAGTGTTTTGCTACCAATAGTAATTGTCAAAGACTTGTAGATGCGTGTGCTTAGGCGGAAAGTTATCTGCCTTGCGAAACTAGTTGTAAATTTCTGTGGAATGTAACTTGTGTGACAGTTTATATCTCTAAATGGAGATTAAAGTATCCTTCTGTGGAAATTCAAAGTTACGCTATCCCCTGCACAACATTCTAATGAATGAGCAGCAATTCTGCAAAAACACGCTTTTTTAGCATTGGTGCAGTTTAGGTTCTACTTTGAGTAGATTTAGTAGATGAAAAAGTTAGGAAAATATTAATAATTCTTAGCGGAATAAAATTCGGGCGATGCTAAAAATGGCAGCGCTAAGTAAAGCACTCACAGGGATTGTAATTAGCCATGCAGCAGCAATACCTTTTAGTGTTTGGAACTTTATCGACTTAATATTTTGCACTAGTCCAATGCCAACTACACCGCCGACGAGAGCGTGGGATGTGGAGACTGGTAAACCTAACCGAGAGGCGATGAGGATGGTGGTAGCAGTAGCAAGTTCGGCACAAAAACCACTACTAGGTTGCAAGGCAATAATGTTTTCGCCAATAGTGGCGATGACTTTTTTACCCCAAACAGCTAAACCACCAACAATACCAGCACCGCCAAGGATTAAAATCCAAAGGGGAATGGTAAGACCATCTGTAGGTACGCTACCAGTGCGATTGATGTAGACGATCGCAGCTAAAGGAGCGATCGCATTTCCCACATCATTAGAACCGTGAGCAAAGGCGACAAAGCAAGCACTTAGTAGTTGGAATCGGGCGAATAATCTTTCTACAGGATTTGGAAGTATTTCTCCCTTGTCTCTCTTATCTCCCAATTGTCGCCAACTAATGATTGTGAGTCCAACAGCTGCTACTGCACCCGTTAAAAGCGGGATGTCATGAGAAGGGATTGTAAAACCAACTTGCTCAATTACAAAATTGGTTAGCGGTTCTGTGAGCGATGGTAATACAATCACGCCGAATACACCTAGCAGCGCAGTACTCAACCACGGAATCCATTCTTGTAATTGCACTACTTGATTGGGTTGATCTAAAATCCAGTGCTTGATTTGACTATAAAATAAAGCAGCGATCGCACCACTAATTAATGGCGTTAAAACCCAGCCAATGCTAATTAAGCCAATTGATGCCCAATCAATTGCACCTACTCCTAAAGCTACCCAACTAAATCCTGCGATCGCACCAACAACCGCATGAGAAGATGAAACTGGTAAACCGCATGATGTGGCAATTTGCAACCACACACCACAGGAAATTAGTACCGTTACCATCCCAGTAACTAATATTTGGGGTGTAGCTGCGAATAAGGCGGGATTAGCAATTTTCGTTGCGAGAGTTTCCGTTACCTCATGTCCAAACAACACAGCACCCGTAAACTCTAATACCCCAGCGATAATTATCGCTTGTTTGAGGGTGACAGCTTTGGAACCTACAGAGGTTCCCATCGCGTTAGCGACATCGTTTGCTCCGAGATTCCAGGCGACGTAGAAAGCTAGTAGAGCGACGAAAAGTAGGGTAATAAGCATGTTGTTAGGGACAAGAGGAAAGTGAGAGAAATGAGGATGAAACTTGAGTTTTTAAGGGTGAACTTTGAACCTTTGAGCTTCATCGTTGAACCTTTGAGCTTCATCGTTGAACCTTTGAGCTTCATCGTTGAACCTTTGAGCTTCATCGTTGAACCTTTGAGCTTCATCGTTGAACCTTTGAGCTTCATCGTTGAACCTTTGAGCTTCATCGTTGAACCTTTTAGCTCCATCGTTGAACCTTTTAGCTTCGTAGCTGAATCTCAGACAGAACTTTAAACTTCTAGTTTTAACACTCTCCTATCTCCCTAATCTTCCTTTTACGGATAAATTAAGATTTTATAAGTATCCGGTGTGGGTGCGATCGCTTGCTCAACAGCTGCTGATAAATCTTTTAATGGATAGCGATCGCTAATCAAAGCTTTTACATCAATTCGCTGATTAAACACAATATCGGCTGATAAACTCTGAAGCCGATAAGATGAGCTATAACTGCCGATCAAGTCAATTTCTCGACGGTAGAGGATATTTGGGTTGATGGGAATTTCCACCTCATCAGGAAATTCAGCGAAAAATAAGATTTTACCGCCTTTGCGGGTACTATCAAGTGCTTGAAAGAAGGCTTTTTCACTGGGTACAGCCAGCAAAGTAACATCAACACCTAGTCCACCAGTTAAGGCAGAGATTTTGGCAGGCAAATCGGGATCGCGAGCATCAAAAGCCGCCTCTGCACCGACACTCAAAGCTTTATCAATTCTAGAGGGTAGTAAATCAGTAGCGATCGCTTTTGCTCCGAAATACTTCACCAACATAATGAACATTAACCCAATTGGCCCAGCACCAGTAACTAACACAGTTTGTCCTGGAGCAATTTGAGCTTTTCTCACTGCCTTCAAGCAGCAGTTAGTTGGTTCTACAAAACTTGCTTCTTCAAAACTAATATTATCCGGGATGGAAATTAACCCACCATTTTCCACAATATGTCCAGGAACCTTGACATAATCGGCAAAACCGCCACCACTGGCGTTAAAGCCTGCGGTTGTGGAGATGTTTTTGTAAACATCGCACATAGAGAAATTATCATTTAGGCAGTAGGCGCAACGCATACAAGGGATGTGGTGCATCACGGCTACCCGTTGTCCAACTTGCCAACCTTTGACATTATTGCCTATTGCTGCGATCGTGCCGGCAGTTTCATGTCCAAAAATACGCGGCGGTTCATACAGTGGATAACGAATTTTCTTAATATCTGACTGACACAACCCCACAACCCGCACCTGTACCAGCACTTCATCTGGTTCCACAGTTGGGACTGGGATATCTTCGTAAGACAGTTGATTAACGCCTCTAAATACCTGTGCTTTCACGCTGTTTTTTCCCCACTCAACGATACTAGATGTAACATTAGTGGTGAACTTTAAGCTATCAGATTTGAGATTTCTGTGTTTTAGCTCGATAGAATTTTACGGGCGCATATCAGTATTTCTTTGCTGAGTAAATCAAATAGCTTTCTAAGAGATAAGGGTGTGTTAGGGCTTGCGTAACGCTGTATTATTTTTAAATATTTTCTCAATATTTTCTCCGAGACGCTAGCAATGACTATTCGCCATGCGACTGAAACTGACTTACCTGCAATTGTGGCAATTTATAATGCTGCAATTCCTAGCCGCATGGCAACTGCTGATTTAGAGCCAATATCTGTAGAAAGTCGCCTTCTTTGGTTTAAGGCGCGATCGCCTTCACAACGCCCGCTTTGGGTAATCGAAGTGGAGGGAGTAATTGCTGGATGGCTTAGTTTCCAATCCTTTTATGGGCGGCCCGCCTATAATACGACTGCCGAAATAAGTATTTATATAGCCCCTCAATTTCATCGCTGTGGTTTGGGACGACAACTATTAGCACAAGCAATTAGCGAAAGCCGTAGTTTGGGTTTAAATACCCTATTAGGCTTCATCTTTGCCCACAATCAGCCTAGTTTAAACCTTTTTAAAACATTTGGTTTTCAACCTTGGGGACATTTACCTAAAGTTGCCGAAATTGACAGCGTTGAACGAGATTTAGTAATTATGGGACTTAGAATTATTGACATTCCCACAGATTAAAACCGTAAACTGTCAATGATTGTGATTGAGTTTTCGTAAAAAGACATTTATTTTATAACCATGAGTTTTTATTGTAATAAATTATTTGTTTTAGCTAGTTTTAGCCAGTTAGGATATTCAGTCATCAGTAAATCATAAAGTTCTTGATCTGCTATACTTTCTGGATCTTCTAAACTGAAGAAATCTGAATTATCAACATAGCGATCGCTCATTTCATCCAACCGTTCTAAGAAGGTAAAATCACTTGTCTTTGCTTGAGATAACCAGCCTAAAATGCCTTTACCCTTAGCATCCTTACGTGACTTGCCAATAGCCATAAATTGCCAAAAAATAGGTTCATAGGAAGACTCTTTAAGATACTGTTCTGTTTGTGGCTCGTCAGATGTTGCTCCATCTGTAACAAACATGATATAGACTGGTTGACTTAAGGGTGTAGTATTTTTTTGGCTTCCTTTTTTAGATACTGGAAAATAAACTTTTCTAATCATATTGATAGCTTTACCATAGTAAGTACCACCTTCGAGCGGATACTGTTTTAGTAGATTTGGAATAAAGCTTTTAAAATTTTCAATAGTCATTGTACCTACATTATGGGTTTCAACTCCGAATAGAAATATATCAATAGAGGCATTTTCATCAAAACGACATCCTAAAGCAAGGATTTTTTCAGCGAACCTCTGGATTTTACCTGTGCAATAGAGCGAACTCATTGAACCAGAGATATCAAGGCAAAGCACAACCTTAGCTTTATGATTGGTGAGATTTACTTTTTGAAGTGATATATCTGCTTTTTTAGCAAGATTAAAAATATGTGGTGCTTGACTTTCAAGCTTTTTATCTAATACTATATTTCCTTGATTTTCATAGGTTTTTTTCTCACTTTCTACTTTCGGAGATTCTTGAGTTTTTTCTTGTTTAGTTTCTCCAATATATTTATCTACAAAACTTTTTAGCCCAGAACTATAGCCTTCTCCTACTGCTTGAAATTTCCATTCATTGTCCTTTTTATACAAGCGTCCAAATTCCAAAGATGTCTCTTGAGACAAAGCCTCTTTTAAGTTATACCGAGCTAGAGAATTTTCGTTTTCGTGATTGTAAATCTTGATAAAGGCATTTTTTATTTGGCTAAAGTTTTGATTTTTTTCTTGCCCTTCATGAATAGTGACAACAAAAACTATTTCCTGAATGGCTGGATTTACTTTTTCCAAATCAACATAAATTGTCTCGTCATCTCCGTTACCTTCTCCAGTTCTATTATCTCCTGAGTGTTTTAAAGAACCATCTAGTGATTGCAGGTTATTGTAGAAAATAAAGTATTTCTCATCGGGTATTTTAGCATTCGCGTCTAACATAAATACGGAAGCATCAATATCATAATTTTGTCCAGTTTGATTTGTTTGCCAACCCAAGCCAATAGCTACTTTCTTTAAATTGGGAGCTTCTTTAGAAAGATTAAATCTACCACCTTTGCTTAATTCAATTTCCATTTCATATACATCCTATAAATTTAGTTTTTGCGAATTAACTTATACAAAAAAAAGGAGGTATTCATGACTCTTACCCCCTTTTTACTGATTACTTTTTGAGATAGCTACTAAGCAGCATATCGTTCTACAAAACTTTGTAGCCCTGATTTATAACCAGCACCGACAGCTTGGAATCTCCATTCCCCATCTTTTCGATAAAGCTTACCAAATTCAATTGCAGTTTCTGCGGAAGCATCTTCATCTAATTCATACTTAGCAATTTGTTTTTCTGTGGCGTTGTCATAAATTCTGATAAATGAGTTTCTGACTTGTCCAAAATTTTGCTTTCTTTGATCTGCTTCATGAATGGTAACGACAAAAACTATTTCTTGAACCGAAGCATCAACTTTGCCCAAATCAATTTGAATTGTTTCATCGTCTCCAAGCCCTTCTCCGGTTCTGCTATCTCCTTCATGTTTTACAGAACCATCTGGTGATTGGGAGTTGTTATAGAAGACAAAGTATTTTTCATTAGGAATTTTCCCGTTAGCACCTAACATAAAGATAGAAGCATCAAGGTCAAAAACTGTACCTGTATCTGTAACGTTGATATCCCATCCTAAACCAATACCAGCATTTTTTAAGCTTGGTACTTCTTTTGAAAGATTGATTCTTTCGCCTTTACTGAGGTTTATTGACATAATTACTCCCTATTTTTTCAAAACGAATTTTATGCAGAGTTGTTATTGAGTTGGGTAACTCAATAAGTAGTTAAGCATAGACTTTCATAAGTCCCTGCAAACCATTAACATTAATGCCGTTACCAATAGCTGCCATTTTCCACTCGTTATTGTGATTGTAAATTTCAGCCATGATCATCCCGGTCATTCCTTTGTATTCAGAACCAGATAAATGATATTTGGCCAGTTCTTGATTGTTAGATGTATTGACTAAGCGCACAAAGGCATTTTGTACCTGTGCAAATTCTTGCTTACGAGCAATACAGTCGTAAATATTAACCGTAAAAACTAGTTTGACAATTTCTTTTGGTAGTCGAGCTAAATCTACAATAATTTGCTCGTCATCACCTGTACCTGCACCTGTAAGATTATCACCCAAATGGGTAATAGCTCCTGATTTGTGCAATAAATTTCCAAAGTAAAGAACGTTACCGATATCTGTTATTTTGTCATTTTTATCTAAACAGATTACAGAAGCATCTAAGTCGCAGTTTTGAGTATTACCGAAAGCCCCAAAAAAACTGCTGCCAGAACGTTTTGCTATATCCCAGCCTAGTCCACACATCAGCTTTGTGAGCCCAGGTGCTTCTTTAGAAAGTGAGATACGTTGCCCTTTTTGTAGGTTGATTACCATGTGATAATTTTGAATATATTCAAACTGCGAATGTTTTTAACTATTTGATTAGGTAGCTATTCGTATTAGTCTTTATCAGGACTTACGCAACTGGCATATTATTTTCAGTTCGTAGTGTTCGCGCAGCGTCTCGCAGAGAGGACTTTAGTCCTGAAAATAAGGGCTAAAGCCCTTACTACAAACTACAAATCCGATTTTTTGTGACACTTGCGTAAGTCCTATTTATTAAGAGTTACTTCTAGCTTTTTAACTTTGTTAATTTTTACTAATTTTTTGCACCTTAAAATTGGCATACAAAATTATTCTCCATTAAAGTAATGAACAATAAAGCTACAAATTTTTATTGTATAATTACGTTTTTATGTCGGAGTTTACTAAGGCGTTTATCTATTTGAGTTGAATAATAATACGCCGCATAATTGAAGACATATCATATTGTTATGCGCTCTATCGTAGTCATATTTAAAAGCAGTGTAATCAGGAAAAATACGTAATATCCAACATTTTTGTATTTATACCACATATTTTTTGCTGGTATTACTGATCTAATTGCCGTTATAAAGTAGACTGTAACTGCGCTATAAATATTAAAAATTATTGTCTTTATGTTTGAATCCAAGTAAAAGCTCGGAGTCTAGGGCTTTATTGTCAATAAGTTATGGCAGAATCAATCTCTGATCGTTTGATACTGCGATCGCTGCAATTATTTACCAGAGTCAGCAAATGTAGAGACACAAACTTTTGCATCTCTAAACATTTTTTAACAACGCTGCAACTGCGTTAACAACACAACAACTTCATCAATTACTTGCCGCACAGCCGTTGCCGGTTGATCCGATTGATTAACGATAATACTAAAAACTAATGGCTCATATTTAGGCGAATTTATATATCCAGATAGAGAAACTACACCCGTTAATGTACCTGTTTTTGCTTGCACAATGCCCTCAGCAGATGTGTTTTGAAAGCGCCCTTTTAAGGTTCCAATTTTACCTGCTACGGGTAAAGATGCGCGATACACATATCCTGCTGGTGTTCTTGCCATCCCTCGCAAAGTTTGTACAAAAGCTTCTGGTGTCGCTAAATTCCGACGTGATAAACCCGAACCATCTACTAAAATATAATTTGCTGGATCAACTCCCAATTGAGTTAAACTAGCTTTGACAGCTTCTAAACCAACATCAACGCTAGTTTTAGTTTTCACTCTGGGTTTTTCCCCAGCTAATGCTCTCAATAGTGCCTCAGCATAAAGATTATTACTATTCTGAAGAGTTTCCATTAATAATTCAGATAAAGGTGGTGACTCTACAAAAGCTATTTCCTCTTGATGAACACCACCAGTTACCACTAATGTTTGTCCCAAAGGAATTTTTTCTGTTGCCAAAGCAGCACGGAAGCGTCGTAAGAAATAATAATTAGGGTCAATTACAGGCAAATCTATTAAAGACGGTTCAGAATTTGTTGTTAGTTGTCCTTGAATTCGTAATGCTGTTCCTGATAATTCGCGGGTAATATTGACGTAAGTTGGTTGATTTTGGGCAATCGTTATTGACTGATTAATTGTCCGCCACTGTTTCGCCTCGCCAGGATCAATCCACACTACTTGTAAGGATTTACCTACAGCCTGCGGTACAAGTTTTAAGCTAAAAATATTTTGATTGAGAATAAAGCTGCTGACTGGTGCGCCATAGTCTGACTGCACATCTTCCCATTGCCAGGTGGGGTTAACAATATCTCCTTGAATATAACTATCATCAGCTATCAACCTCTGAATTTGAGTAATACCTTTCTGTTTTAGCTGCTGTGCTAATGTTTGCAGTTGAGTATCACTTAAGCTGGGATCTCCCCTACCGACAACACGTAAAACACCATTGCCATTCTGATAAATAGAGGTGCGAATCCGAAAATTAGCACCCAATTGCTGCAATGCAGCTGCTGTTGTCAGCAATTTGAGGTTAGACGCAGGAGTAAAATATTTCTGAGCATCCCGACTATAAAGAGTTTGCCCACTTGATAGGGGTTGCACTAAAATTCCCCAGCGCACCCGACTAAATAAGGGACGATTGATTACAGCATCTATAGCTGTTCCCAGTTGGGTAGAGCAAATTGATTTTGTACTGGTTGTTGGCGCGACTTGGGTTTGTGCTTTCGCAATAGAACTAAATCCTATCTGACTAGTCAAGAATATTAACAAAACACCCAGTGGTTGATTGAAAGTCTTAAGTCTCACCAATTTTTCTTATCCCAAAGATAGATATTTTTAGTTTGCCAACAACTTCTTTCCGGAGAGAGAAGAATTGGCTCAGTAAAGTTACTTAACTAGTATAGGGAAGATGTTCACATGTTTCATACGTGGGCGATGTCTACGACAGGCTGCGCCTACGCACAAACATAATTTATGGGACTACAGAATAGAAACGTAAGTCAACCTGTACATACTACAGAAATACGAAATCGAGGCAATGGTGTGAGTACATTTTTATCTGGTGTAGCTGTATTACTCTCTACTTTGGCTTTGGGATGTAGCGGCTATGTAGCTTATGAAGTTTTCACGTTGCGGCAGACACTAAATGCTAGTAATACAGTCAGCAACACCATTCCCAGTCAAGTGCCAAGCCCTACAGCTACAACTTCTCCACAAGCAACAGCCTCACCATCCCCAGCCAGTGCTACAACTTCAACAATTAGCCCTGGTCAATTTGTGCAGCCTGCTTTTGGCAAAAAGGCAGAAGTTGAGTTACTTTCAGCAAAGCGAATTAAAGATCCAGAAACTGGAAACCGTGATGTGGTAAATCTGCAAATGCGGATTCGTCGCCTTGCCACAGACGGAGTTGTTGGTGATATTATATCGGTGGCTAGTACAACAGCCCGTAATGCTGAGACTAGCGTAACCTACAAAGGGGTTGCTCTCAATCGCTCAACAGGAAGCGTTTCTTTGTTTCAAGTACGCCCACAAGCCTCCGCAGATGCTTATATCTGGCTAAGAGTTCCCGATGGCGTTAATAACTTGGACATTTTTGTGCCAGATACAGCCGCATTTAAAAATGTACCAATTTCTAATTAGTGGTCTATGGGATTAATTTTGATAAAGTGCAAGATTCCCAACTTCTTTATGAAGTCAGGAATCTGAACAACTCAACTTAAACAAAATTATTTTTTACTGTAAATTAGCAACCCCAAATTAACGATGGTAGATGCTTGAGGCTGTAATTGAAAAAGGATTACTCCTCTTCCTCTTCTTCATCTTCCCCGAACACTGCGTCTATCAGTTCTTGTGCCCGCTCGTCTGAAATCTTTAAGGCTTCCTGAAGCTCAGAGATATAATCTTGTTCCGCTTCGGGTACTTCCTCATCAATCCCCACCACTAAGATAGCTGTGATATATGCAGCTTCCCGATAACCTCTATTCGGTAAGGATTCGATGGACTGAGCGATTAAATCTTCTGGTTCTTCTTCTTCAATCAAGCTGACAACTTTTTCGGTCAATTCTTCAAAGTCTTCTTCAGAGTAATCTTCAAATAAGTCAACCCGACTCAGAAATTCACTTAAAGCATATTCTTCTGTTGAAGAAATACCTTCACCATCGGCGGCTGCGGAAAATAGTCCAAGGATTGCGATCGCAACTTCTGGTTCTAGAGCAACTGAACTAATACTACGGCCTTTGGGCAACTTGCGTTTAGACATAATTATCCTCTAAAAGTTACGTGATATTTCAGGAAGTAAAATGCTTCCTAAAATTTAGGATTCCCAAAAGAATGGAGAAAAATACATTGATATAAATATTTCTTCATAAAAAATACGCAGAGAGACATCCCTCTGCGTATAAAAACTATTTAATTCTCAAAAAGCGTTACAGCTTCGTCCCACACTCAGCGCAGAAGTTGTGGTTAGGAGCATTTTTGGCATTGCAGTTACTACAATAAACTGGTTCCGCTGCTGCTTTGGGCGATCGCTTCTGCAAGCCGACCATTTGAGCGTTGCTCTTACCAGGAACTACCATTGGATAGCAGTTTTCGTCTCTGGTGACGTGGACATTTAAGATTACTGGGCCTTTGTGTGCCAGCATTTCGGCGATCGCATCTTTTAATTGACTGCGATCGCTGATTACCATACCCTTAATGCCATAAGCTTGTGCCAATAACTCTACGTCTGGCATCCCTACTTCCATGTTGGAGCATGAGTAACGCTCACCATAGAAGGCTTGCTGCCACTGGCGCACCATTCCTTGCCAGCCGTTATTGATAATTATGGTCTTGACATTTATTCCATACTGTGCGAGTGTACCAAGTTCCTGCAAACACATTTGGAAACTGGCATCACCGCTAATACAGATGACTTCTTCATCAGGAAATGCCACTTTCGCGCCCATTGCAGCAGGTAAGCCAAAACCCATCGTTCCCAAACCAGCGCTAGAAATCCAGCGCCTTGGGCCATTCTTGAGGAATTGTGCTGCCCACATTTGATGCTGTCCGACATCTGTAGTGTAGAAAGCGTTGGGTGCTTGGCTATTGACTTCTACAATTACTTCTTGGGGTGAAATGCTGTCGGCGTGATGCGGCACTATTAGAGGATACTCTTCGCGCCAACGATTAACTAAATTTAACCACTCTTGGTTTTGATTAGGTGTAGCCTTAACACCTGTTTCTTTGCAGCGACGCAACAAGTCTACTAAGACGTTCCGCACATCGCCGACGATGGGTACTTCGGGAACTCGGTTTTTGCCAACTTCTGCGGGATCGATGTCGATGTGAATTACTTTGGCGCGCGAGGCGAATTCGTCTAATTTGCCTGTAACGCGATCGTCAAATCTAGCACCGACGCAAATCAGCAAGTCACAATCACTTACAGCAAAGTTAGCGTAAGCAGTGCCGTGCATCCCCAACATTCCCAAAGCTAGGGGATGATGTTCGTCAAAGGCACCGATCCCCATTAAGGTTGTGGTGACAGGAATGTTGAATAATTCAGCTAGTTCTTTGATTTCTTCATGGGCACCAGCTGCGATCGCACCACCACCGATATACAGTAGAGGACGGCGACTTTCAGTAATCAACTGAATTGCAGCATTAATTTGCCGGGGATTTCCCTTCACCGTAGGACGATAACCGCGTAATTTTACTGAACCTGGTTTTACAGGTACATAGTCAAATTCTTCTAAAGCTACATCCTTGGGGACATCAATTAAAACTGGCCCTGGTCGTCCAGTGCTAGCGATGTGGAAAGCTTCGGCGACAATTCGCGCCATATCTTTGGGATCACGCACTACATAAGAGTGCTTCACGATGGGTAGCGTAATGCCGTAAATATCGGTTTCCTGAAAGGCATCTGTACCAATGGACGGACGTGCTACCTGCCCCGTAACCACAATCATTGGGATTGAATCCATGTAGGCGGTGGCGATCCCTGTCACCAAGTTGGTTGCTCCTGGGCCAGAAGTGCCAAAACATACTCCTACCTTCCCAGTTGCACGGGCGTAACCGTCTGCGGCGTGGGCTGCGCCTTGTTCGTGTCTCACGAGAATGTGCTTAATAGCACCAGTTGCTTCCACCTTATACAGGTCGTCATAAATTGGTAGAATTGCCCCACCAGGATAACCAAAAATATAATCAACGCCGTGGCGATGAAGGCTGTCAAGTAGAGCAAAACCGCCAGATGCACGTTTGGGCAAGATTGGCGGGCTAGAAGCACGAGACTGTTTGTGATTCTCAGTTTGTGGGAGACTAATTTGGGAGAGCGATTCTCCTGCGGAGACACTTCGTGAACGCACGGTCAAACCTCAGACTATAGCTAAAGTTAATGCTGAATTCTGTAGTTAAGATTTCATTTTAGTTGAAAACTTCAATGAAAACCTGATTAATTTTTATATTAGATATAAAGATAGATTATTAGCCTACATTAATTAAATTACGTCTTGCAAGACATTGCGGGTATTTTTCCAAGCCCAAACACCTACAACAACAACAACAACACTCATTGCTACCAGCACAGTTCGCAAGCCCAAAACATCAGTTAATGGCCCAGTAATTGCTAGGGGTAACGCCAGAGCGATGTTTACGGCATGATTTTGAAAGCCAAATACTTTACCGTGCATGGTAGATGGTGTTTGCTGTTGAATTAAAGTTTGCATGGGTACGCCAATTAGGGCAGCACCTATACCCAAAAATGCACAGAGTGCTAGCGCCAGTAATAAGTTGTGCGTAAAAGTGAACACCCCTAAAACTAGTGCCATCATCAAAAATCCAATTAAAGGTAAGGGTTTGTGATGCAATTTATCACCCCAGTGACCTAAAATCGCTGCACCAGATACCATACCCACCCCTGCTGCTGCTAAGAAAAAGCCAAACTGTTTTTCTTTTAAACCAAACTCTTCAGCTAATCGGATTGTCAGCACTGTTAACGCTGCAAACACACAATATAAAGTTGTTAGTTGCAGCATAGCGTTCAAGATCAAAGGGTTTTTCTTGAGATAGCGCAGGCTTTCAGTGAATTCAGCCCAAGGGTTATTTGATGCCCGATGTTCCCTCAGTCGTTTGGGTTCTTTAAACTTAATCGGTTGCATGATTGCAGCCGACAATATGTATAATCCACCAACCACAAGCTCTTGACCGTATTCTTCTCCCATCCAGCTTTTCGCCAAACTCAAAATCGGCTCTCCGATAGCAAAGCCAACAATTAAAGCTCCCATCATCGTGCTGGTAAACAGCGCATTGGCTGCTAACAAATTCTCTCGCTTCACCAACAGGGGAATGGCTGCTTGTTCAGCTGGTGCAAAAAACTGCGTCACTGTAGAGATGGCAAAAGTCAGAATTAATAGAATCAGAAACTGTCTTGGTAACAAGGGAAGACACAGTGTTAATATTCCCCGCACAACATCTGAGCCAACCATAATTAGCTTTTTTGGCAAGCGGTCAACAAAGATACCACCAGCAGAGCCGAACAAAATTGCTGGTATTGTAAAGGACAGCATCAAAGTTGAGTACATCGAGTTTTGTGCCAACCCAGGAAGCGGTGAATAGTTCTCCAAGAGAGCAATCATCAAAACGAAGAAAACCTTATCTGCTAACTGGGACACTAGTTGTCCAATCCACAGGAGCATAAAACCACGGTTTTTTAGCAGTGCGCCAAACCCGTTATTAACAGCAGCTGGTTCAGTTGGAAACATTTAGATACTTTCTTGCTTTGGGTAGATGGGACATGGGGAATGGGACATTGGGCATTGGGTATGGGCTATGGGGTATGGGCTATGGGGTATAGTTTTTCTTGACTGTCCCCTGTACGCTATCACCTGTAACCTTTTCCCTTCCCCACTCCTAACTCCTAACTCATAATTCTATTGTCCGGACTAATTTGCTTCATAGCGCTTTAACAGCATAAGCAAAAACTCAGCTGCTGTCAGATAACCTTTGGGTGGAGAAATTTCAATGGATGAATCTACCCACCAGCCTTGTACAGCTTGGGAGGTAGATTCAGAGGGGCTTTTCGTTAGACATTGCCACATAGATAAATGATCAACTGCTGGTTGTGCATAAAAGTTATTTTGCCCACAACCTAGCAAACAGGAACTCCAATGCGTGAAATAATCATGACTCATCCGATGAATCGGAAAATTACCCTGTAGTGGTACTCCCCATCCATCTATAGCAATAAAAGCTTTGACACTACCACCCAAGAGTTGCCACAAATGTGCTGCCCCTATTGCCCCCACTACGCCAGCACTAAAGCTAATGAATATAATTGGTGATTCTAGAGAGTTGCTTAGGCGATCGCGCAAAAACTGCAAAATATGAAATGCTGATAGAACCAAAACATCTTTACCTGGATAAAGCAGTATATTTGCGGTATGAGGAGCGTTAGCGTAGCTCACCGCAGGTATCGCGCCATTAGAAACTAAATCTAACAATCCTACTCTAAAGCTTTCAGTTAACTCTGGTTCATGAATTCCAGGGCAAATAATTATACTCATTTGTCTATCCTGATTGGGCATTGGAAGATAATTCTACGGTTGGGTTAGGGTTTTTTGATGAAAATTCTAAATCACAAAGACTCGATAAATCGCCGTCTCTACAATAATCAATCCTTCGTTTTGACGGCGATTTATCACGTCTCTTGGCTTAACCGAACTGTATAATTTTTCATGCCACTTGCCCTGAGCGCCCCGCAGGGAAGGGATGCCCAATGCCCCACGTAAGTTTTGTATGTCTTTTGATGTATTATCTTGATTTACCCACCTATCCTATCCCCCTGGATGGGATAATAAGTTACAAGTAAGGAAGGGACATGTGTAAGCTATTCCCTTATTTTATATTTCTCTGCACTCTGGTTATATTGAGGAACTAATTGTGGTTGCCACGCCGGAAAAAGTACAACACACCCACGAGCATCTATCAGGTAAAGACCGTGTAGCCGTACTGCTTATGGGCTACGGCGAAGTCGAAAGCTACGAAGATTTCGCCAACTATAACGAACAGGCTTTAAATCTACTGACAGCAAAGTTCGCACCAGTACCAACCTGGATTTATCCCCCTCTGGCAAAGCTTTTGGCGCTATTTGACCGCCATGAGTGGGGACACACACACCACGATTTTATCTCCCCACACAATGCCATTTTTGAACAGCAGCGAGCTGGGATTGAGAAGAATTTACAAGAAAAATGGGGAGATAAAGTTCAAGTTTTCAAGGCTTTTAACTTCTGCGCCCCTTTCCTACCCAATCAAGTCTTGGCAGAAATCAAAAATCAAGGCTTCGAGAAGCTGCTAATTTACCCATTGCTAGTTGTTGATTCTATCTTTACCAGTGGGATTGCGATCGAGCAAGTTAACAATGCTCTCGTTGAGTTGACTGATGGTGAGGAACACTGGGTTAAAGCACAGCGTTACATTCCTTCTTTCTTCAACGAACCAGCTTACATCGATTTGATGGCTCATCTGGTTGAAGAGAAGATTGCTGAGTTAGCAGGAGCTTATCTCCCTTCTCAAATCGGGATTGTATTAATGAATCACGGCTGTCCCCATAAAGCTAAAGGCTTTACTTCTGGGATTGCTGAAAGTGAAGCAATGTACGATTTAGTTCGGGATAAGTTGATTAACCGATATCCGTTAATCTCAGTAGGTTGGCTCAATCATGATACGCCATTAATTGATTGGACACAGCCAAACGCCGAACAAGCTGCAAACAACCTGATTCAGTTGGGTGCAAAAGTGGTAATTTTTATGCCAATTGGCTTTGCCACAGAAAACCACGAAACTCTATTGGATGTACACCATATCATCCATGCTTTAGAGAAACAGAATCCTGGCACGAACTACGTGCAAATGGCTTGTGTTAATGACCATCCAGAATTTTTGGCAATGGTGGCCCAATGGGCTGATGATCATATTGCAGAGTTGTTGTCAGAGCAAGCTTTGACAGTTAATCCCCAACTCGCTGGAGATCACCATCATCACCACCATCATCATTAAGTTTTGAGTTTATCAGGGTGGGTCTAACTTTGCCCACCCTAGAACTAATTCACGCCCCGTAGCTTGCGAGTGTTATCAACTAAACTCTGAGCAAATTCATCAAATCTTTGAGAAAGCTTTTCATCTACGAGTTTGCCTTCAGGACTGAATGCACCCCAAGCTTGTCCGATCGCAATTTGTTCTGGAATCACCCAACCATGAACCCATCTGACTATTAACCGTAGGTCATTTAATGCGTTACTATTTGACTGACCGCCCAATACGCTGATTAGTCCTGTCACTTTATCAGACAGTTGCTCAAAGCTCATCAAATCTAGAGCATTTTTCAGGACACCACTAACCCCACCATGATACTCAGGTGTGGCTAAAATTAATCCATCTGACTGACTGACAGTATCCTGTAACCGCTTAACATCTGGGTATTCTAGATACTCTTTTGCGCCAGTGCAAAACGGTAACTGCAACTGTCTTAAATCAAGAATTTCTACCTCTGCACCAAGGGCTTCTACCCTTTGCACTGCTACTTGTAAAGCAAGCTGCGTATAGGAGTTTGGCCTTAAACTACCAGCAATACCAACAATTCTCACCATAATTAACCTACAAACTATTAACTAGCTACTATCACCAGATTTCTTAAAAAGCGGAATCGTTATGACTATGCTTATCTTAGCGATTTGTGTCCGAATGTGTCAAATTAATCTCTGCTGGAAAATTTGAGGATGAAAAAGTTAGGAGTTAGGAGCCAGAATAATTATCCAGGTTGCTCAAATTTATGTAATAACCGGAGAAACATGGGAATGCTTTTGTGTGGAAGTTAGACTAGATAAGAAAAGTGTAATTTCCAGTTATTACAATTTTTGGTAGAAGAATAGGCATAAAACCATAGCTCAACTTGTGCCAGCAGACAAAGGGTAATTATTATGACAAATTTGGGAAAAAAAGCATTGGTAAAAAGGCAGTCATCAAAGCGAGTTGCTTGGGTTGGTGCGAAGGCATTGCCCGCCGTAGGCATCGCAGCTAGCTTGATTATGTTACCAGGAATTTTCGGGAGTACCCCCGTCTTGGCACAAAAACCAGAGAGTACTTCTAATACTTCTAGTACCTCTCTAAACTATGGTGATTTGCTCAAGAAAGCGAAGGCGGGAGAAGTCCAAAAAGTAGAGCTTGACGAAACCGAACAGCTAGCCAGGGTTTATCTCAAAGGGCAAAAGGAAAATACGCCACCGCAACAGGTGAGACTTTTAGCGCAAAACACAGAGTTAATTAACATACTCAAAGATAAGAATGTTGAGTTTGGCGAAGTTTCCTCTGCTAACAGCCGAGCTGCTGTTGGGCTGTTGATTAATCTTATGTGGATTTTGCCACTGGTAGCTTTAATGCTATTGTTCCTCCGACGCTCTACAAATGCTTCTAGCCAAGCGATGAATTTCGGCAAATCCAAAGCTCGTTTCCAAATGGAAGCCAAAACCGGAGTGAAATTTGAAGATGTCGCCGGGGTTGAAGAAGCTAAAGAAGACCTTGAAGAAGTTGTTACTTTCCTAAAACAGCCAGAAAGATTTACGGCTGTAGGCGCACGGATTCCCAAAGGAGTGCTGTTAATTGGCCCTCCTGGTACTGGTAAAACTTTACTAGCAAAAGCGATCGCAGGTGAAGCAGGTGTACCATTCTTCAGTATTTCCGGTTCAGAATTCGTGGAAATGTTCGTTGGTGTGGGTGCATCTCGCGTGCGTGACCTCTTCAAGAAAGCCAAAGAAAATGCCCCATGTCTAATATTTATCGATGAAATTGACGCAGTAGGTAGACAACGGGGTGCTGGAATCGGTGGCGGTAACGATGAGCGCGAACAAACCCTCAACCAACTGCTCACCGAAATGGATGGTTTTGAAGGCAACACAGGCATTATTATTATTGCTGCCACTAACCGCCCAGATGTCTTAGATGCAGCGCTGCTCAGACCAGGACGCTTTGACAGACAAGTGATGGTGGATGCACCTGATCTTAAAGGACGACTGGAAATTTTGAAAGTCCACGCCCGGAATAAGAAAATTGATCCCAGCGTATCATTAGAAGCGATCGCTCGTCGCACTCCTGGATTTACCGGTGCAGACTTAGCCAACCTACTCAACGAAGCTGCTATTCTCACTGCTAGGAGACGCAAAGAAGCTGTCACCATTTTAGAAATTGATGCTGCTGTAGATAGAGTCGTTGCAGGTATGGAAGGTACTGCATTAGTAGACAGCAAGAGCAAACGCTTGATTGCCTATCATGAAGTTGGACATGCTTTAGTAGGCACATTGCTCAAAGACCATGACCCTGTGCAGAAAGTTACATTAATTCCACGGGGACAAGCACTCGGATTAACTTGGTTTACTCCTAACGAAGAACAGGGGTTAGTTTCCCGTTCCCAACTCAAATCCCGGATTACTGCTACTTTGGGTGGTCGCGCCGCCGAGGAAATCGTTTTTGGTAAGCCAGAAGTTACCACAGGTGCAAGCAATGACTTGCAACAGGTGACAGGGATGGCGCGGCAGATGGTGACACGCTTCGGGATGTCAGAATTAGGCCCATTGTCTCTGGAAAATCAGAGTGGAGAGGTATTTTTAGGACGCGACTGGATGAATAAATCTGACTATTCTGAAGAAATTGCCGCCAAAATTGATTCACAGGTGCGTGAAATTGTCAACAACTCTTATATCAAGGCAAAAGAACTGTTGGAAGAAAACCGCATAGTTTTGGAACGTTTAGTAGATTTGTTAATAGAAGAAGAAACAATTGAAGGCGATTCATTCCGCCAAATCGTTGTTGATAATGCCCAAGTAGCTGATGCACAATTAGCTGTACCTCATTAGATATCTGATGACAGATAATGTAGAGATGTAGCGCTGCTATGTCTCTACAAGAGTTGTTGATAAAGCATAATAAACAGGTCGTTTCAGGTTTTTATTAATCATTCTTTGATAGAAAATAGATCCACGCTGTAGAAGCAATTCATGAATTGCCCCTACACCGTATAATTTTGCCTAAGTCCTAAAATAAGTTGGGAATCTTCTTGTGCAAAAGTAGAAGGCTACCCAATACGGTATCGTGGGTTTTGAGACGCGATAAATCGCCGTCTCTACAAGTGTTTTGATCTTATATGAACTGTATTGCGCTTTAGCCAACCGTATTAGAAGGCTACCTCAGCATTTCCACAAACTGGTACATAAAGCCTTACTAATGTAAAGCTTAAGGTATTGTATTATATAGACCCAATCAACGTACTACAAGTGGAAATGGAGATTATGAAACATAGATTTTGGGCAAGCTATTTGCTTGCAGCTTTAGCATTTCTTCCTTTAGAACCTGTAATGACTACACAAGTTTTGGCAACAGAGTCAGTTTTGCAACTGGCACAAGCCAAATCTGCTTATACGCAATATATGCAACTCGGCTATAACGAAACCAAACGGAGAAACTATCGAAAAGCTTTAGGATATTTTCAGCAAGCAGAACGGCTACGTCCTGGAGATAGGTATGCTACTGCTGCAATTAGAAATGTTACAGGTTACATTCAGCGTGGTAGAAATCGTATTGCCTTCGTCCCAGGTAGACCTGGTAGGGTAAGGTCAGCAGGAACACGAGGAAGTTGCTTTCAAACTGGACAAAATATCATTCCTCTGACACCGACAGATAAGGAAGCTCAACGAACCACAGCAGAGCGTCCCACATTATTTTTCTATGTTCCTCAAACCTCGACAACAGTGCAAGCACTAGAATTTGTTTTGCGGGATGATGATAGCTCCGACCCATTGTATAAAGGAACTTTCAAACCTGTTGGGCAGAATGGTATTGTTAGTGTAAATGTACCTGCTAATCAGCCATCTCTACAAATCGGTAAAGAGTATAGTTGGACTTTTTCAATGATTTGTGATACCAACAACCGCGATAAAGACTCTTATGTAGAAGGTACAATAGTGCGATCGCAAGATGAAAACCTCTCTCTTCAGCTAAACCAACCAAACACAGACTTGGATCGTGCAGTTCTATTTGCAACTGCTGGATTTTGGGAAGATTCTCTCAGAACTTTAGCTAATTTACGCCGCCAGCGTCCTAACGATCCCGAAGTTCAGAAGTATTGGGAAGATTTGTTAAATTCAGTAGAGATTAAAGAAGTTGTAAACAAGCCTTTATTGCCCTGTTGTACTGTTCAAAAATAAATTAAAAATTACTTAAAAACCCGGTTTTGATAGAGAAGCCGGGTTTTTACCATTCATAGTAGTTATGTTTTGAGACGCGATAAATCGCCGTCTCTACAAGTATTTTGGTCTTATCTGAGAAGTATTAACGTTGCGTATTACGCGATTTTGTGTTACAAAAACGACGCTTGTTTTTAAGTGTGCTGCGATCACGTATCCGCCCGCCGAGGTCATCGCAAACGAGACAGTTAATCTGAGATATTGAACAATTAGTTTGTAATACTTAATATTAGATAATCTAATAATTAGTATTGCATGATATTGTGTTCATCAGTACATATTTTTTTGTATGCATCGTGTAGACTCTATTTGCGGAGTAAGATTGCTACATAAATTTATGGTAATTCGAGCGCCAAGCAGCAGCAACCCTAGTTTTGCTGTGGCATTAACCTGACTTAAAGTTTGGTTATTTCATTCCATGTAGAGCAACTGAAGTCTACATTTTAGTTGCTTTGAAAGTATTCCATTATTACATTCAGTGTGGAGTTAGCAGTAAATGCTAGCCCAAAGCTTTGTATGGAAAGGATTTTATCAATCTGCCATCTGAGTATTTTTTGGGTGGATGTCAGCAGTTGTGTCTACTCATCAGACACTTGCCACGTAGTTATAAGGATTTTACAAACAGTTAGGAATTAGCGATCGCACACTGACGTTAGATGAAAAGCCATTAGCTGCTATACGCAAATCAGCAATCACACTATAGAAAAGAAAAAAGCTTATGAATACAACACGCAAGTTTCGTTTAGGTGCATTCGTTCAAGCCACCGGTCATCATGTTTCTTCTTGGCGGCACCCCGATGCACAAGCAGATGCTGGATTGAATTTCGAGCATTACAAGGAAATTACCCAGACTGCTGAACGCGGCTTGTTTGATGCAGTTTTCTTGGCAGATAGCCCAGGAGTCTGGGGTGGCTCTCCAGAAACTCAGTATCGCAACGGTAAAATGGCCCATTTCGAGCCAGTCACTCTTTTCTCGGCTTTGTCCTCTGTTACCAAAAATATCGGCTTCATTTCCACCGCTTCGACTACTTATGAAGAGCCCTACACCTTGGCGCGGAAGTTTGCCTCATTGGACTACTTGAGTAACGGCCGCGCAGGGTGGAATGTAGTCACCACAGGCAATGAGAACGCTGCTCGTAATTTCGGACTTGAGCATCACCCAGAACATAGCCAGCGTTATGAACGCGCCGAAGAGTTTGTGGAAGTGGTAAAAGGTCTGTGGGATAGCTGGGAAGATGATGCTTTTATCCGTGACAAAGAATCTGGTGTCTATTTCGATCCAGACAAACTCCATACACTTAACCATAAAGGCAAATATTTTTCTGTCCAAGGCCCTTTAAACGTCGGTCGTCCGCCTCAAGGCTACCCCGTGATTGTTCAGGCTGGAGCCTCGGAATCTGGACGGGACTTAGCTGCACGCACCGCCGAAGTAATTTTCACCGCCAATCAAACCCTAGCTGATGCCCAAGAATTTTATGCTGATGTGAAAGGGAGATTAGCACAATATGGGCGATCGCCAGACGATCTAAAAATTATGCCCGGTGCTTTCCCAATCATTGGCCGTACCGAAGCAGAAGCTCAAGAGAAATACGAATTTCTGCAATCTTTGATTCATCCTGATGTCGCCTGGGGAATTTTAAAGAACTACTACAAAGGTGTGGATCTGTCGAAATATTCTCTAGATGATGTGGCTCCCGAACTGCCCAGCGACACCAACACTAACAAGAGTCGTCTCAAACTAGTCAGAGATTTGGCAACTCGTGGCACTCTCACACTGCGTCAGTTGTATCTCTCTCTTGCTACTGCACGAGGACATCGCACCATACTTGGTACTCCCGAAACCATTGCCGACCAGTTAGAAGAATGGTTCAACAATGGTGCAGCAGACGGCTTTAATATCATGCCGCCAATCCTTCCCACTGGATTAGATGAATTCGTTAACTTAGTCGTTCCCATCTTGCAAAAACGCGGATTGTTCCGTACCGAATACGAGGGTAGTACCTTGCGTGAAAACTTGGGATTGCGTCGTCCGGTCAATCGTTTTGCTGCAAAACAAGTGGATAAGAGCCTTGTATTGGCGTAAATGAATTGTTTGCAGATGTTTAAGCCATACCTTTTAGATCGCACCTTCTGTAGATCGCCGCCCTACAGAATCGGAAATCGAACCGCAGAGGACGCAGAGGACACGGAGAAATAAGAGTTTCAGAGAGTTCTTGCGTAAGTTTTAACACACTAACCAGCATCCAACGCTGCTAGGAAAACCTTGTAATTTTTTAAAGGAAAAAACATGACTGAATATAGCCGATTAAAGACCTCACGCTCCGCCGCAATCAGAGCAACCCTTGATTATCCGGTAATCGATACCGATGTTCATACCAATGATTTCACACCGGCGTTTGAGGATTACATTGCTAAGTACGGCGGTGTGAAACTCGTAGACGAGTTACGTAAAACTGAAGCCTCCCGTCTTAACTCCAAGAGCAACGGTAAAGACTGGTATCAACAAACGCCTGAAGAACGTCAATACAATCGGACAATCCGATCGCCTTGGTGGGCCAGAGTTACCAAAAACACGCTGGATTTAGCTACTTACACCCTTCCCGAATTGCTCTATGAGCGTCAAGCGGAGCAAGGCTCAGACTATTCGGTGCTGTTTCCCAACAATGTCCTAGCACCGGCTGGAGCCAGTGCAGAGAATCGTCAAGCACTGCAACGCGCGGTAAATCACTATCATGCTGATATTTACCGGAAATATAGCGATCGCCTGACACCGGTTGCTGGTATTCCCTTGACCAATCCTCAAGAAGGCATTGAGGAGCTAGAGTTTGCAGTAAAAACACTTGGCTTAAAAGTGATTAATATCACTGGCGGAGTGAAACGGCCGATTAAAGCGATCGCTGATAAATATCCAGCCGATAAATTCCCCGAAATCGCCAAGTATGCTTCTTATATCGACTTCTACGGACTAGATAGTGAATACGACTACGATCCCTTCTGGGCTAAAGTCGTGGAATTAGGCGTACCCGTCACCACCCATTACGGTAGCCAAGGTTGGACTGGACGCTCCTCCATTAGTAACTACATGAACAACCATATCGGTCACTTCGCCGATGGTTCGGAAGCCTTTGCGAAGGCGTTGTTCTTCGGTGGTGTTACCAAGCGTTTTCCACAGTTGCGAGTAGCGATGCTGGAAGGTGGTGCAGATTGGGGTGCGCGTGTCTACATTCATTTGGTAGATCGTTTCTCCAAGCGCAATATCAAGGCACTGGAAAACTACAATCCAGCATTGACAAATCCTGATGAGCTATTTGAAATATTTGAACGCTATGGTGCAGAAGTTACTCAAGGGTATTCCCTCGATAAGGATGAATTGACCAAGACTGTACTGGGAGCTTCATTTAGCCGTCATAGCCGTGCGCCAATTGGTAGCGAATTGGATGATTTTGCAGCAGCAGGCATTGAAACAATTGAAGACATCCGCGATCGCTGGGTGAATAGTTTCTTCTTTGGTTCCGAGTCAGACGATCGCACCATCGCTACGGCATTCAACGACAAAGCCAATCCCTTGGGAGTCAAAATCAACGCCATCTATTCCTCCGATGTTGGTCACTGGGATGTACCAGATTTGACTTCCCCCTTGGCTGAAAGCTGGGATTTGGTTCAAGAAGGCGTTATTTCTGAAGCCGACTTTAAGTCCTATGTATTCGCTAATCCCTACAAGTTTTACACCCAAGCTAACCCCGAATTTTTCAAGGGTACTGCGATCGAATCCAAAGTAGGTAACACCGAATTTCAACAAGTGGATAAGAGCCTGGTAGTGGTGTAAAAGCCGAGATGAGGGCGTGGGGATAGATGAGGAGAAATAATCAATACCCCATGCCCAATAAATACTGCTCGGTTAAAGGGAAAAGGATAAGGGGAAAAGGAGTGGAAAGCTCGATATATAAGATTTTTCCCCTTTAACCCTTTTCCTTTCCCCCAAAACTCGAAAAATATTGCGATGCCCAATGCCCAAATAAATTAGGAGTCACAGCCATGTCCGTTGAACAACGCTCTCACGACACCAGTAATGGTTCCTTGCCTTATCTTTTCTCGCCTGTTTCTGAGAATGCCAAGCAACCTGCACCCTTAGTACTGTTTCTGCATGGAGGACGCGATCGCGGGACGGATCTGAATGTGCTACTGAAATGGGGTCTACCTCGTTTCGTAGATTTATCCGACTCATTACCTTATGTCTTCGCCGCACCCCAGATTCCGGCTGAACAGACTTGGGCAGATCGAGCAGATGACGTGCTGGCTTTGCTTGATGAACTGATCGCTTCCCAGCCCGTCGATCCAGCGCGGGTGATATTAGCCGGGTTCAGCTTAGGCTCGGCCGGTATTTGGCATATCGCTGCTTTGCATCCCGATCGCTTCGCAGGTCTAGTACCTGTATCTGGACGTGTACCTAAAACATTAGCAGAAAGCGAACTAGCTGCACTCAAAGACATTCCCGTTCAGATATTCCAAGGTGGACAAGACAAAAATCTGCCAATTGAGGACACAGAGCATTTTGTTGAGCGCTTACGCAAAGTAGGCGGAAAAGTCGATTTGACAGTGTTGCCAGAAGGCGATCATTTTATTGCAGATGAGGTATACAGCGATCCGAAATTGCAACAGTGGCTAGTTTCCCTGAGCCGTCGCAATACTGCTTTAGTTGTCTGAGGCACAAAACCCCAAAAGTCAACGCTCACAGACTGGGGGCTGAGATACAAAAGAAGATTTTTCTCAATCCCCATGACCAACAAAGAAAAGGATACAAGCCCCTAAATTTATTTATGGTTACTGAGCGTAGCCGTAAACCCTGGGGCATAGCTACGCTTTGGGCGCAGCCTCTCGTAGAGAAGTATGGGAATTATTAATTTTAAATTTTGAATTTTGAATTCGGAGCGAAGCGACGTGACCTTACCAACTATCAATCTCGGTAAAACTGGATTAACTGTTTCCCGTCTTTGTCTTGGCACCATGACCTTTGGATTGCAGACTGACGAAGAAACTTCTAGAGATATCCTCGACACGGCAGCCGATGGCGGAATCAACTTTTTGGATACAGCCGATGTTTATCCACTTGGCGGCGGGCTTACCACTGCTGGCCGTACCGAAGAAATCGTTGGGCGCTGGCTCAAAGGCAAACGCGAACATTTTATCTTAGCTACCAAGTGCGTCGGCCGGGTTGGTCCTGCACCTTGGGATCAGGGTGCTTCGCGCAAACATATTCTAGATGCGATCGATGCTTCCCTACGACGTTTGGGAACCGACTATATTGACTTGTACCAATTGCACTCCGACGATGCTTCCACCCCCCTCGATGAAACTCTAGAAGCACTGGACGCGGTAGTTCGTGCTGGCAAAGTACGCTACATCGGGGTTTCCAACTTCTTAGCCTACCGACTCGCCCGCGCCTTGGGTCGCGCCGAAACACGCAATTTAACCAGATTTATCTCAATTCAGCCCCGCTACAACCTGTTGTTCCGCGAAATTGAGCGAGAACTATTGCCCCTAGCTAAAGAAGAAGGACTGGGTGTAATTTCCTACAATCCGTTGGCGGGCGGTTTGCTCACCGGCAAACACATTCTCGCTCAAGGTCCTACCTCCGGTACACGTTTTACGTTAGGTGCTGCCGCAGAACGTTATCAAGAACGCTATTGGCACGATCGCGAATTTAATACTGTCGAGGAATTACGCACAGTCGCCGATCTCGCCGGATTGTCTCTCACCACCTTAGCAGTAGCTTGGGTTTTATCTAATCCCATTATCACTGCCCCAATCATTGGCGCTAGCCGTCCACAACAACTTGCTGACAATCTCAAAGCAGTAGAACTAAAACTCGACGACAGTTTGAAACAAAAGTTAGATGACTTAACCGCCGAATACCGAAGAGGAGATTCTCTCCGTTAGAAATTAGAGAAACAAGTACGCAACAAATAACTAATGACAAATGACCAATGACCAATGACAAATGACAAATCAGAAATATCTCATGGATAAAATAGCTAGGATTAAACGCCGTCGTTTTCTCCATTTTTCTACTTCAGGGCTATGTGGATTTTCTATGGCATATCTGTTAGGGAGTTGTAGCGATCAAAGCGAACAGTCTTCTTTGCTAAACAGTACTAATGCCAGTGAAACTTCCCTTGGAATAAAAACGAAAGTTCTCCGCATGGGATATCAAAGTGCGGGGGATCTCTTCAGAAATCGGAAAGTTTTAGAGAAACGCTTGGAACCGTTGGGGATTAGGGTGGAATGGTCACAATTTGTCCAAGGGCCCCAACTTATGGAAGGGATGGCTGCAAAAAAAGTTGACGTGGGATCTGTGGGAGAAACACCACCAATTTTTGCACAAGTGGCTGGATCTGAACTTGTTTATGTAGTAGGTACACAAAGAAACCGAAGGACAGGGACAAGTAGTGTTATTGCTGTTCCACCAGAATCTCCCCTTAAGAAGTTTGAGGATATTAAGGGTCAAGAAGTTTACTTTCAAAAAGGCTCGGCATCGCATTACTTTATTATCAGAGCCTTGCAGTCTATCGGCTTAACTCTCAAAGATATTAAAATCAGAAGTCTTCCCACAATCGAAGCACGGGCTGCTTTCCTCGAAGGTAAAATTCCCGTTTGGATGACAGGAGATCCCCACTATGCGATCGCCCAAAAGATGGGTCGAATTCGAGTCCTCAAAGATTCTGTTGGGCTAGATTCTCCTGGTGCTTACTATATTGCTGACAGAAAGTTTGCCGAAGAAAATCTTGGTTTGCTAAAAATTATCATTGAGGAGCTTAATAAGCTCGACAAGTGGGCAGAGGCAAATAGAGGCGAAGTTGCCAAATTGATGATCTCTGAACAAAAGCTCGATCCAGATGTCGTGGAAATAGCAATGTCTCGTCGCACTTTTGTAGGACGTAGAGGACTTAGTTCTGCGCTGATAAAAGAACAACAACGTGTGGCAGATTTGTTTTTTGATGAGGGTGTAATACCAAAGAAAATCAACATTAAAGATGCGTTACTTCCGCCTGATATCTATACTGCAATTACCCCACCAGAAATTATGATCTAGTGATGTACAGTAGGGAGCAAGCTTAAAATTCTTTTGGTAGTTTTTCTCATTTATTTATGTCTTAACTTATCTGATAGCTACTATAGGTCTTGCTAAAAGACACACATCAAGCTTGTAATTTTCATAATCTTAAATGAGCAAAATATCCATCACTAAAAAATTCTTCTTTCTAACTAATGTGCAAATTTAATGTCCAAAAGTTTATTAATTAAACGAGTAAATAAGTCAGCTACAACCAAACAGCAAAAGTTTTTAAACAGTGCTGCCAGAAGTCCCTAATACCACCGGACGGCTTATATAGTCGTCCATTTTTATCTTGCAGAACAGCCAAAATGATGCTAGTGGATCGACCTTCATGACGAAAAAGACCAGACAATTCAAACCCTTTCAACGTGCTGCTGATGCACCAAACCTACCATCAACTCCATTCAGGTTCATTTTATATTTTGTTAACCAGTTTCGCTGGTGGTATGTGTTAATGGTGAGCTTGGAGATGGTACACGCGACCTGTGGCGTTATGTTGCCTTATGCCATTGGTGAGATCATCCGAGGTGTGACGAAATCAACGGGCAACAGCCAGCCCATTTTTGATGCCATGAGGCAACCCCTGATGCTGTTCATCGCCTTGAGTGTGGGTGAAGTAATATTCGGGCGTTCGGCTGGACTCTTGCAAACTATCCTCCATCCAATCCACCGACAACATATTGTGCGATCGCTATATGCCTACTTGCAACACCATTCGCATCGCTATATGAGCAGCAGTTTTTCCGGGGCATTAGCACATCGGATTAGCGAAACTTCTCTGGGTGTTACTCAGACGATGCAAATGTTAATTACTGAATTTATGGCAGTAATTGTTGTGTATATTGTTGCCACGATGTTACTGTATCGCGCTTATCCTCCCCTGGCTGCACTCGTGGGCGTGTGGGCAGTTCTTTTCATCACTATTTCGTTCTGGCTGGCAACTCGCTGCCGAATTTACTCTCGGAAAGCCGCAGCCGCAAGAAGTGAGACAACTGGCATCATCGTAGATACAGTAACAAATCTTACTAGTAGCCGATTGTTTGCTCGTTTGGGTTTTGAACGACGTTATTTGAATGAGCAATTAAGCCGCGAACTCAAACAGGTGAGAAAGTCCAACTGGTATTCGGAGCGAATTCGCTGGTTTCAGTTCATCTCGGCAGCCATTCTGAAAATCAGCACCCTGTATTACTCGCTCTTTCTCTGGAGTCAAGGGAAGATCGCTACTGCTGATTTCGTCGTCGCAACTAGCCTGTCGCTATTGATCATCATTGAAGCCCGGAATTTGAGCCGCCGCTTTCTGGAATTTTTTGAACATATCGGCAATGTTGCCAATGGTGTCTTTACCATCGTTCAACCCCACGAGTTGGTTGATCGCGATCGCGCGATCGCACACCCAATTACCCAAGGTAAGATTGAGTTTCGCCGGGTGAATTTCAATTACTCTGATGAAAAGAAAGTTTTCAACAACCTTTCTGTCACCATCCAAGCTGGACAGCGTGTCGGACTGGTGGGCTTCTCTGGTTCGGGAAAATCCAGCTTTGTCAATCTAATTCTGCGTTTGTTCGACCCCCAATCTGGACAGATTATTATTGATGGGGTCGATATTCGAGACATGACTCAGGATGCCCTACACGCACAGATCAGCTTGATTCCCCAAGATCCATCTCTGTTCCATCGCACTCTGCTAGAAAATATTCGTTACGGACGCTTAGATGCAACCGATGAGGAAGTGTTCGAGGCGGCGCGAAAGGCTAATGCTCACGATTTCATCATCCAAAGTCAGGATGGTTATAATTCTCTGGTGGGCGAACGCGGTGTCAAGTTATCTGGAGGGCAGAGACAACGCATTGCGATCGCACGGGTAATTCTCAAAGACGCGCCGATCCTGATTTTAGATGAAGCCACCTCTAGCCTCGATTCAATCACCGAAAAAGCGATCCAAGATACCCTCGACTTAGCAATGAATGGGAAAACGGTCATTGTGGTGGCTCATCGACTATCTACCATCGTCCATCTAGACCGGATTTTGGTGTTCGATAAAGGTCGCATTATTGAAGATGGTTCCCACGCTCAACTACTGGCACTTGGCGGTGCTTATCACAGGTTATGGAAAATGCAAGCAGGTGGATTTATCCCAGAAAATCCTGGCGAGGAACGCATACATGAGGTTCGCAGTGGCACAGATAATGTTCAAAAGGGAATGATCGCTTGACATTTGCCACTACTTGAGGTTCAATTCCAGATTTAATTCAGGAATTGTGCGGGAAAGAGTCTATAAAACTTATGACCTTTTTTGAATTCAAAATTCAAAATTCTGTTAGGAAGAATGGAAATAATTTTGAATTAATTAATTCTGGGTACAAGCCCCCGCCACAATCTTCTCTACGGGACGCTACGCCAACAATTAGTTGTGAGTTCAAGCTCTCACTAATTGTTTTTAATTTTTAATTTTTAATTGGAGCGTTCGCGCAGCGTCTCGTAGAGAAGCGACTTGACTTCAGATATCAAACCCATTTTTGATACCCTGGCTGATGAGGAATCTGCCATTGGTAAGCTAACGCACCTACATATTGCAATATTTTCCGTGTAGACCGTCATTAGTCATTTGTCATTTGTCATTTGTGTTTACCAAGGACAAAGGACAAAGGACAATTGACAACCTCACCAGTTGATGTGCAATCTTATTTGCGTAACAGCTTACTACTTCTGACTAATGGTTTCTGGTGTGATGGCTGCATATTGTTCGCTACTCAGCATCGCTTCCTTGATATTGATTGGTTTAGGAATCACTTTTTCTGTGGCAAACAAATCTGCAATTTTCTGTTGATTTTCCATGATTTCTGGCGTAATGGGTCTTAAGCCATAAGCTCGCCTTTCAATCATTGTTGCTAAAATATCTTCATCAATTTTGAGATGAGGAATAGTCAGCTTTACAACTTCTGCTCGGTTCTTTTCACCCCATTGACCTGTGTTATCTATCTCTTCAAGAACTAATCGTACTAATTTCGGGTTTTCTGTGGCAAATTTTCGCGCAGCCATGTAATATCCACCCTGAGTAGAGATGCCGCTAGCATCTCTCAAAACACGAGCATTTGCCTTTTTTTGTGCTACAGCTAAATAAGGGTCCCAAGTTACCCAGGCATCTATTTTGCCTTGAATAAAAGCATCACGGGCTTCTGAAGGAGGGAGACTAATGGCTTGAATATCACTATATTTCAAACCAGCCTCTTCTAAAGCTTTTATTAATAAGTAATGGGAAGCAGAACCTTTTTGAAAAACTACTTTTTTACCTTTGAGATCAGCTAAAGTGCGAATTGACGAATTATTTTGGACGATAATTCCACTTCCTTTACCTGTACTGGGTTTATTACTAGCAACATATACTAAAGATGTACCAGCAGCTTGGGCAAATATCGGTGGAGTTTCGCCTACAGAACCAATATCAACTCTACCTACATTCATCGCTTCCATCAGTTGCGGCCCGGCGGCAAATTGTGCCCATTCGACGGAGACACCTAAAGGCTGTAAACGCTTTTCTATCAATCCTTTAAGTCTGACCAGATCCCCAGAGCTTTGATATCCCATACGGACAGTTTTAGTTTTAAAGCCAGTGGTTTCATTCCCTGCGTTTGGGGTTGTAACTGAACAACTAATTAAGGTAGTTGAAATTGTTAATAATCCAGGTAATAGGAATAGTGAAAAACGCTGAAAAATACTAACTTGTGGCTGTTTGAAAGCGGTAATCATGGACGTGATACTTTGTTTTTATTTGGCTAATAGTTACCGATGCTCAGTAGGGTAACATCTGTACATTGGTGTCAACTTAAATGCCAACCCTTTTAAAACTTCATTTCCAGCCAGAGGCTAGAAATATTCCTCATTGATTGGGCATTTTGAAACAAGACTGAACACCTATGACATCTGTTCGTCTCTACTGCGTATTGCTCATAATGTAAGTTCAATCAAACTCTTCTAGACTTGAACTAAAGTTCAAGTTTCTCTTTGCATCGGAGAGGGACGGTTTTGTGTCGTAAAATCTCTTAGAGGTTTTTTGATTTAGATTGTTAGGCGAACAACACATAAGCCGTCGAACATTACATTACCCTTAACCCAAAGATTTAAACTTTTTGAAGCTGAAGGTTCTTCTGGAAAAGTTCTTGAACGTTTTTCCAAGCATCGGCAGCAGCTTCGGCATTGTAGCTAGCGCGATGGTTGCAGAAAAAGCCATGTCCTGCGCCAGAATAGCGAAATATAGCATGAGGAATCTGATTTTTCTTCAATTCAGCCTCAATCTGTTCCGTTTGTTCTAAAGGGATTCCCTGATCGTCAAGGCCAAAGAAGGCGTAAATGGGGCCCTTAATATCAGGAGTGCGGGTGATGCTTGGTTCTCCACCACCGGGAGTTGAGTTGGGAATACCACCACCATAGAAGGAAGCTGTAACTTTAATATCTGGTAAAGTGGCAGCTAGATAAACTACGTGACCACCAAAGCAGAAACCAATGGAGCCAATCGCATCTCCTTGCACATTTGGTAAGGTTTTTAAATAGGCGATCGCAGCCTTAATATCACTCAATATTTCCTCGGCTGTTGTCTGTTCCTTATACCCTCTTCCTTGCTGGACATCTTCAGGGGTGTATCCACCCTCAAAACCGGGAGCAGTGCGTTGAAATAAAGTCGGTGCGATCGCAACATAGCCTTCTTTGGCAAATTTCTCAGCAACTTCTCGAATGTGAATGTTAACCCCAAAAATTTCCTGAATCACGATAACGGCTGGGAAGGTTCCCTTTTGTGCAGGTTCCGCTAAGTAAGCATCGATTTGCAAATCCCCGTTAGGAACTTTAACTTGAGTGGTGCGAATTTCTGTGTTTGTCATCGTAGGGATTAGCCTGTAATTACTTTGAGAACGAAATGTTTTGTGGTAAGTTTTGTACAAAAATACTTAAACTTTACCGATTTACCGTAGTTTATAGAGTAGTATTTCACAAACAATGTCCAAAGGCAAGTCCTTATTTAAGAAGGAAATAGCTTACCGGGAATAGGGAATAACTTTTTTCTGTCCCCTAAATTCTGAGATATCCCAACAGGAGAATGAAAATGGCGCTCAAAGCAGTTCATCATATTCAGGCAACTTATCCTCTTGAGGTAGAGGATGCAATGCTATCTTTCTACAGCAGAATTTTGGGATTGACTGAAATTCCCAGACCTGATGCGGTCAAAAACGATTCAGGAGCCTGGTATCAGGTGGGAAACATTGAATTGCACGTTAGTAGAGAGAAAAACGCCAATAACCAAGTATCTAGAAGACATTTTTGTTTCCAAGTTGATGACTTGAACACCTTTGAGAAACACCTAAAAGAGTATGGAGTAAAAATTATTCCCGATCAACGACCACTACCAGGATGCGTGCGGTTTTTCCTCCGCGATCCCGGTGGGAATCGTATAGAGATTGCAGAGTTCGTCAAGAGTACTTAGAAAGTATATTCTTTAGACATAGGAGTGAAAATGAATGTAGAGACGTAGCACTGCTACGTCTCTACAAGGATTCTGGATAACGCATATTTAATTTCTGGAGATGTCTTTTATATTTTTATTGTCTAAGAATATGCACAAAGCAGCACCAACATCCCAAAAGATGAATAAAAATACTTAATATTGAAGATAGCGATCGCTATCTTCAAAACAAAACCAGTAACTAAGCTGTTATGCAAATAAGATTATCCCTAGCTAGCAACTAAAAAATTAGAAACGCAGAGATGATCCAACTTAGCCCAGAACACTTGCAAACTATCCGCGCCCATGCCGAAAGCGCCTATCCAGAGGAGTGTTGCGGTATAATTTTAGGCTATTTGGCTAATGAGGGCAAAATTGTAGTTGAAGTCATACCAACAGAAAACGCCTGGAATACAGAAGCAGGTGCTGAGTTTTCAGGGGAACACACAGCAGAAAGTAAAAGACGGCAATATGCGATCGCACCCGAAGTTATGCTAAAAACCCAAAAGGAAGCACGTAATCGCTCACTGAACATCATCGGCATTTTTCACTCCCACCCAGATCATCCTGCTATCCCTTCAGAATGCGATCGCTTATACGCTTGGCAAGGATACTCGTATATAATAGTTACCGTCCAAAACGGTAAAGCTGGAGAACTTCAAAGCTGGAGCCTTGACGATAGTCATCAATTCCAAGCAGAGACAATTGAGAATATAAAATAACTGGCTTAGTTCAAAGACAGTCACTCGTAGCGGTTTTAGCCGCCACCACGGATAGAAAATTCATCTTCCCCACTCCCTATCTCCATAAGAGATACAGTTTTTCGATAGGATTAATATTCCGCTCTCCCAGATCATAACTGCTATGCTCAATCCCAATCTGGACGAAATCCAGTTGACCAAAGACGATTACGAACGCTACTCCCGACACCTGATTTTACCGGAAGTAGGACTAGAAGGACAGAAGCGCCTGAAAGCCGCCAGTGTACAGTGTATAGGTACAGGTGGACTAGGTTCACCACTACTTTTATATCTGGCGGCGGCGGGTATTGGACGAATTGGGATTGTCGATTTCGATGTTGTCGATACTTCCAATCTGCAACGCCAAGTCATCCACGGGACATCTTGGGTGGGTAAACCCAAGATTGAATCGGCAAAAAACCGCATTCACGAGATTAACCCCTATTGTCAGGTTGATTTATACGAAACTCGCCTGACTTCCGAAAACGCCCTAGAAATCCTTGAACCTTACGATATCGTCGTAGATGGTACTGATAACTTCCCCACTAGATATCTAGTTAACGACGCTTGCGTATTGTTGAATAAGCCCAACGTCTACGGTTCAATTTTACGCTTTGAAGGGCAAGCTACTGTATTTAACTACCAAGGTGGGCCAAATTATCGTGACCTTTTCCCAGAACCACCACCACCAGGAATGGTTCCCTCTTGTGCAGAAGGTGGCGTACTCGGTATTTTGCCAGGAATTATTGGTTTAATCCAAGCAACCGAAACTGTCAAAATCATTTTGGGACAAGGTAATACTCTAAGTGGACGATTGCTGCTATACAACGCCTTAGATATGAAATTCCGGGAGTTGAAACTGCGTCCTAACCCGATTCGCCCAGTGATTGAAAAACTGGTAGACTACGAAGAATTCTGCGGGATTCCACAAGCTAAGGCAGAGGAGGCAAAACAGCAGTTGGAAAGTCAAGAAATGACTGTTAAAGATTTGAAGGAATTGCTGGATAGCGGTGCAAAGGATTTTGTACTACTAGATGTCCGCAACCCTAATGAGTACGAAATTGCCAAGATTCCTGGTTCGGTGTTAGTACCCTTACCAGACATTGAAAATGGCAATGGCGTTGCGAAGGTGAAGGAAATATTGAACGGACACCGCTTAATCGCTCATTGTAAGATGGGTGGGCGATCGGCAAAAGCCCTCGCTATCCTTAAGGAAGCCGGGATTGTCGGGACAAATGTCAAAGGCGGAATTACCGCTTGGAGTCGAGAAATCGATCCTTCAGTTCCAGAGTATTAACAACAGAGGTAGGAGGCAGGAGAAATACTGCTCCGCCTCTGCTCTGTTTTATACCATGATCGGAGCGAGTTTGCGGTTTAAGTCTCCCATTCGCTCATCTCCTGATGACCTTTTTAGAATTAAAAATTAAAAGTTAAAAATTAAGAAAAAGAATAATTTTTAATTAATTTTGGTACAAAGCCAACAATAATATATGACGCAGTGTTAGCAAGTCCACATACTCCTTCCTTACAGGACGCTGCGCGAATAGAGAAGCAAACTACGCGCAGCGTCTCGTAGAAAGCGTCTTGGAATTTTTAATTAATAATTTTTAATTTTTAATTGGAGCGAAGCGACTTGACTACCTCAAAATCTCATTTCAATATTTTATGGGTGCAAGTTTGGGTATTGGCAGTGGTGCAGGGAGCAATTACCCTCACCTGGTTAATTTATAATATATATTTGCCACAACTTTTGACTCAGTTTGGTTTTCCCGCCTCGCTTGCAGTTGCCTTGGTGCTAGTCGAAAATGCCTTGAGTGCGTTGCTAGAACCATTGATGGGGGGACTTTCAGACCAAGCTAGACGCTGGGTAGGGACTCGGTTTCCCTTCATCTCAGTAGGTATGATTTTGGCATCGGCTTTGTTTATTGCCATACCATGCGTTGTGAGTTTGATTCCACCTACTACTGTAATGCGATCGCTCTTACCTATAGCATTGGTAGCCTGGGCATTAGCAATGACAATATTTCGTTCTCCAGCGATGTGCCTCTTGGGGATGTATTCTACACCAGCCCAGTTACCTTTAGCAGTAAGTGTTGTCACTTTAGCTGGTGGTGTAATTGGGGCTTTTAGACCGATAAGCCACAAGTTTATTCTGAGCTTAGGGCCAGTTTATACTTTTGCGATCGGTTCTTTCGTCATGTTGGGGGCGGCGGCTGTGTTGCGGTTAGTCAATCCTCCAGAAGCACCAGTGGATAGTAGACACCAAATAGAAGTAGTAAAGTTGCCGTTACAAAAATTGGCTTTGATTTTAGTAACTGGTTTTGGTGTAGCTTGGGGTATTAGATTCCTCTTTGATGTCTTGGGTAAAGTACTAAAGACCCAACTGAATACTGATAATGTTGATCTGCTTATGGTGTGGATTGGATTAGCGATCGCAATTGCCAGCATACCAGCAGGAATCTTCGCCGTCAAAATTGGTAATCGTCAAGCAATGCTTTGTGGGATCTGTGCAATCATTCCCTCTTTATTGATAATGATATCTGTGGGCGCACAAATTCCGATAATTCTATTAATCGTTGCTAGCTTTAGCTTAATTGTCAATGGCGCAATTCCTTTTGCTCTAGGACTAGTACCCCAACGGTGGGCGGGATTAGGAATTGGCATGTATTTTGGGGGATTCGCTTTAGCAATGAGTTTGTTTGGTGTCATCTTTCCCAACTTACAAGCAATAACACCTTTTGTTGGTGCAACTGGGAGTTTCTTGGCATTTTTCCTAGCTGGTATTTGTATCGCAGTAAGTGGCATTTTTGAAACGCAAAGGAACGCAGAGGTTTAACGCAGAGGGACGCAAAGTTATGCTCTGCGTCCCTCTGTTGATGAAATCTGACAAATCTTAATTACGAATTAGTTACGGGTTTCACTTGACTCAACAAATCGTGCAGTTTTTCGCCTTCAATGACTTCTGTTTCTAAGAGTTGAGTCGCTATCGCTTCTAGCAAGTCTCGATTCTGTCTAAGAATCTCTAGGGCTTGTTCGTGGGCTGTTTCCACGATTTCCTTGACTTCGCTATCAATGGCTTTGGATGTGTCTTCACTCACCGCCCGTCGGGGATTAGCCCCACCATTACCCAAAAACATCGATTGTTGTCCTTGTTGGTAAGCTAATGGCCCTAAGACTTTGCTCATACCATAAGATGTTACCATCCGTTCTGCCAAGTCAGTTGCTCGTTGCAAATCGTTGGAAGCACCTGTGGTAATACTGTTAAACACAACCTCTTCGGCGGAACGTCCACCTAATAGAGTTGCAATCTGACCCCGCAGTTCCTCTTCATTCATCAAAAAGCGGTCTTCAGTTGGTAATTGCAGAGTGTAGCCCAAAGCAGCCATCCCACGGGGAATAATCGAAATCTTTTCTACGCGACCGTTTCCTGTAGTTAGCGCCCCGACCATTGCGTGACCAACTTCATGGTATGCAACAATCTTTTTCTCAGTCTCGTTCATCACGCGACTCTTTTTCTCTAAGCCGGCAACTACCCGTTCAATTGCTTCGGCGAAGTCTTCTTGAGCAACACTTTCACGCAGATTACGAGCAGCCAATAATGCTGCTTCGTTGACCAAGTTTGCTAAATCAGCGCCAGCAAAACCAGGAGTACGAGTAGCGATCGCTCTTAAATCTACATCTTTTCCTAATTTTACCTTTTGAGCGTGAATCTTGAGAATTGCTTCCCGACCAGATAAATCGGGACGGTCTACCAACACTTGGCGGTCAAAGCGGCCTGGACGTAGCAATGCAGAGTCAAGGCTTTCGGGGCGGTTGGTCGCTGCTAGGACAATCACCGTTGCATCACCAGCCGCAAACCCGTCCATCTCCGTTAGTAATTGGTTGAGGGTCTGTTCTCGCTCATCGTTACCACCGTAGAAGCCGTTACTGCTACGAGACTTACCGATCGCATCCAATTCATCAATGAATATAATACAAGGAGCCTGTTTCTTCGCCTGCTCAAACAAGTCCCGCACTCTGGAAGAACCCACGCCGACGAACAATTCCACAAACTCGGAACCAGAGATGCTGAAGAATGGAACTCCAGCTTCTCCGGCTACGGCTTTCGCTAAAAGTGTCTTACCAGTACCAGGAGGGCCAACTAACAACACACCTTTAGGAATTCTCGCGCCAATTTGCGTAAACCGTGCTGGAGTCTTGAGGAAATCTACAATTTCTACTAACTCAGTTTTTGCTTCTTCTACGCCAGCCACATCTGCAAAGGTGATTTTAGCTGATTCGCCTTCAACGTAAACTTTAGCTTTGCTCTTACCAATGGAAAGCGCACCTTGAGGGCCACCGCCGCCACCACGTGACAGAAAGAATTGCCAAATACCAATAAAAATCAGTGGTGGAATCACCCAACTTAAGAGGGTTGTGAACCAAGTATTTTTGGGTGGAGGTGTAGCAGCGAACTCAACTCCCTTTTCTTCTAGCAGTTTGGGTAACTCTAAATCAAAAATTGGTGTAGTTGCAAACACCGGGCCCGGCTCGGCATTTTCTGTTTTTAGTTCGTAGAGAATCTGGTTTTGCCCAACAGAAACGCGATTAACTTCCCCTTCTTGTACTTGATGAATAAATAAACTATAGGGAACACCAGTAGGGCCAGAAGCAAATAAACCAGGCAAAAATATATTTAAGAGCAGGAATAGCCCTGATACTGCCAGTAAGATATTAGCAATGATCCGAAAACGAGGTGATTTAGGTTGTTCTTTAATTGCCATAGATGTTGTTACCAATCCTTAGAATGAAAACTATTGAGAATGTAACTTTATGGAAAAATTAGATATTTCCAGTCTAAATAATTCAAGCAGCTAGCTTATACTGTTTCCAACCAATCAAAAATTTGGGCTAACTGGTCTAGCGTTACCAGTCCATACTGCCAGAGGGTCATAGCCAGGAAGTTGGGGGTCTGCTCACAATGTCGCAAAGCAAGAGAAATTGCTCCACCCGAAATACCCAACTCTTCCTCTAAAAAATGCACCAATTGATCTGTAGCTTTCATTGCAATGTTAAATAATGTTAAATAAGTTTTATTTCTGAGAAAGTTTGACTTGTGTGATGCAATGTCCAGGTTGCATCACAAAGTTGTTCAATTTGTCTTAGATCCTTAAGGATACTACCTATTTTCATAATTTCTCCTGTTTAGCAATGTCGCAGCATTTTTTTATTTATGTAACTAAACTTAACAATTTAATTAATCTTTGGGAACTAACAAGCAAATACGGTTTACCGTACTCAAAGGCTTAATACCAATGGAAATGAGAAAATTTAATGGACAGAACGCCGTTAAAGAAGACGCATAGATTGTGAGAAGCGAAGAGAAATCCCCTGTCTCGTCTTCCATATCTCCGTGTTATGTCAATACTTCTCGCCTTGTGCATTTTTAATTCGGAATCGGGTTTGGGGAAAAGGTTTTTTCTTTCCCTTTTCCCCAAAAGCCGAGAAATATTGCTTGTTAAACCTCATCTATGTTGAAACATAGAGTTTTTTAAAAGATATATTTATGTAGGTTGGGTGGAGTGAAACGTAACCCAACATTACCACCTTATTTATGTTGGGTTACGCGATCGCTGCACCAAACCTACAAAACTACGCTTCTCAAGGTAGACGAGGTTTATGTTGGTTTTTGTGCCACTTATGTCTGCGTTTATAATTGTGTTAAGCGATCGCATTTTTGCCCAAAATTCTCCGTGGGTAAAAGGGTGAGAGTATAGTTCCTCTTGCCACTTTACCAAGGATTACCAACCATTGTGAATCCAGACCAATAATAAGGATGGGTAAGTAATTGTTCCCCTTCATCAGCACTGTTAGTAGGTAAAGACAAGTTCCCCAGTACTCCCAAACCTTCTAATTGACCATTTTTAACATAAATTTGCCCTTTGGCCATAGCTACCTGAGCCTGTCTGAGGGCTTCTGCCTTAATTGGAGCTGTCCTCAAGTTTTGATAAAATTTCGTCATCAAGGCTGCTGTACCAGCATCATTAACCGACCAAAGACTAGCAACACTAGTTTTCACGCCTGCCAGCACTGCTAAACCTGCAAATCCAAGCTCTGACTCTTCATCTCCTAATGCTGTTCTACAAGCACTCAGCACCAGCATTTCAACTTCGGGTTCATTCAAACGCAACTGTCGTAATTGGTTCAAGCGTAACTTGTCTTCCCACAGTTGAATATAAGAATTACTCAAAGCGCCGGTAGTAAAATCGGCATGGGTTGCCATGTGAATAATCCCAAAAGGTTGTTGGCGGCGGATAGTTTTGAGATTTTCTAAGGTAGCTTGCTTGTCTAACAATAATTTGCCCTGCCAAAGTTTAGACACCAGTGTTGATAACTCCAGGGGAACTGCTGGTAAAGGCTCTTGTCCTTGTGTACTCTGAGAAACCCCTAGCGCTAAAATTTGAGATTTTTTAATGTCTTTATAAAGGGTGTTAGTCAAGCTGATACTGGGCATCAAGCCAATGCTATATTTTTCTACTAGAAATCCCTTGCCATCATGAAGTGCTGCCATTGGGGTTGAACGTAACCCAATATCTGGTAGAAAAACTAAATTATTGATTTCTCTGGCTTGTAAATCTGCCTCTAGTGGTGCAATTATCCAGCGATAAAGTTGTTGAGATGGACGCAAATAACCGGTGCGGCGACGGTTTTGTGGACTAACTATTTGGTCACGAAATTCTTGAGCTACTTGGAGAACTTTGGCTTTGGTCGTTTCTGGAATGCGCTTGCGGATGGGGTCGCCTTTTCCAGTTACTACGACTATTTCCAGTTGGTCGCTATTCTGCTCTGCTAGAGTATTTAATTGTTTAGTAAATTTTTGAGATTTGCCCAAATTTCTCTCTGGTATTATCTCCACAGGAACAAAACTGATGTAAATAAATGCAGGTTTAACACCAGTCGCTTCTTCAATTTTGCGAGCAATTTCTTTGGCATCATCTAGTGTTTTAATTTTAGGAGTCGGGATGCCTAAATGGTCGGCAAAATCATCTGTGAATTGATCTTCGGGTGTGGGATCGGTATTAATAACGGGGTTGTCAATCTTAGGATTATTGGGGCCAGGGACATTCGGTTTACCTGGAGTGCATTGGAATGAGCAAGGGAGAGGATTCGGGGTATCATTCCGGGGAGGAATCTGACTGACGTTGATTCCTACCTGTACAGGTGCAGAAGACGAAACGCGGTCATTTGCACTAATTACAAAGGCATTTAGTGAGCCATTCACATCAGTCGGAGGGGTATACACCAAAGTATCGCCGCTAGATAAGGTAGTTACCCCAGGAATGACGGGAAGTCCATTAACAGTAAGATTTCCTGTATTCACTACATTAACTTGGATGGAGGTGATGTCATTATTAGCATCGTTGACCAGTGCAGCCAAGCTAGAGAATGTCAAGGTCACTGGTTGATTTGTCTGGGTGTTGGGTAGCGATGAGTTTGCTGTTAATACAGGCGGAGTGTTGACGGAAGTAATAGTGATGCCAGTTGGGGTGCCGATCGCATTTCCACCAGTTGGCAATACTGGAAAGTTACCCGAAACGATGGTTGTACCGCCTCCCACATCAATTGTTCCGGCTGTACCATTAGTACTGGTCGCATCACCCACAATAAATGGCACGTTACCTGGGCCACCATCATGTCGAATTGTGACAGTACCTCCGGCGATGCTAGTGGTTACTCCTTCTCCAGAATCGAAAATTCCGCCGGTGGCGATGGTAGTACCTACCCCTATTCCTTGAACTAGTCCGTTTGTCAGCACTTGCACATTGCCACCTTGAACAGTGTTGGCATTACCAAAATCCGTTATGGCCTGTGTGTTGATGTTGTTAAAGCGAATTGTGCTGCCAAAGGGATTGGTAGTTCTTAAAGTAACGTTGCCACCTGTAGCGCTTGCATTACCATCCACTTCAGTGGCGCTGGCTGAGGCATCAATACCACCATTAACGGTGATATTCTCTGTGGCAGTTAACGTGACTGCGCCGGCTGTGCCAGTAAAATCGCCACCTCCAGTCTTGACTACAGACGAGTTAATCGCCCCAGTAGTAATACTACCTGCTGTAGTTGTTGCAACTATATCGCCAGCCGTACCTAAGCGATTGGCATCACTGGAAAAGGAATTAATTGTATCTGTGAGGATATTGCCTGCAGCAGTCAAAGTAACTGTTCCTGGGATGCCACCACCGCCACCGCCACCACTATCGCTGGTGTTGATCTGATTGAGGGCAATTCCACCATTGCTGCTTACGACTTGAACATTACCTGCTGAATAGCCTTGTCCACTGGCAATAATGTTGCCTGCACTAATATTGCCTGTCGCAGACAAATTTACATTCCCGCTTCTAGCGAAATCACGAGTTGTGTCTAGATTTCCCAGTGATAAGCTGGCTCCTGAAATGGTGATTTCTCTGCCATTAGTGTTGATAGCGTTGCCTGTACCCATTGTAAAAGCGCCTACACCGCTATTATCTGCATCTGCGGTAAATGTAATTGCTCCTCCAACTGTATTATTTACAAAGTTTAAAGATACGCCATTGTCAATTGTGATGTTGTTAGTTGCTTGTAGAGTGACAGCAGCATCCTGACTTTGTAGAGCATTTTGGGAAATCGTGAAGGTCGCTGGAGGAGTGCCTTGTAGGATTACAGGTAGAGAAATATCCTGCGGTTGGGGAGCGATCGCTACAATGTTGATATCGGTTGGGTCTAGTAATAAGTTACCAATAATACCATTCTTGGCGCTCAGAACAGCATTACCACTGTAAATCAGGTTCTCCTTACCTGACACTTCCACAAAACCACCATTGCCGGAGTTCAGACCGCCACGAGCGCTAATATTGCCCAAAAATCCCGTTGTCTTATCACCCCAAACAATTACACGTCCGCCGTTTCCATTCAAATTGCTATCGGCATTAATGACGGAGTTGGAATTAATATAAGTTTGATCTGCGTTGGGTAAAGTTCCCTTACCTTGGTAATCGCCGCCAATTAACACAGTACCACCGCCATTGCTTCCAGAGGCGTTAATATTGGCATCAACCAGCGCAACTTTTTTACCCAAAGCAGTTACCGTACCGCCTATTTGACTTGATACATCAACTTTCCCAGAGACAATTGTTGTGCCTGGTGTTGTGGGAATTGTCACATTAGATTCTGTTAATTTTACAGTCCCATCAGGATTGGCTGTTAACCCAGTGTTACCAACTGTGAGCAATTCAGGTATTGAGGCGATGGGAATTGTCCAGTTATTGGGTTGATTGCTACTAGAGGCGAGGGGCTGAATTTCCAGACTCAGCAGATTTCCTGGCTGACTCAGACGCACCCAATTTTGCCCTGGTACGGATGTGACAGAAATTTGCCCTCCCGGTGCCGAAAGTTGCCCGGTGTTGACTACAGTACCACCCAATAAATTCAAATTTTGCCCAGCGCCTACTGCCAAATTTCCAGCATTTGCGATCGCTCCTGGCTGGTTCATACTAAAGGCAAATCCGTTGGGGTTGCCAACTAAAGCAGCGTAGTCATTAACACCAATGGCATTGAACCAACTGCTGCCAAAACCAATGCCATTGGCTGTTGTCACCGTGAAAGCACCAGGTACATTTGAGCTGGCGTTTGATCCAAAAATAAATCCGGCTGGATTCATCAAGAAGAGGTTAGCATTGCCACCTGTTACCTGAATTAAGCCATTTATAACTGAGGCATTCCCGCCTGTAATTCGACCAAGGATATTTTGCAGCGCCGGACTAGCTTGAAAGTTGGCGATTTGTTCTGGTGAAATCCCAAATTGTTGAAAGCTGTGAAAGAGGTTAGCACCATCTCTAGAAGTTGTACCGCCAGTGATATTAAGTTGATTCCCGTTGGGTGTAACAATTGTGTTTGTACCATCGGCAGCAGGGACAATTTGTTGTGCCTGGGATAATCCCATACTCGTGACTGTCACCAGAGGTAAAATAGCCAGGACTGAAGCGGCGATTTTGTTTAGTAGAGGTTTTTTACGCCGCAAGATGAAGCGACTTTCGGGCAATTCTACATCGATTTGTAACTTTTCTGCTAATCCGCGTCGCCAAAGTGCTTGAGCGATCGCCTTCTGTGACCAGAGTATTTGTTCTGTTTTTCTAGTAACAGAGATGCTTTGAGAATGATTTCGGTACAAATACAGTGGCTCTTCAACTCGGCGTACTTGGGCTACTTCTGAAAGTCGTAGACACAAGTCGTAATCTTCGGCACATCGGAACGACTTGTTAACACCTCCCACCTGGTCGTAAGCTGAACGGCGCATCAGGCGGAAGTGGAAAGTCATGAAGTTTACCAACAGCCCCTCTGGGGAGTAAGGAATGTCACAGCGATGACCATAGCCGATGACTTGACTTTTTTCATCAATGTTTAAGTAATCGGTGTAAACAAATCCTGTTTCTGGGTGGCGATTAAGTACTGTAGCAGTTTGGGCGAGGGCGGTAGGGGCTAGGATATCATCACTGTCTACGATACCGATGTAACTGCCGCTAGTTTGGGCGATCGCTGCCTTACAAGCCGCAGAAACTCCTTGATGCTGTGCTTCTACTACCCGCACTCGCCTATCTTGTTGAGCATAAGCGTTTGCGATCGCCACTGATCCATCTGTAGAGCCATCATCCCAAATTAGTAGCTCAAAGTCTTGCCATGTTTGCGCTAATACGCTGGCGATCGCTACCCCAAGGTAAGACTCCCGGTTGTAATTGACGATGACTATGGAGATCAGTGGTGGCATCGAAGTATTCCCAAGTTTTCTACCTGTTACCACAATATAATGCTACGGGCTATCACTTAGAAAAAATCGCTGTTAATTATTGTTTTAGTTACAAATCTTCTGAAATTTGAATGTCAAAAATATGATATTGAAATATTCATACAGCCATAGCACACTCAAAAATCAAGATCAGCCCAGTTGTTAAATAAGGCACCCACTGAGGATAAATGAGAAAAGAAACAGAAACTGGTATTAAGCCGAAAACAACTAATCAGAAAAGCATTGTCTGTTTCTCTCATCAGTTAAACACTTGGCAAACTCTAGCAACTACTAGATTAAATAAGCACAGTTTCAGTTTTCAGTGTGGCTTACTAATTCTGCCTGCGGTCTGGATTGTAACTGCAAATGGACTGAGAGCTACGGCGAATATATTAACACCAGACTCGACTCAAAAGATTAGTCAGCCAGAGTTACAAATAGTACAGGCATCAGAAGCTGCCCCGGAAAATAACCCCAATCAAACCGAACCAAATCCCCAACCAGAAACACCACAACGAATTCGGGTTCGTAAAATCCAGGTTGTAGATAGCACAGTTTTTAATGAAAATGACTTTAATCCAGTTGTTAAACCCTTTGAAGAACGGGACTTAACTTTAGAAGAAATCAGACAAGCCGCAGATGCTATTACCCAGCTTTACTTAAATAAAGGCTATATAAATTCCAGAGCAGTTCCAGACATTCAGCAGCCTAGCACCGCCGATGGTGTTGTGGTAATTCGGGTAATTGAAGGGCGTTTGACAGAGATTGAGATCGAAGGGACGCGACGATTAAACCCATCTTATGTTCGTAGTCGCATCCAATTAGGTGCCGGTACTCCTCTGAATACTAGTAAGCTCGAAGATCAACTGAAGCTGTTGCGACTCGATCCCTTATTTACAAATGTAGAAGCACGTCTGCGTCCAACGGGTAAGGTTGGTCAAAGTGTTCTCATTGTCAGAGTTGAAGAGGCTAACCCTTTAACTGGTAGCTTGGGTGTAGATAATTATTCGCCTCCGAGTATTGGTGCGGAAAGATTAGGTATTGAACTGCGCGATCGCAATTTAACTGGGATGGGAGATGAGTTAGCAGGCTCCTATTACCACACCCTTTCTGGTGGTTCCGATGCCTTTGACTTTAGCTATCAAGTTCCTGTGAACGCCATGAATGGTAAGGTGCAGATTAGAGCGGCATTTAATCGCAACGAAATCACTGAAGCACCCTTTGATGCTTTTGGCATTCGCGCCAACCAGGATCTTTATGAAATCAATTATCGTCAACCATTGATGCGATCGCCAAGAGAAGAATTTGCCCTATCTTTGGGATTTACCTATCAAGATGGTCAAACCTTCCTCTTCGATAACCTTGCAACCCCCTTTGGTATTGGGCCTGATGCCAATGGCGTTAGCCGCACCAGTGTAATTAAATTTGGTCAAGATTATATTAAGCGCGAACCTCAAGGAGCTTGGTTTTTGCGATCGCAATTTAATTTTGGCATTGACGTATTAGATGCAACTATCAACAATGACCCCATACCCGATGGTCGCTTTTTCAGTTGGTTGGGTCAAATACAGCGCGTGCAGCAACTTAGCGCCGATCATCTGTTAATTATCCAAGCAGACTTACAGCTAACACCAGATAGCCTTTTACCCTCCCAGCAATTTGTGATTGGCGGTGGACAGTCCGTAAGGGGATATCGCCAAAATATCCGCTCAGGGGATAATGGATTTCGTGTAGCGATCGAAGATCGGTTCACAGTCCAGCGTGATGAATCTGGGTTATCCGCGATTCAACTCGCGCCATTTCTAGACATGGGAGCCGTCTGGAATCAGTCAAATAATCCCAATCAGCTACCCGATCAAACTTTTTTGGTAGGTGCAGGCTTAGGATTATTATGGAATCAAGCAATGGGAATTGATAATCTGTTTTTGCGGCTCGATTATGGATTTCCATTTATCGATCTGAGCGATCGCGGCAATAACGCTCAGGATGATGGCTTTTACTTTAGCCTTCGCTATCAACCTTAGTACAGCAATATGGGCGGGCTTTCTTTATGTAGCTGAAGATTCCCTTACCTTATCAATGTTTCCTGACCTATGTCAGCATTTTTTGTTTTAAAAACCACTGAAAAAACGCATTTTCAGGTGATTGGCGATTTTTGGTTAATTTATTTTTGATTATTTACTGAGCTAATCTGCATTTGGGGTGTACTCTCAATATACGGTAACTATCACACTCGACCTTTGAGATAAATTACACCCAGAGGTGAATACCATGAAAAATTATGCTGATAAGCAGGAATTTATATTAAGTCAAATCACAAACAAGTATTTTCAACGCCGAGATTTCAGTGGATGTGACTTGAGTGGAATTGACCTAAAAGGAATTAATTTAACTGGTGTTAACTTTATAGGAGCAGATTTGAGTCGCGCAAATTTGTGTGGCTGTGTTCTCACTCGTGCTAATTTAAGTGGTGCAAATTTGATGCAAGCTAGCTTACGCGACGCTAATTTGTATGAAGCATCTTTGTGTGAAGCTAATTTGATTAATGCTGATTTAACACGAGCAAATTTGTGCGGAACTTTCTTATGGCGGGCGAAATTTACAGGTAGTAATCTTTGGGGTGCTTCTTTATGCGATGTAGATTTGAGAGAAGCAGACTTAAGTGAAGCCAAATTAATTGAAGCATCACTGATTGAAGCTAACTTAGTTAGAGCAAATCTCACAGGAGCAAAGTTATGTGGAGCAAAATTGCTAGAAGCTAATTTAGCCGAGGCTAACTTAACTGGTGCAGACCTGACATGGGCAAATTTAACCAAGGCAAACTTGAGTCAAGCAAACCTTTGGGAGACAAACCTGATTTATGCGAGGTTTCGGGATACTATCATGCCTGATGGCACAATTAAGCAACCTCAGATAGTTATTTATTAGTCATTAGTCATTAGTCATTAGTCATTTGTCAGGAGAGGAGAACTTTATGTTTGCTCCAATTCCCAATTCCCAATTACTAAAATTCACGTTGTGAGAAGATAAAAATAGCGATCGCTAATAACAGGGCACTATAAAGTAAACCATAGCCGGCATTTGTAATCAGTGCAGTTGTGTCAGGTAGCGCTTGCAGACCATAAACGGCATCATTTTTCAAATCTAATCGAGATAAATCTGGCAAAATGAGAAACAAACCTTCAGTTAGACGTTCTATACCAGGGTTACGACTCAAACGGCCTAGTTGGACTAAATCTTGAGTAATATTTCCGATTAAATATACCGCAAAGGTTAAAACAGTCGCTAGAAGAGAAGCAGTAAAAACACCGAAGGTAATAGCTATAGCGGTGATTAATGACAACTGCAATACTAAGAAAATTGCAGCAATTAAAATACTCGCCGTTGGATGAGGAATGTTACCAAATTGCAGAAATATCAGATAAATTACCGTCATCGTGGCGACAAGTACAGCTAATACTGCGGATAAACCTAAGTATTTGCCGACGATAATTTCGCTGCGACTGACAGGTTTCGCAATTAACACCAAAATAGTACGTTTTTCAATTTCTTTATTAACTAATCCCGTACCAACAAATATTGTCACAATTAACCCGATGGCATTCATCGCCGCCATCCCGAAGTCTAAAAACATTTTGTTTTCAGTGGTAGCTGCAAATTCAGGCAGGACGCGAAAGGCAGCAGCGAGTATAAGCGCATAAAAACCAATAATATATAGGATGCGATCGCGTATCACTTCCTGAAACACATTCTTTGCCAATACAAAAATTCTGTTAATAGTCATTTGTCATTTGTCATTAGTTATTCTCCCCTTGCTCCTCTGCTCCCCTGCCTCCCCTGCCTCCCCTGCTCCCTTGCCCCCTTCTCACTGCTGCGGAGGCGGCGATCCGGCAATTAATTTACTGGCGCGATCGCATTCAATTTCTGCAACTGTCATCTTATTGCCTGAATTGCTAGTTGCTGCAACTGGTTCAATTCGACAAGATTTTTTCAAGTAATAGCCTCGTAGGTTAGAACTTGGCCCTATCCAAATACTTAATAAATCTAATATATATCCAGACTTAGTATTAGCTACACGCGGTTCAATGCGCCATAAATCCTTCTCTTCATATTTACCCAAGTTTTTTTGAATTACTGCTCTACCTAGAGTTCCTACTCGTTGTTTTGCCTCAAGCAACCATTTCTCTACTTCTGACCAAGGTGTTTGATTTATTTGTTCTACTACTATTGGTTGAAGTCTTTCTAAAATTACAACACCGTTTTGCGGGATTTTTACTCGTTCTTCTGTTCTGACAACAACCGTACTACGTTTAAAAGTATCTGCTTGCAAACTAGGATATTGTTGAAACCAATGATCCATTACAAAGTAAAACTGAATCCAGCAACTTAGTAGCATACTACTAGCAACTAAAATTATGATTTTTTGGCGGTCTTCTGGCTTAGGAATTCTAGCTTTAGCGTCAGTGTCACTTCCTTCAATAAACTCTGGTATTGCCGTAATTAGTGCTGAAATTGTCGGCCAAAAAACGATTGTTCTTGGTGTAATTACATCCTGTTGATTTCCAAAAGCAAAAACACTCACTAAGAATCCAGTAATTACTGCCCCAACTGGCATAAAAGTGCCAGGAACTCTCAAAGGATCTTGAGTTGTATACCAAGCTGTGCCGGCAATTAAAAATAACCAACCGAAAAAGGCAATAATATCTTTGATATAGCCTGTAGCTAAATATGAAAGTACCCAAGAAAAAACACTCAAATAAATAAATGTCTGCCAAGAATAAGCTTTGGGTGGAACTAATACTTTTCTAATTCCTGCATAAAGCCCTTCCGCAAATTTAAAAATCCCAAATACATCTTTAAGTAGCGTATTCATGTTCCTCCTTCCACCTAATTAACTAATCACTCATCTTCCTTTTAAGTAAAAGCTTGCTATTTCGCACTAAATAATAGAATAAGAGTTATAGCACTATAACTCAGGGAATTCGCTATTAGTACAGTAATTATTAAATTATTACTTTGGAATTTCAAGTTGCCAAAAGTCCGCCATCGCCGCCGTTGAGATATTGGTGCTTCCGCTTCCTCTTCTTTTTTAAAAAGTTGCTCATTTAATGATATTAACAATACTTTTAAAATGAAAAACTTCATCAAAAAAGTAGCAAAGAAAATTATGAAGGCAGTGAATATTAGTAAGCCTTGTGTATTAGATGATTTAAAGTTATTAAAAAACATATAGTTAATTAATTCGGCTCTTATCTGTATCGGTAACATTGGTTCTGATACAAAAAATATGAACCAACCAATTACACTAGAAAATAAATTGATCGAAATAGCATAAAAAGTACTAGTTTTTTTGTCAAATTTGAGTCGATAATGCAAAAGATAAGCTTCGATGGGGATGGCAATCAGTACAAATAAAAAGTCAAACAGAATTCCACCAATGGGAAAAATCCTGGGAAGCATCCAATTTTCAGGCATAAATGGTCAAGGGTAAGGTATAGCTGTAGAGAGTATAACTGGGATAGCGAGGGTGATGGGGGAAATTATTACATTGTTCTTGTCCTTTACTATGCTCGTGTGCCAGTAATTCCTAATTGATATTGTTAATACATCAAGCTGATGCTTGTACGGAGATGACTTGAGGGTGGGGAGTGTAGGGAGCGTGGGGAGTGAGAGGAGGAATTGAATAACTGCACATCAATGAACGCTGTATTGCCTCCCACACCTCCCACACTTCCCACACCTCCCACACTCCCCACACTCTCCACCCGAACCACACAATACGTGAGAAATTCGGCTAGAGGGGTAGCTTCTCTACCTAAGATTACAAGACGTTAGGTAAGATTAAAGACTGCCACTTATAGCTTTTCGAGAGATGACAAGGAACGGTATCGGTATTCGCACGGCGCAAGTGCGTCAAGAACGGCTCATTGGTCAAATTCACGTTTACGATGGCGTGGGTAAAGGTAAGTCTCAAGCGGCTTTGGGTGTGGTTTTGCGCTCTATTGGCTTAGGGATAAATACGCCTAGCGATTCTAACCGTGTTTTACTGCTGCGCTTTTTAAAAGGGCCGGAACGTGATTATGACGAAGATGGAGCGATCGCAGCTTTGCAGCGTGGGTTTCCCCATTTAATAGACCAGGTTCGCACTGGGAGAGCCGAATTTTTTGGACCAGAAGAAATTACTACCTTTGACCGAAATGAGGCGATGCGGGGTTGGGATGTTGCCAAAGGTGCGATCGCTAGCGGTTTATATTCAGTTGTGGTCTTAGATGAAATTAACCCCGTTCTGGATTTGGGTTTGCTACCAGTAGATGAAGTGGTAAAGACATTAAAATCCAAACCCCAAGAATTAGAAATCATTGCTACCGGACGCGCCGCACCGCAAAAGTTGCTCGATATTGCAGATTTGCACTCAGAAATGAAACCTCATCACCATCCCACAGCCAAAGCCCTATTCCTTGAAGGGATTGAAATTTATACTGGTGCTGGAAAAGGCAAGTCTACTAGTGCTTTGGGCAAAGCCTTACAGGCCATTGGTAGGGGAATCAATCATCCAGGGTCTACCCGTGTGTTAATTATGCAGTGGCTTAAAGGTGGTAGTGGCTACACAGAAGATGCTGCGATCGCCGCTTTGCAGCAGTCATATCCAGAAGTGGTGGATCATCAGCGCTGTGGTGGAGATGCGATTGTTTGGCGCAATTCCCGGCAAGAATTAGACTATGTAGAAGCCGAACGAGGTTGGGAAATCGCAAAAGTTGCGATCGCCTCTGGAATGTATAAAACTATTATTCTCGATGAACTCAATCCCACCGTTGACTTAGAACTACTCCCCGTTGAACCCATTGTTCAAGCTTTGCTCCGCAAACCCCGCGACACCGAAATCATCATCACTGGTCGCTGTCAAAATCAACCAGCATACTTCGACTTGGCTAGCGTTCATTCAGAGGTTTATTGCCACAAACACTATGCAAATCAAGGTGTAGAACTTAAACGAGGGGTAGATTTTTAGACGTTGCATCTGAATTAGTAATTAGTAATTAGTAATGGTTCTTCAGTACCTGTTATGCCAAATTATTAGTTAAACATCAAAACTAGACTTTAAAATCAAGTTTAGAACGCTTAAGTCCAAAAGATGACCTAAAATGTTAAAAATAATGTCTGCTTTTGTTGTGTAGCAATGTTTTCAGCTTTTTAGTATATTAATTTAGCATACTAAGTACTGAAGAGCCTTAGTAATTAGTAATTCGTAATTCGTAATGTTCTCAAGCTTGAATTTTTGGTGAATTGAGAAAAAACCAGAGTAGTAGTCTGTCTCATTAAATTTGAGAGATAAGAGAACGAACCGCGAAAGACGCAAAGAGCGCAAAGTTAAGAGATAAAGAAGAGAAATTTAAAAACTGATTCACCTATCAAAACTTTTGCGATAGACTACTACTGGTCTATTGCAAAAGTTTTGATAGCTTTGTAGTGAGCGATTTATCGCTCAAATCAAGGACTAAAGTCCTTACTACGAACTTTTATAACCCTTCAGAATTAATGCGATGAACCAGTAGTCTGTCTTCTTAAATATGATGGGTGAACCTATTCTTAATTTTTCTTCCTTCGCGCTCTTTGCGTCCTTCGCGGTTCGTTCTCTGCTCTTTCAAATTGAATGAGACAGACCAGTAGGGCTAGCATTGTAATGCTGACCCTACAAGCAACTAAGGCTGTTGGCGTATTCTTTGCCAGACAGTAAAGCCCAAAAGAATGACAATACTACTGGCGGTAGTCATCATCACAGCCAAACTCATGCCTTGTATTCTCATTGCCAGCAAGTTGAAAAATAAAGTAATTGACCAAAGCGTGAACGCAGCATGGCGCTGGGAAAGTCCCCAAGCAAGTAGGCGGTGGTGCAGATGATCTTTGCCAGGAGTACTAAGAGGGTTATTTCCTGCTAGTAGCCGCCGTACAAATACTTGGGTGGTGTCTATTACTGGCAACAATAGAAATAAAACCGTGGGAATTAGTGCATAAACTGTGTTTTGTTGCAGTTTGCCTAAAATACTAGTTGCTGCCAGCACATAGCCAAAAAAGTATGCTCCGGCATCACCCATAATAATTCGTGACGGATGGAAATTATGGCGCAAAAAGCCTAATGCAGCACCTCCTAAAGCTGCGAGTACCAAAATTGCCGCCGCACGGTTATTAAATTGGGCTGCAACCCCCAACAAACTCATGGCGGTAATAAAGCTGATTCCTCCTGCCAAACCATCCATACCATCCATCAAGTTGATGGCGTTGGTAATCCCTACTACCCACAGTACCGTCAGCAACATAGACAGGAACGAGTCGATGGGAGTACCAAACAGCACCTTGACACTGATACCATTAGCTACCAGCAACAGTGCCGTGACAATTTGCGCCCACAATCGAACAGAGGGTGGTAAGCCGAACTGATCGTCGATAAAGCCTACCAGGACTAATATCGAACCTCCTAACAGAATAGTGAGCACCTGAGCCAATACGTTTTGGAGTTCGATCGGTCGTAAAAGGCTAGCTAATACCAGTGCGGCAATGACACCCGCGTAGATAGCCAGCCCCCCTGCATTGGGTAAAGGTTCGCGATTGAGTCGCCGAGCGTTGGGTTGGTCAGCCCAACCTACCCGTAAGGCGAATTTGCGGACTGTCGGAATTGAACGCCACGTTACAAGCCAAGCCAAAAGAAACGTAAATACTACTGCCAACCAGCCGGTGCCGCTAGGGTCGGCAATGCCAAGGTACTTAAGGGAGTTGTCTAGATTCATCTCCCAATTCAAGCATTACTGCCAGTATCTATAAAGAACATCACCTGTATATTAATCAATTTTTTTTATTTCCATTTGTAACTTGAGCTGATTGAGAGATTAGCACTCTTGCTCTGTGAGTGCTAAATTGTCTAATGGAAGCGCTGGAGAAATAAAACATGGCGAAAATTATTGCATTTGACGAGGAATCGCGGCGAGCTCTAGAAAGGGGTGTTAACGCCCTTGCTGATGCCGTAAAAATCACCTTGGGGCCTAAAGGTCGTAATGTCCTTTTAGAGAAAAAATTTGGCGCACCTCAAATTGTCAACGATGGTATCACTGTTGCCAAGGAAATTGAATTAGAAGATCCTTTGGAAAATACTGGTGCAAGACTCATCCAGGAAGTGGCCTCAAAAACTAAAGATGTTGCTGGGGATGGTACAACCACCGCCACAGTTTTAGCACAAGCCTTGATTCGGGAAGGTTTGAAGAACGTCGCGGCGGGTAGTAACCCAGTTAGCTTGAGACGCGGGATCGACAAAACTATTGAGGCATTGGTACTTGAAATTGCCAAGATAGCCAAGCCAGTAGAAGGAAGTGCGATCGCTCAAGTTGCCACTGTTTCTGCTGGTAACGATGAAGAAGTTGGTCAAATGTTAGCTCAAGCAATGGAAAAAGTCACCAAAGATGGTGTAATTACCGTTGAAGAATCTAAATCCCTGACAACTGAACTAGAAGTAGTTGAAGGGATGCAGATTGACAGGGGTTACATTTCACCCTACTTTGTCACCAACAACGAGCGGCAAATAGTGGAATTTGAAAACGCCCGGATCTTGGTGACAGATAAAAAAATCGGCAGCATCCAAGATTTAGTACCAATTTTGGAAAAAGTCGCCCGTTCTGGTCAGCCCTTGCTAATCATCGCTGAAGATGTCGAAGGTGATGCCTTGGCAACTTTGGTAGTGAACAAAGCGCGGGGTGTACTAGCTGTGGCTGCAATCAAAGCGCCTGGATTTGGCGATCGCCGCAAAGCTTTGTTAGAAGATATTGCGATTCTCACCGACGGACAGTTGATTTCGGAAGAAATTGGCTTAAGTTTGGATACCGCTGCTCTAGAAGCGCTGGGAACTGCCCGCAAAATCACCATTGACAAAGAAAGCACCACAATTGTCGCTGGCAGTGTCACCAAGCCAGAGGTACAAAAGCGGATTGGTCAAATTCGCAGGCAGTTGGAAGAAACTGATTCTGAATACGATCAAGAAAAACTGCAAGAACGCATCGCCAAGCTCGCTGGCGGTGTGGCAGTGATTAAAGTGGGTGCGGCAACCGAAACCGAACTCAAAGACCGTAAACTGCGGATTGAAGACGCGCTAAACGCTACTAAAGCTGCTGTGGAAGAAGGTATTGTTCCTGGTGGTGGGACAACTCTAATTCACTTAGCTAAGAAGGTAAAAGAGATTAAAAAGACCCTACAAAATGACGAAGAAAGAATTGGGGCTGATATTGTCGAACGAGCGCTAGAAGCCCCCTTGCGCCAAATAGCAGACAACGCTGGTGCAGAAGGTTCTGTAATCGTCTCGAAAGTCCGGGATAGTGAGTTCAACATTGGCTACAACGCCGCTACTGGCGAATTTGAAGACTTGATTGCTGCTGGTATTATCGACCCTGCCAAAGTCGTGCGTTCAGCTTTGCAAAATGCTGGTTCCATTGCTGGTTTGGTCTTAACCACCGAAGCGATCGTTGTTGAAAAGCCAGAGAAGAAATCCGCAGCTGCTGCCCCTGACATGGGCGGTATGGGTGGCATGGGCGGCATGGGCGGCATGGGTGGCATGGGCGGTATGGGCGGCATGGGCATGTTCTAACTTCTGCTCACCCAGATAAATATTTTTTCAGCAGTTTGTCTTACTAAGGCAAACTGTTTTTTTATACTTACCATTGCTGATTCAGAGCCGATATGTTATCTCTATTGCTGGGAAGTAGCTGGGCATAAATAAAAGTCATCATGGTTATCAGTAATTAGTCATGAATACAACTAACGACTAAAAAAAATGCCGATTCCTAAATTCCCCAATCTAAAGAACTGCTTAATTTAAAAATTACAGTCTTTGTATTAATTTTTGTAATATTAATAGCAAAAGCTGAAATAAATAAAAACACCTCATGGGTGCTGAGTAGGGAATTTTACTTATTTAATAAGAACTGTGCAAAGAGGAACTTGTTTAATTCCCAATGCCCAATGCCCAATGCCCAATGCCCAATTCCCAATGCCCAATTCCCAATTCCCAATGCCCAATTCCCAATTCCCAATGTAGGTAATATTGTATGGTACGAAAACTGCGTCGTCTTCCCAAAATAGTAACTAGGCTATATGAAGATGAGTTCCATCACAAACCAGGGACTATACCTGGAACAATTTTTATTGATGAAGATTCTCCGCCACCGATAATTTTCTTGATTGACTATAACCAAACCAATTTCATTCGCGAACAAGTGGCAACTCCAGAAGAATGTATCCCCTATCTGGATAAGGAATCAATTTCTTGGGTAGACGTACAAGGTTTAGGCAGTCAAGATATATTACAACGATTGGGTCACGTTTTTAAATTACATCCTCTCGTTTTAGAAGATATAGTCAATGTACCAGAGCGTCCTAAAACAGAGGATTATGAAGACCAGTTACTATTCATTGCCCGGATGGTAGTACCAAAGGAAAGATCATGTGGTTTTTACAGCGAGCAAGTAAGTTTGATATTAGGTAAAAATTATTTACTGACAGTCCAAGAAGAACCAGAACATGATTGTTTTGAAGCGGTGCGATCGCGAATTGAAAAAAACAAGGGTATCATCCGTAAACAAGGAGCAGATTATTTAGCTTACGCCTTGTTAGATGCGATTATTGATGGCTTTTTCCCAGTCCTGGAGCTTTATGGGGAGCGAATCCAAGAGTTGGAAGAGGAAGTAATAGTTAAACCTACTCCGCAAACACTACAAAATATTTATCAAATTAGGCGAGAACTACTGCAATTACGTCGTGCTATCTGGCCTCAGCGAGATGCAATTAATTCTTTGATTAGAGATGGCAGTGATTTGATTAGTGAAGAAGTGCGAATCTACTTGCGAGATTGTTATGACCATACAGTGCAAGTTATGGACATGGTAGAAACTTATCGAGAACTAGCATCTGGATTAATGGATGTGTATCTTTCGGCAGTGAGCAACAAAATGAATGAAATCATGAAGGTGCTAACGATAGTTTCAACAATTTTCATTCCACTGACTTTTGTGGCCGGAATATATGGTATGAATTTCAATACCGAAAAATCGCCATATAATATGCCTGAGTTGAATTGGTATTGGGGTTATCCACTTTGTTTGGCAGTTATGGCAGTGATCGCACTTGGGTTGCTATTCTTTTTTTGGCAACGTGGCTGGTTGCAAAACTCTGTAACAATTAAGCGTAATTAATAATTGCAGATGGACGACGAATCAAATATACATTCATTATTACCGGGAGTTAATATTTTAATTTATGAGGAGTAGCGACCAGAATTTAATAGTTTTGACAGTTTATATTATCGGTGTTTCCTATATTTTTAACCGCATGGTTGAATCCATCGATGATCAAGTTAAGTTTGAGTTTAAAAAAGGAATAGTTGACGAGCAACTCAAAGAACAAAATCTCGATGATAAAATTGGAATTTCCTTTAAACTCAAAGCCTCATACCCAATTGACGATTTGAAAGATTTAGGAATTAGCATTGAAAATAAATCTGATAATGTTGCCTTATATGTTGACTGGGATAACAGTTCTTTAGTCGTTGAACATAGCAAGCAATCGCGTCGCGTCATTCGGAAATCACCAGATTTAACCCGCGACTTAGCAGTACCCCAAAGTCCTAGCTTGATTGCTCCTAAAAAAACACTTTCTGAAACGGTGACAGCAGAAGATGTATTTGAGCGCGATCAAGTAGCTGGAACCTATTCAGCAAAAAAACCACTAATTGATATCAACGGGCTGCAAAAGGGGCAAAAAAAGCTGTACAACGACTTTATTAACAGAAAAAAGGAGTTGGACTTTTCCCTACAACTGGTACTTAGAGTGTCTGAAGTGCGTTTAGGTCTAGCCCCAGGTCGTGATTTTCCTCCCATTAGCATTATCAATTGTCCTTTCACAGTCAGGAAACTACCTTGGACTTACGCTCTACCTTGGAATAAAAAAAAGCAATAGCAACCATACAGACTATGCCATCCAAGATTACACTGGATCTAAGGAGAGAGTAGACGCAGGCGGTTGCAGATCAGTCATAGTCACTGATTTGAGGAAAGTCCGGGCTCCCGAAAGACCAAACTTGCTGGATAACGTCCAGTGCGAGCGATCGTGAGGATAGTGCCACAGAAAGATACCGCCAGATCAATTAAAAATTAAAAATTAAAAATGTAAAATGAGCAATCAATTTTTAATTTTTAGTTTTACATTTTTAATTGCTCTGGTAAGGGTGCAAAGGTGCGGTAAGAGCGCACCAGCAGTATCGAGAGGTGCTGGCTCGGTAAACCCCGGTTGGGAGCAAGGCGATAGGAACTACGGTTGGTCTTTTACCAGTTCCGCTCAACGAGAGCCGCTAGAGGCGTTTGGTAACAAGCGTCCCAGATAGATAACTGCCCTCGCAAGAGAACAGAACCCGGCTTATGTACTGCTCTTTCCCCTTTTTTTAGTGCTGAGTTTAGGAGTTAGGACTTAGTATTTTTCCCCTTCCCCTTTCCCCCTTCCCCCTTCCCCCTAATGCCTCTTCCCTACCCACGCCGTCAACGGCAACTCGAAAGTTTAGTCCAAAAATTAGGTTTGTCGCGAGAAGCACCTATCAAGTGGGAACTGCTAGATTTAGCGCTAACTCATCCCACTGTTTCTGATTCGGCGAATTATGAACAACTGGAGTTTGTTGGCGATGCAGTGGTGCGGCTGGTGTCGGCTGTTGTGTTATGGGAAAATTATCCCGATTGTCCAGTAGGAGATTTTGCGGCAATTCGTTCGGTATTAGTGAGCGATCGCATTCTCGCCCAATTGGCCAGAATTTATGGTTTGGAATTATACTTACTAGTCGCTGGTAGTGCTACGGCTGATAAAGTTGGTCAAGAGTCACGACTGGCAGATGCTTTTGAAGCTGTTCTGGGTGCGCTTTATTTAAGTACTCAAAATCTGGAATTGATCCGCTCTTGGCTAGATCCCCACTTCCAAGAACTAACAACAGAAATTCGCCTCGATCCTGCCAGACTTAATTACAAAGCTGCTCTTCAAGAATGGACTCAGGCGCAATTTAAAGTTTTACCAGAATATCGAGTTGTGGAAGTCACTCAACCACACCATAATCAAGAACGTTTCATGGCTGAAGTGTGGCTGCATGGAAAGAAACTCGGAGAAGGTAAGGGGCGATCAATTAAAACTGCTGAACAAGCCGCAGCTAAAGTAGCTTTTTTAGCAATCCCTAATCCGCAAACACCCTGAGCTTAAAAGACTGACAATTAGCCGATAATCATTTGGTTGTCAGTGGTCATTTGTCCTTCGTCCTTCATACAGTTCGGTTAAGATCCCCCCGCCTGCGGCGACCCCCTTAAAAAAGGGGTAAAAGAGGGTTAAAAGCCCCCCTTAAAAAGTGGAGTTGGGGGAATCTTCAGACATATTAGAACGTTAACCGAATACAAATGACAAATGACAAATGACAAATGACAAATGACAAATAACTAATGACAAACAAAATTAAAATTGCTGTTATCGGAGTTGGGCGTTGGGGAGTGCATCTGCTGCGGAATTTCTTAGCACATCCCCAAGTAGATGTAGTTGCTGTAGTAGATCCCCATCCAGAACGATTAGCTGCGATAAAACAGCAGTTTAATTTAGATGAAAATGTAGTATTGACAACCCAATGGGAAGATTTAAAGAAAGTGCCAGGGTTGACAGGAGTTGCGATCGCAACTCCGGCTACCACCCACTATGCTTTAATTAAAGACTCTCTTCAAAACGGATACCATGTTTTAGCTGAAAAACCGCTAACTCTCGACCCCGCAGAATGTCGAGAACTTTGCCAGCTAGCAGAGCAGCATCATTTAATACTCATGGTTGACCACACTTATTTATTTCACCCAGCAGTAGAGGAAGGGCAAACTGTAGTACAGGCGGGTAAATTAGGTGATTTACGCTACGGCTACGCGACACGCACCCATTTAGGGCCTGTTCGCCAAGATGTTGATGCGCTCTGGGACTTAGCTATTCACGATATTGCTATCTTTAACGCTTGGCTGGGTCAGATTCCTGTGAAAGTACAAGCAACGGGTACAGTGTGGCTACAGGGAGCAGGGGAGCAGGGGAGCAGGGGAGCAGAGGGGAAGAAAGATACAAATTCTCCTCAGCCTCAAGGTTTGGCCGATCTAGTATGGTTGACACTGACATACCCAGATGGCTTTCAAGCTTATATTCATTTGTGTTGGCTGAATGCTGATAAGCAGCGCCGACTGGGGATTGTAGGTAGCCTTGGTAGTTTGATTTTTGATGAAATGTTGCGTTCTTCACCTCTAATGCTGCTACATGGGGAGTTTGAACAGCAGGGCAATCATTTTATTCCGGTAAATCAAAAGCAGGTGGTGTTGGAATTAGAACCCGGAGAACCATTGGGGCGAGTTTGCTCTTGTTTTGTTGACTCTATCCTCAACAATACTCCCTCAGAGGTTTCGTCTGGCTGGGTAGGCACACAGTTAGTAGAAATTCTCGCTGCACTAACGCTATCTCTTGAGCAAGGCGGCCAACCTGTTTTTCTGAACAACTGTTCTCAAGTCTAATTTTCCGTTAAATAAAACTTATCCAAAGTTTCCTCTACTACACCTTTAGAGGTTGTTTGAAAAGTGTTTCGCTGTGACTTTAGGCACTTTGAGATCCCCCTAAATCCCCCTTAAAAAGGGCAGGGCTGATTCATTCCCTAAAGAGCTTTAAAAATCAAGGGTTCTAGCGATTAAAAATTAGTTATTTTGTTACTAGCGTGTCGATTAAATCAACTATTTGACTGATATTTCAGTGCTTAAATGTTCATCTCTTTGTCACGCTTACTTAGAATTTTCTCGCTAACCATCTTGACAAATCCTGTTTGAAATGGAATGAATCAGCCCTGCCTTAAAAAGGGGGACTTTGATTCTGGTTCCCCCCTTTTTTAAGGGGGGTTAGGGGGGATCTAAAACTATTTGATACCGACAAAAGGACTTTTCAAACATCCTCTTATACTACAGTCTACGAAGCTCCGAGACTCATTAACGGAGTTCAAAGCCTCGTTCACGAGTATCAAAGACTCATTAACGGAGTTCAAAGACTCATTCACGAGTATTTATCAAAAATTCATCCGGTTTTTAGCGATTTTCGGGCAAGTCCTGATAAAATCAGCCAACGTATGAGCATGATTATGCACAACCGTATATTTACTACTTTATTTTTAACTCTATTTCTGGCTACCACACCCCAGTTTGTAGTTGCTCAAAACAATATAGAACAGCTATTTAAACAAGGCGACGCTGCCGAAACAGTTGGTAATAACTCCCAAGCAGAGACAATTTGGCGTAAAATTTTACGACTTGAACCCAACAATGGCAAAGCTTATAACAACTTGGGTAATGCTTTGCGGCGACAGGGAAAACTAGAGGAAGCATTAGCGGCGCACCAGAAAGCATTACAACTCAATCCTAATGATGCCGAAGCTTACGTTGGTATAGGGAATGTGCGAAATGCTCAAGGTAAATTAGAAGAGGCATTAGCATCTCTTCAGAAAGCAATTCAACTCAACCCTAACTTGGCTATTGCTTACAACGGTATTGGTTATGTGCTGAGAGAGCAGAAAAAATTAGATGCCGCCGTCGCCGCCTTCCAAAAAGCGATTCAACTTAACCCCAACTTGGCTGGTGCTTTCTACAATCTCGGCAATGCCCTGTATGAACAGAAGAAATTAGATGCAGCAGTTGCCGCCTACCAAAAAGCAATTCAACTCAACCCTAACTTTGCTGATGCTTACTATAATCTCGGCATTACCCTGAGAGAGCAGAAGAAATTAGATGCAGCAGTTGCCGCCTACCAAAAAGCAATTCAACTCAACCCCAACTATGCTCATGCTTACAACAATCTCGGCGTTGCCCTGAGAGAGCAGAAGAAATTAGATGCAGCAGTTGCCGCCTACCAAAAAGCAATTCAACTCAACCCTAATTTTGCTCTTGCTTACTACAATCTCGGCGTTGCCCTGAGACAGCAGAAGAAATTAGATGCAGCAGTTGCCGCCCACCAAAAAGCAATTCAACTCAACCCCAACGATGCTAATGCTTACAACGGTCTCGGCAATGCCCTATATGAGCAGAAGAAATTAGATGCAGCAGTTGCCGCCTTCCAAAAAGCAATTCAACTCAACCCCAACTATGCTCATGCTTACTACAATCTCGGCGTTGCCCTGAGTGAGCAGAAGAAATTAGATGCAGCAGTTGCCGCCTTCCAAAAAGCAATTCAACTCAACCCCAACTATGCTCATGCTTACTACAATCTCGGCGTTGCCCTGAGTGAGCAGAAGAAATTAGATGCAGCAGTTGCCGCCCACCAAAAAGCAATTCAACTCAACCCTAATTTTGCTCTTGCTTACAACGGTCTCGGCAGTGCCCTATATGAGCAGAAGAAATTAGATGCAGCAGTTGCCGCCTTCCAAAAAGCAATTCAACTCAACCCTAACTTTGCTGGCGCTTACAACAATCTCGGCTTAGTCCTGTATTACCAGAATAAATTAGATGCCGCCATCGCCGCTTCCCAAAAAGCCCTAATATTACCAGAAGATAATTCTGGAACCCCAAGCGCTCATACTCATGCTTACAACAATCTCGGTGTTACCCTAATTAAACAGAAGAAATTAGATGCAGCAGTTGCCGCCTTCCAAAAAGCAATTCAACTCAACCCTAACTTTGCTGGCGCTTACAACAATCTCGGCGTTGCCCTGAGTGAGCAGAAGAAATTAGATGCAGCAGTTTCCGCCTTCCAAAAAGCCCTAACATTGCCAGAAGATAATTTTGGAACTCCAACTAGCGCTCATACTCTTGCTCACAATGGCTTGGGTTTAACATTGCAACTGCAAGGAAAAATAAAAGAAGCCATTGAACATTTTGACGAGTCAGAAAATATTGACCCCAATTACATTTATGCTAGTAACAACAATAGAGAAGCACGGCGGTTATGGACAGAGCAACAGAATAAACTAGCTAGCGTAGAAGACGATCGCCAGTGGTTGCCTAAGAATGATCCAACTGTACCCATTAAGCGTTCTGTGGTACGCATCACTGCGGAGTTTTTTAGCCGTGAACGCCAGGGAACAGAGATTGGCACTGGTGTCATAATTCAGCGAAAAGGCGATCGCACATTAATTCTCACTAATCGTCATGTCATTTTTGATGGCAATGAACAAGGTAAAAATATCCAAGTGGAATTTTTCAGTACACCGCCATCCAACCGAGTGCGAATGCGGCGAGATGCCAAGCTGTTCAAAATGACCTCTGAGGAACAACTCGATTTAGCTGTTTTGGAAGTTATTGCTAATCTGCCAGAAGATATCCAGCCTTTACCCATCTCCTCAAGTGCGATCGCCCCAAGAATGCCCATTCTGATCATCGGTCATTCTGCTCAAAGAGGTGAAGATAAATCTTGGTCTATGGAATCAGGGCAAATCAGCTATCAAAACCAGCGATTAGAAATATCTCAAGCCTCACTCAAACCTGGTTATTCTGGCAGTCCTGTGCTTGACTCACAAAATCAACTTCTAGGTATCGTCTTTGCAGGCAAAAGAGGTCAAGACCGAAATTTTGCTTATCCCATGTCTGAAATTCAAAAACAACTGCTTACCTGGAGTATTCGTTAAACAAGCCATGAATTATAAAATTATTCTTGCCAGCTTATTAATTCTCAGCATCAGCCATCTTCCGGCTGCTGCTTCTTGCCCAGAAGGGAACCCCCGCACTACTGATTACATCCGCCGCAAACCACCCAACCGTTGCGAAGGTATCAAACTCGAACCCTTAAGCGGCAATAGCTTGAGCTTAATTTCCATTGCTACCCGGAACCTCGCCAGTTTCGGCAAGACTCTCACAGTACAAATTCCCCAAATAAATGGTGGAAAAAACCCCCAAATAATAGTGAAATCATTGGGCGATAATTATCACTATCAGATGGATGACTTGTTATTGTCTAAGAATGGTTCAGGTTTCAGCTTTAGCTGGAATACTTACGTTCTCAGAGAAGCCAAAATCCCAGCAAATAAACTCCGGGCTGTGGCATCCTATAGTCTTGGTTCCCAACCAGTGTATGTTCCAGTCATCCTGGGGCAAACTTCTGGCAAGTATGAATTTGTCTTTTATTCCGAGGATCGAGTCAGATTTACCACCTTTGAAATCCTTCCCCAAGGTGAAAAAGCAATTTATAGCACTTCCCGCCCTAACCCGAAAAAGGGTGAAACTGTTTTTACCTGGGATGGTAATGCTCCAGCAGGGCGCTATGAACTGCGCTACGTTGCTAATATTGAGCGAAGAAATGAACCTAGCGATCGCATCGAAAGGCGAATAGTATTTGAACATAACCCAAATTGGTTGAAATAAATCATGGCATCTCGGCAAAAAGCCAAACAATTTCCCGACTTCATTAAGATTCGCCAATGGTTGAATTCTCTGAAAACACATCTAGTTGCGTGGTTTGGAGTCAGCATTTCAGCGCTGAAGCGCTTACTACGAACTATTTCAAATCATCAAAGTTTATTGTTGGGGCTGGTAGTACTTTTATTTTTGACTATCGGCACTATTGCTGCGATCGCACCTGGGACTCATACCTTTGAAGGTAATATCATTTCTCAAGAAATGAGCTTTGTCTATAATGGACAGCAACCCAAACGTTTTATTGAAAATATTCGTGGCATCAAAGAATTAGAAAGTGAAGGCATCCAAACCTTAACTTTTACAGGTAAGTTTGAAAGTGAATTACCCCAAGTTAATCAGTTAAAGTCGTTAACAATCCAACTTAAAGACCGCGAAAGTAAATGGATTATTGCTCCGGCTAATCTGGACGGAACAAGCGAAATAGATTTGAATGAACTGCGGCTACAACCGAATACAAAAGTAACTGAGTTAAATTATGACTTTTATCGTAATCAGTTGGCTTTCTCCCTACAGCAAAACCCTAAACTAGACTTAAAAAATAACGCTAATATATTAAAACTCTATTTAGGTGAACCAATTAAAGTTATAGTAGAAGGCTATGAATTACCAGATTTAAATTTACAAAAGCAATTAGATAATCAAACACCTCTAGAATTTATTTTAAACCCAGATAATCAAGAATTTAACTTAGAATTTCCACAAAATACCAATATTTATATTACCTTAGCCAAGCCTGCCAAATTTGAATCAGAGCAATGGTTTCGGGGCAAGATAGAAACCAAAAATGTTCAGTTTGTAGATGTAGATAGAAATGGCAGCGATCTTAGAGATGATTTAGATGTTTCTACTATTGTAGAAGGCAAAATTCGCATGGTAGGGCAGGAGCAAGAGATTAAAAAAAATCAATTTCTCATGGGAGAAAATCCTGATATTCCTTTAAATATTCAACTAATACGCCATCTACAAATTGTCCCTAAAAAGGGAATAGAAGCCCGCTTTTCTGGTAAAACTAAACAGATTCAAATTGGTCTAGATCAGGATTTTCCAGTTTCCAGAATCCAGGGTAGCTGGTTAGATGGCGTTTTACCTCGTGATGCAATTATTGCGCTATTTTCTTTTGGGGCTGCTACAATTCCTAATCTTGTGTCTTGGCTATTTAGTAACACTTCTAAATCTGTGTCAAAACCATAGCCGTCAGGAGTAAGGATTCCAATTTTTTTGAATTTTGAATTAGAGTCTAGTAAAAATTACCTTTCAGAAGTCCCATTTGCATAAACTTCTGTTTTTGGAATACTTACCAAGATAGTTTGCTGCGGCGAAAAGCTAATCTCGTAAGTCTCGTTCCCAAGTAACACCTGGAATTTCATTGACTTCTCTTTGTCTACAACTGCTTTTACAGATTTGTTGCTCCCCAAAGAGGGGCTTTCCCCAGACTGCTGTAGGCTAGAGTATTGGTTTGCTTTTGCCCCCTTCTTTCCAGAGGAAAATCCCAGATTCCCGACATTTTCTTCTTTGTTGTCAACAGGTAACAGCGAGATATCAATCAAGGGTAAGGTAATCTTTAGTGTCGTACCTTGATGAAGTCCCGTACTCTCAAGAGTAATGCTGCCTCCCATAAGTTCGATTAAGTTTCGTGAAATTGCGAGTCCTAGGCCAGTCCCTTCAAATTGGCGCGCAGTTGTGCCATTCACCATCACAAAGGGGCGAAATAGTTTGTGCTGTTGATTGGGATCAATACCAATACCTGTATCTTTAACTATTACCACTACCTGAGATTTACCATTACTAGATTGAATTTCTGTAGCAATGGTGATGCTTCCTGTGTCGGTGAACTTAGTAGCGTTGCCGATAACATTAATCAGCACTTGCTTCAGTTTTGCCGCGTCTGCCTTAATTGGTATCGGTTGAGGCTCTAACTCGCATTTTAATTGCAAGCCCTTTTGTTGAACATTAACTGATTGTAAATTAATCACCTCTAGCAATATTTGTCGGAGATCGAGAGGTGTGATAACTACAGAAAGCTTACCCGCTTCGATTTTAGAAATGTCGAGTAAATCATTAATAATATTTAGCAAATGAATTGTTGTTTCATTGGCACGTTTGAGGAATTCCATTTCTTCTTCCCGACTATCACATAAGCCATCTTCAACCACACGAATGCAGTTAATAATAGTATGTAATGGGTTTCTCAATTCATGGGAAGTTGTAGCCAAAAATTGGCTTTTAATCTGGTTAGCGTTTTTTGCTTCTTTCCAAGCTATTTCTAATTCTTCTGCCCCAGCTTTGAGCCGTTCTACCATTTGGTCTAATGCTTGGGCCAGTTGATTGAATTCCCGAATTTGGAAATTGTGGGGAACTGGTTGTGCGGCGTGGTGAGAGTGAATATTGAGAGCGTAGTCTCGCAATTCTTCTACAGGACGTGCCAAGTAAGGAGCTAGATATAGGGATGCTAACAAACTTGCACCAATCAAACCAACTGTCAAGACGATGAGAATTAGTTTGATTTCTTCTAAACCAAAAAGTGCATTATCGACACTAGTAACAGCTAAGACTATCCATTTTTGCTGCTGCTGTTGGGTGAGTGGATTTACAATAGCTGTATAGCCAGCGACTAATTCATTTCCCTCTTTAAAAGACAAATTTATCGAATTATTTCGTCCTGCAAGGGCATTTTTAATTATGCTCTTGAGTTGGGAAGCATTTGGATGTTGATCAATGTTACTTCCCACCCAGTCTGCAAATGGATGTGCCAAAATTGTCCCATCTTCAGCAATAACTACCATCGCGCCTGTAAGCGATCCCGGTGGATTTCTGGTTTGTTGGTACAATGCAGATTGAATACTTAAGCTGTAAACTAAATTTTTTCGCTTATCGGAGACTGGTGCAGATAAAACTAACTGTAATTGATTTTGTGTGTTTCTTTTTCCAGTCATTCCTGCCTTTGGCGGGAAGATTGTCTTGACATCAATTCCATCACTAGGCAAAGGGAACCTTAATTCTCCAATTGCTTGATCCCCACAGCTACTGGCAATTATTTTCTGGTTTAGGAGATCCGTTAATTGGATGCACTCAATATTGGCTGGAAGTTGTTGCTTTAGCTGTGTGAGAATTTCTTGCTCTGGTATCGGTGAACCAGACGGAATCACCGTTGTTTTACTTACACTCAGTAAACTAGCTTTTAAAATTGCGATCGCATCGCCAATTCTCTCCCCTTTACTAATGGCGCTTTCTGTTAAATTTTGACGCGCAGTTCCCAATATGCTAGAACGTGCCTTATTCAAGGCTACAATCTCACCTATAAGTAAAACTGGAACGAACAGCAGCAATATTCTCGTTACTAAAATTCGACGAAAGGAAGATTGGCGGGAATTAGTCATCAAGTGTCTCACTTTGCATCTGCAAACCACAACAGCAAAGATATGTAATTAGACTGGCTAGATGAGACATTTTATTAAATTATCAGAATTTTATTTTCAATGTTTAAAAATAACAAATTGCTATCATTCAAAAAGAAACGTGGTATACCAAAACTCATATATGCTAGATGTAAAAGTGGTTTGTGTTGCATATAAATACAGTGGTAAAATTGTAAATAAATAACTTGCAGGCATGGATTTTTTTTGAGAATCTACATACAAACAAAGAAAATATTCCAACTATCAAATCAATTTAATGTTGCAACATCGTCCTCATACTACAGTTGTTTTAGCAATGAGTGCAGATGGCAAGATAGCAGATTTTAGGCGATCGCCTGCTCGGTTTGGCTCAAGAATTGATAAAGCACATCTAGAAAAACAAATCGCTGCCTCTGATGCGGTTTTATTCGGTGCTGGTACTCTCCGGGCTTATGGAACGACACTTACTGTATCAGATCCAACTCTAGTGCGACTTCGGGCACAAGAAGGGAAGCCTCCGCAGCCAGTTCATATAGTGACTACACACTCTGGAAACCTCAATCCGGAAATTAACTTTTTTAAGCAACCAGTTAGACGCTGGCTACTCACGACAGCACTGGGAAAACTTTCATGGAAAGGACGTTGTTTACAGACGCTTCCTTCAACTCTGGGAACCGGAACACAAGAGTGTCCTCCAGAATTTGAGCAGATTTTGGTTTTTGAAACACCAACGCGAGAAATTGACATTCCCGCAGCTTTGAAGCATCTAGCCAATATAGATATAACACGGTTGGTGGTCTTGGGTGGAGGTGAATTAGTCGCTTCCCTGCTGGGCTTAGATTTAATTGATGAATTATGGCTAACTGTCTGTCCCCTGATTTTAGGTGGTAGTACTGCCCCCACACCTGTAGAAGGGAAAGGTTTTTTACCCCATTTAGCTCCCAAGTTGAAACTTTTAGAAGTTCATACTGTTGAGCAAGAAGTGTTTTTGCACTATCGCCTGCAACAACCAGCAGATTAGATTACGCTAAGTTAAGTTATTGGATATTGGGAATTGGGAAGAGGACTTGGGGACAAGGAGAATTGGGGACAAGGGGAAAGACTTGTTTCAAGTTCTCACCTCTTGTCCCCTTGCCCCCTTGTCCCCTTGTCCCCAAGTCCCCAAGTCCCCCTGCCCCCTGCCTCTTACTCATCCCTACTCCCCTAAGATGGTAGAACAACTTAAGCCTCGCTATTCTGTCGTTTGGACGAACAAAATCGCTGAAGTACCCCAAAATGCCTGGAATGCTTTAGCAATGCCACTCAAAACGCCATTTTTAGAATGGGAGTGGCTAAATAATCTCGAAACCTCCCAAAGTGCTACGGCTAAAACTGGTTGGTTGCCAAATCACTTGACATTGTGGCGGGATAGAACGCTGATTGCGGCTGCACCACTTTATCTCAAAGGACATAGTTCTGGTGAATTTGTATTCGATCACCAATGGGCAGAGTTAGCCGATCGCATCGGAGTTCAATATTACCCAAAATTGCTGGGCATGACACCATTTACCCCAGCTGAAGGTTATCGCTTTTTAATCGCCCCAGGAGAAGACGAAGACGAAATCACCGCGATGATGGTGCATGAAATTGACACTTTCTGTTCCAAAAATCGGATTTCTGGATGTCATTTTCTCTATGTCGATCCCCAATGGCGACCGATGCTGGAACGGCATGGCTTTACAACTTGGTTGCACCACAGTTACGTCTGGGAAAATGCTGGCTTTAAAACTTTTGATGACTACTTGAAAGTGTTTAACGCCAATCAACGCCGCAACATTAAGCGGGAACGTAAAGCTGTCGAGAAAGCTGGTTTAAGATTGCAACCTCTGAGTGGTGATGAAATTCCCTACTCTTTATTTCCTTCGATGTATCAGTTTTACGCTGACACCTGTGATAAATTTGGCTGGTGGGGTAGCAAGTATCTCACACAGAGGTTTTTTGAGCAGCTACACAATGATTATCGCCATCGAGTCTTGTTTGTCGCTGCATATAGCGAAGAAGATAATTCTCATCCTTTAGGAATGTCCTTTTGTTTGTTTAAAGGTGACAAACTCTATGGACGCTATTGGGGAAGTTTTCAAGAAATAGATTGCTTACATTTTGATGCTTGCTATTATGCGCCCATTGAGTGGGCGATCGCTAACGGAATCCAAATTTTTGACCCTGGTGCGGGTGGCCGTCACAAAAAACGGCGCGGTTTCCCTGCTATGCCCAATCACAGTCTGCACCGCTTTTACAACAATCGTTTAGGACAAATTATCCGTCCCTATATTAAGGAAGTGAATCAACTCGAACAGCAACAGATTGAGGCGATTAATGCAGAGTTGCCATTTAGTAACCGAGATTCTTAAAAGTTTGCCAAGGCAGAGGGTGAACGACGAATTACACTTAATATATAGTGTAAAAACCCTGAAAAAAGAAAATTTCTTTTGCTAGTGCTTATGGATTTAATACTTGAAGATTTAGCCGCAATTGATGATAAACTTTCCCAGCGTCATATCGATCTCGATCCGGGTGGATATTTTATTATTTACTTGGATCGAGACGCAGGGTTAATTTATGCCAAGCATTTCACAAACGTAATTGACGATCGCGGTTTAGCTATCGATCCCGAAACGGGAAAGGTAATTCCGGCACGAGGAAAGGTAGAACGAACTTACACAACGGTTTTTAGTGCGAGAACGGCTAAAGAACTTTGCGTGAAGATTTTTGAAGAAACTCAGCCCCCGCCTGTAACTCAATTAAATCATGCGGCTTATTTAGGTCGAGAATTTGTTCGGGCTGAGGTGGCTTTAGTAAAAGGGCAAGAGTATGTTCAGGATTAAGCCAATTTTAGATTTTTAATTTTGGATTGAAGGAAAAATCTAAAATCTAAAATCTAAAATTGAATGACCCTGATTATCCAATTACCCATCAGATGACGGTTGATTTATCTGATAAATGTAGTAAGTCGCCATTGGGATGACGGTGGCGGCAATTAACAACCCTACTACCCAAGCGGTAGCGTTACCTTGGTTGGTTTCTTCTGCTTTCTTGTAGGTTCCTTCTACCTGTACATTGTCAGTAACTTGGGGTGGCCCTGGATCGGCTTTACCGGAGAGGACGGCAACAAGGCGATCGCTAGCATCTAGAAATGCCTGATTGTATTTGTTACCATTGCGTAACGGCACACTTACTGTTTCTGTAGCTACACTCTCGGCAATAGCGTCAGTGAGTAAAGGTTTGACTTCATCCCCACTAATAATGGAAGTCCCATTGGTAACTGTGTCAATAACCAATAAAGTTTGATTAGCTTGGGCTTCTTTTGTCGGAAACCATTTTTCAAACAATTCTTTGGTAAAGCTTTCTGGTGTTTCACCGTAGTCAAGGCGGCGAACAGTCACAATTCTGACTTCCTTATTTGTTTGCTTTGCCAAATCCTCGAAAGCGCTGCTAATTTTACCTTCATTCAGACGGCTGATAACCTCACCTTGATCCAATACCCAGGTGTCTGCTGTGAGGCTGGGTAATTGATACACACCTGTGGCTAAAGCAGGTGTGGCAAACAGTGAGGCTGTTAAAATAACTGTCACCAATGTTAAAACCAGCCGGATGAGGTGTTTTTGACTACTAAATATTTGTTTGAGGAGCTGTTTCATCGTGTGATCCCTAAGACAGACTTGCACCAAAAATACTACAGAACTAGTGCAAAAATCACCTCGTTCGCGGTTTTCTCCGGGATCAAGTTTTTGCTACTACCAGCAGATATATATTTTACGGGATTTTTTGATTGCACAAACTTCTGATGATCGCGGTTGCAAGCATAAAATTGACAAGAAATACCGCCCATTTTGAGAATTAACCCAAATGCTTAGGGCGGAATTTGCAAACCATCTAGAAATGATATCGTATAATGAGTATTTTTGGCAGAAAGAAGTATAACTTTTCATATATGCAAGTTGCTTGTTCTGCTATACCCTTTTATGGGTTATCTCTGCAACTTATCTGATATTTTGGCTAAATCTAGAATAATATATACATGACTATAATTTTAACTAACGACGATGGCATTGATGCTCCCGGTATAAAAGCTCTAATTAAAGCTGTAAATGGCAAAAATGTTATTATCGCTGCTCCTGCCGATCATCAGTCTGGGTGTGGACATCAAGTTACTACCACTCGTGCCATCAACCTCCAGCGACGTTCTGAGACTGAATATGCGATCGCAGGCACTCCCGCCGATTGTGTGAGAATTGCCATAACACAAATTAATGCAGATGTCAAATTTGTGCTTTCAGGTATCAACGCTGGGGGCAACTTGGGAGTCGATGTCTACATTTCTGGCACAGTGGCTGCTGTGCGGGAAGCCGCAATGCACGGTATTCCCGGAATTGCTATTTCCCACTATCGCAAAGCCAAGCAGAATTTTGATTGGGATCTGGCTGCCAAATTGACAGCTGAAGTTTTAGCGGACTTACTCAAGCGTCCCCTAGAACCGGGAAGCTTTTGGAATGTGAACTTGCCGAATCTGCTACCAGGAGAAGCACATCCTGAGATAGTGTTTTGCCAAGCCTGTAGCAGACCTTTGCCTGTCAACTATCGAATTGAAGGCGATGATTTTTATTATGTAGGAGAATATGGCAAACGCGATCGCACCCCTGGTAGTGATGTGGATGTATGTTTTTCTGGCAATATTGCTGTAACTCAGTTAAGGGTTTGAAACTTTGACACTCTCAGGTTTAAAGATGCTAAGATTCTTGGTTTTTCCAAACAGCATTAGCCAAGTTTGGGGGTTTAATTCCCCTACTTTTACAGACAGTACATTTTGATGCCTAATTAAAATCTCCCTTACAAAACGTAATTACGAATTACGAATTATTTTAACTTCCCCTCTTCTCTTGCCGTTCTTTGAGTTTTAGCATAATTTCTGCGTGCATCTCGCGGGTAATTGGGTAAAAATACGTTAAAACTAAGCCAAAAATCAAACAAACTGTAGGTATGGGGCCAACGGCAACGCGAATAGCAAACAGTGCTGATTCCGGTTGGATGGGTAGTGGACTTCCGGCTACAGATTCTTTGAAACCCGATACTTGCAAAGCATTTCCTACCAAAAACAGTCCGAAAGCTAAACCAAATTTTTGCAGCAAAACCATGAAGCCATAAAAAATGCCTTCTCTGCGCTGTCCCGTTTGCAGTTCATCTAATTCAATCACATCTGGAATCATCGACCAGGGAATTAGATAAGCTGTGGATACACCAATACCAGCCATCACAGCCATCACATACATCAAAACTATTTGACCAGGCTGTAAGAAAAATAGTCCGGCCGCTGCTATAATCCACAAACTCATTCCCAGAAAATAAACAACTTTTTTGCCGATTTTTTTACTCAACGCTCCCCAGACAAATAGCATCAGTAGAGCAGTTCCTTGCACTGCAATCATGACTGTGGGCACATCTGATTCTTTGAGTCCCATACAATTGACTACAAAATAGGGAATAATGCTGGCTGTTACCTGTACGCCTAGCCAAGAACAAAGATATATACCAATAACAAATAAAAAAGGTCGGTTACTAAAGACAATTTTTAGCTGTTCAAAGAAAGGGAGAGATTCAGGTTCCTCGGTTTGGATGCGTTTGGCCTCAAAAGCCAGGATGCGATCGCGGACTCCAAAAACGCACCAATATAATCCTAAAATCGAAATTACAGTAGTAACTGCTGCTAAAACGATATATTGTTGTTGGCGATCGCTAATTTGAGAAAAAATAATTTGCGTTAAAATCAACGACAGAATGCTGCCACCAATAGAAAATGTAAAGCGATAGCTGTTAAGGCTGGTGCGTTCGTCGTAATCTTGAGTTAGTTCTGGAGTCATTGCCGTATAAGGCAAATTCACAACCGTGTAAAACGCTTGAGATATCACCCCAATCGCTACGTAATACCAGAACAGCGGCCAAATATTCTCACTCTGATTTGCACTAAATCGCGGTACAATCCACTGCAAGAAGAAGAAAATCCCAAAGGGAATAGCCCCATAAAACATCCAAGGAAGACGACGACCCCAACGACGAGATTTCGTTTTATCAGTCAGAAACCCGACAACCGGATCATTTATCCCATCCCAGATTTTGCCAATCATCAAAATACTGCCAGCTAAACCCGCAGGGATACCAGCGACATTCGTGAAGAAAACCAGCAGAAAAAAGACGGATATATTTGCAGTGATTGCCGGGCCTAAATCTCCTGCACCGTAAGCCAGTTTTGTTTTGAAGTCGAGTTTTTCACTAAGAATATCTCGTTGGGCATCGCCATCAGCAGCATAATCTTTCATAATAACTTGCGCTCATACTAAAATAAAAAGTTTGCAGTTTGCGTAGCCCGTCGTAGACATCGCCTTCAATACTAGCCATCTACCACTCCCGTTAGACTTATGCCAGACCTTTATGTTTCTTGGTCAGATTATCACCAAAAAATTGAACAACTGGCTATCCAGATTTATCAATCCAGTTGGGAATTTAACCAGATTATCTGTCTTGCCAGAGGAGGATTAAGAGTTGGAGATATTCTCTCCCGGATATATCAGCAACCTCTGGCAATCTTAGCAACCTCATCTTACAGTGGCGCTGGTAAGCAAGAAAGAAGTAATTTAATTTTCTCCCGCCACTTGACAATGACTGCCGAAAAGTTAGGTTCGCGCATTCTCTTAGTAGATGACTTAGTAGACTCTGGCATCACACTCCAACAGACTATACCTTGGCTCAAGCACAATACTGATTCCCCAATTGAGGAAATTCGCACTGGCGTACTTTGGTATAAAGCCTGTTCAGTTATAGCACCCGATTATTATGTCGATTACTTGGCTGACAACCCCTGGATTCATCAACCCTTTGAACACTACGAAAATTTGAACCCAGCAGAACTTGCCACTAAGGTCAGTCCGTGTTGATAAATACTTAGTAGCGCTACGTAGAATTCAAAATTAAGAATTTAAAAGTTTATAGAGTGAGCTTTTTTGACTCACCAGATTTATTACTATATTTTGCCAAAATTGGCACATTTACCCCTAAATATGTATGGTGTTATTTACCTGACTCATTGTTAAAGAATGACAAACGATATTTCGCACAAACGGAACCTTCACCGATTTGACCCTGTTGCGTATCTAGTAATTGGAAAACTTGGTCTTTCTCCTCTAACTTTCGGACTGCTGGCAGCACTTACCGCTACTGTAGTTTATTTGTTTACTGCATTCCTAAGTGATACGCTGTGGTCTAAGCAGGGACAGATGGGGTTACTTAAAGACTGGATTCCCTGGTTAGTAGGACTTTTTATTAATCCAGTAACATTGGGATATTATTTATGGAGTTTTCAAGCAATCGATAAAGTAATTCAAGACCTGGAAAAATCTGACGTATTAGAAATAGACAAATTTCAGATTGATCAATTTGTTATTAACCTCTATTCCCAAAAATGGCGCAAACTCTCTGCACTTGCCAGCGCTCTCTTTTTCAGCACTATTGTTTTTATCATCAGACCTAGATTAGAAGAGAGTTGGACTAGCTCTAGTTTTATGCCAGGACTGACCATTACGATCGCCACATTTGCAGTCGTATATATGGGTAGTATACTTGTCCTTAATTTGATTACAAATATTTGGATTTTCTATCGAATTTTAGGAAACAAGGATCTTGATATAAATCCTCTTCATCCCGATCGGTGTGGTGGTCTGCGATGTCTCAGTGATTATTCGCTTAAAACTGCCTATCTAGTTGCTGTTTTGGGTATCTGGATTGGCGTGATTGAGTATCAAGTAATTACACAAGATGTCGGAAAAGGATTCTGGTTTGTTCATCTGGTAATTCCATTGTATATTTTTCTATCAATGGGATGTTTTTTTGGGCCATTGCTGGCAGCAAATAGCGGTATGAAAAGAGCTAAAGAAAAGTCTTTAGATAAAATTGCTCGGCAGTTCCGAGCAGACTATTTAGGGATTTATACTAGTCTGGCTGAAGACACAGAAGCTTTCAAGAAAAAATCTGAAAAAATTCAGCAGCTACGTGCCTTGTACACTATGACTGATGAGTTGCCCGTTTGGCCCTTCGATGTCAAAACTTTCCGCCGATATCTCCTAACTGTGCCTACTCCTCTTATTGGTATCCTAAGTGGCATATTTAAAAACTTGTTGATAAATCTACTAAAGCAACAGAATATCAAACTTGGCGGGTAAAGGCGTTATCAGATAAAACTCAAATTTATTTGTCTAGTGGTGAAATGAGCCGGATAGCTTTAGTTAAGTTTTTGATATCTCCCCAAACTTAGGACTCCACCACCCTTTTGGCGTACTGAAATAAGCTACATCTTTATGTTTCGTATCTTTACGGGATTGTGCGTTAGAACATCGCAACATTGTCTTACTCTGCCCCTCTTTGATGTAACTGTACTCCTCTAGAGGTTTTTTACATACCGGGCAGGGATATGCTGTCATCTTGACGGGAGGCTTTTGTTGATTTTCAGTTTGGACTGTTTTAGCTTGTGGTGGCTGCCAAGTTTTGTTAAAGTCGCTCCAAAATAGCACGACATTTTCACAGCCTTTTGTGCATTTGAGGAAATATTTCTTTTTAACTTTAGTACTCGGAATTTTGGCGAGAAAATTTTTGCACTCAGGGCATCGCGTTTTAGAAGTTTCATATTTGCGATCGCTTATCACATTAGCTTTACCTGTTGGGGAACTCGCAACTACAGTTTTAGCTTTGGAAAGCGCTGGGACAAAGTAATTCTGATTCCAACTAGTTAAATAATGCTGCCAAGAGTTTTTTCCTTCGGAAATTGCATCAAGGGCATCTTCCATTTTTGCTGTGAATTCCGCCTCTAGTAAATCTGGCAGTGCTTTAAGCAAAAACGCATCAACTTCTAAGCCTAATGCTGTCGGTTGCAGATGGTCTTTTTTCAACTCGACATAATTTCGTTTTTTTAAGGTAGCAACAGTAGGAGCATAAGTACTTGGGCGACCAATTCCTTTACGTTCCATCAGTTGTACTAATTTGGGTTCACTATAACGCGGTGGTGGCTGCGTCTGCTTCTTTTCATGTCCAGCATTCTCCAGTTTCAATGCTTGTCCCTGTTGTAATGAAGGTAAAATACTATCCTTGCTGAGATTGTTCCAGTACCGGGCATAACCATAAAATTCAATTACTTGCCCTCTAGCTGACCACAGTAGAGAACCAGACTGAGTAATCACCAAAGTTTTACGCAATTGGGCAGCACGACACTGAGAAGCAATTGACCGTTTCCAGATCATTACATAAAGATTAAACTCATCATCAGGAAGTTCTAAACGCAATTGAACTGAGGGACGAAATACATCTGTTGGACGAATCGCCTCATGTGCTTCTTGAGCTGATTTGCTACTACGATGCTTGGCGACTTGCGACGGTACATTCTGCGGGTCGTTTTGCTCTAACCATTTACGAGCGCTGGCACAAAATTCTGGACTCAGCATTACTGAGTCTGTTCGCATATATGTAATCAGCCCTGCCTCATAGAGCTTTTGAGCAACAATCATGGTTTTGTCAGGAGCAAACCTCAGCTTTGAACCGGCTGCTTGCTGAAGGCTGGAAGTTGTAAATGGTGGCGGTGGCTGGCGATTAACAATTTTTCCTTCAAAATGAATCACCTGATGAGGATGTCGCTGTGCTTCTTCAACTAAACGTGTTGCTTCTGCTTCGGAAAGAACGCGCTTAGATTCCGGTGTTTCTGGACTATTACCAACCTTCGCGTCATCGTGAGTTTCAGTTTCTTGGTCTGCTGTATCTTTTGCAGAATCCACTGTCCCTTTGTAAAAAGCCCGAAATCCTTCAGCATAATCTACCCAAACACTCCAGTAATCTTGGGGGACAAAAGCCAGAATTTCGTTTTCTCGCTGACAAATCAGGTGCAACGTCGCGCTTTGGACTCTGCCAACGCTCTTCGCGCCGTTATTTAATGCCCAAACTAAAGGACTGCCTTTATAACCTACCAGCTTATCTAGGCAATCTCGGCACAACCCAGCACCGATTAAATTTTGGTCTAGCTTTCTGGGATTAGCGATCGCACTCTGTACCGCCGATGCTGTAATCTCAGTATAAATTACTCGTTTCGGTTCCTTTAAACCCAGCGTTTCTTTGAGATGCCAAGCAATTGTCTCGCCTTCCCGGTCTGGGTCAGTTGCTAAGACAACTTCATCAACCTGCTTCACCGCAGACTTGAGCTTCTGGATTGTTTCTTTTGCTCGTTGGTCACGCGGAACGTAATTGCACCTTACATTACTGCCGTCCATGACGAAGCCCAAGGAATCGTCCCCTTCATTGCTGAGTTCTCGGATATGGCCACAACTGGCTAAAACTTTCCAATCCGAACCCAGAATTTGACTGAGTTTTTTGACTTTTCCGGGAGACTCTACCACAAGCAGGCGTTTGATCATAGCAACTGCATTCTAGATTTTGAGCAATAAACTGGCAATTTAAATTAGCGTTCGCCTATCTTCGTCATCTGGATTTTCTAGAATACTGTACCAAAAAGCTTTGGAAATTGCTCAACTCAGTTTAGAGGTAAATCATCTCAACACTATCCATTTATACCTTTGTATAACTGTTGCTTCTGTCACCTGACGATAATGAACTAATGTGAATTGCGATCGCAATCCGTTTGGGCATCTCTGCGTCTGTAATTTTGGTAAGCGATCGCGATTATTGCACAGATATGATCTATTACCAGGCGTAGGCTAGCAAGAACCGCAGGCATCGCAGCGCTCAAAAATAAAAAGATGTATTTTATCAATCCTTCAAGCATCTTGAGGTCTCCTACTTTGAAAGCCTCGGCTCAAACTTCTTTGTGACTGCTGTCTGCAAAATCTTGACTATAAACTCTGAAAATGTGAAGAACACACTAAGAGGATTTTTTAGCACATAAGTAGGTCGGCAGAAAAATTTACAAGTATGTAACAACAAATTAATCATGTTTCAGGCATTCTTCCAAAAAAACTATGTCTGACTCCTTGCATTTTGGTCTTCTTCCTCGAAGAAAGTTTATACCAAAGTCTTTGTAGACCAAGCTTTTCCCGTTTATCAAAACAGAATTTAGAAGTCAGGATTCATCCTTAATTCTGTATGATTGGCGGATAACACAGCGTCTCGTAGAGATCATCTTGATTATGACCAGAGTAACGGAAACGTCTTTGTTAGCGTAGCGGAGCGTAGCCCATTTTGATTTCTTCTTCGAACCGATTGCGATTTATTTATCTTTACATAGTTTACTTTTTTTACGACTATTTACTCACATATTTCTCCTACAATGTAAAGAGTATGCAAAGATACTTTTTGAAGTATAGACATACAAGCAAACTTCAGTATTTAGTTAGTATCAGGTTATTTAAATGTTCTCTCTTTTTAAGCTAGACACCCACAGTCAATAGCCCACAACGAGAGGATGAAAATAACCTTCTGTATCAAGAGTTAACTGTTCCCTATTTTCAAGACACTAGGATTTACGCATTGACAAAAAAATTAAAGTATGAAGTGTGATTTTCAGGCATTTAAGCTTGATTTTGTGATGTTTTTGCAAGAATGCCTAAGTTGGGGCTGCGCCTACGGTATTTAATCAAGGATGCTTGTAAAAAGCCTGAAATGAACTATTTGAGTTCATGCACAAAGTCATTAATTTGTACAGTGCATGAGATTTTGATATGTAGATAGGTGCTAGTTGCAATCTGCTCAACAGTGTGGATTTTCCATAAAAATTACTGTCCCTCCAGAGGGAAATAAAAATATGTCGAAAGTATCAACTCTCGGCGGGTTTTTGTGTTCTAAAACAGTACTAATTCAGGGCTGAGAAATTTAAATTTACGGGAATATCGATTAAGAAAGGTAAAAGTTATGACAAATATCATTGGAACTAACAGTAATGATACTCTACTGGGCAGTAATGACGCTGACATAATTAACAGTAAAGTAGGCAACGATACCATTACAGCTCAACAGGGCGATGACACTCTGACTGGTGGTGGCGGCAAGGATAAATTTATTTACAATTTGGGTGATGGGACTGATACTATTACTGATTTTGGTGGCATAGGTAAAGGAACAAACCCGACAGCAGCAGTTATTGCCGAAGTGGATACGATCAAATTCCAGGGTGCTGATTTGACTGCCCAAAATCTGTTGCTTACCCAGAATGGTAACAATCTGGAAATTACCTTTGATGGGGTTGCTAATACCAAAACGATTCTAAAAAACTTCAAATTAGAAAACCTGGATAACCTGAAAGCTTCTGGAAACAGACCAGCTATTGGTAATATCCTGTTTGATGGGCAAACTAGCATCACCGATAGTTTTGATGTCTTTGATGCCAACTCCACTGCAACTAGCGTGTTCAACAAGAACACGGTGACTTTCCTCAATGACCTCGACAACAACGTTACAGGTTTAGATAACTCAAATGATGTCATCAATGGTCAGGGCGGGAATGACCGCATCGACGGTAAGAGTGGCAACGACTTGCTGCGGGGTGGTACGGGAAATGATACTCTCATTGGCGGTGCGGGGAACGACACCCTTATTGGTGATACTGGCAATGATTCCCTCGACGGTGGTGCTGGTAATGACTTGCTACGGGGTGGTGCAGGGAACAATATCCTCAACGGTGGTGCTGGTGACGATAACTTGAATGTTGACTCTTCAGCAGGCAATAATCTCTTGTCTGGTGGCGATGGCAATGATAGTCTCTCGGCATTAGGGGACTACGAAGGTAATGTGGTGTCTGGTAATAACACTCTCAAGGGTGGCGCTGGTAACGATACCTTGATTGCTGACGGTTCCGCAGGCGATAACTTACTGGATGGTTCCAATGGCGATGATTATCTCTCTGCCTCTAGTGGCTACTACGACCCTAGAGTGTCTGGCAATAATACCCTCAAGGGTGGCGTTGGTAACGATACCTTGAGTGCCTTACTTTCAACAGGTAAGAACTTCCTGGATGGTGGTGATAATAACGATTATCTCTCTATCAATCTTTCCTCTGGTAATAACACCCTCAACGGTGGTGCTGGTGACGATTACTTGAGTGCTAATATTTCAACAGGCAATAATCTGCTGTCTGGTGGTGATGGCAATGACTCTCTCTTTGCATCAGAATTTGAGGGCTATAGGTTTGATAACACTTCAGGGAATAACACCCTTAACGGTGGCACTGGTAGCGATTACTTAAATGTTAACTATTCACGAGGCAATAATCTGCTTTCTGGTGGAGATGGCAATGATTCTCTCTCCGGTTCTAGCTACGGCCGCGGTTTCGGAGGAGCTTTTTATAACACTACTGGAAATAACACCCTCAACGGTGGTGCTGGTGACGATAATTTGAATGTTGATTATTCAACGGGCAATAATCTACTCAATGGAGATAATGGCAATGATTATCTCTCAGCTTCTGGCTACGAATACGACAATTCTGGCGACGAAAAAGGAGTTTATCGCAGGTCATCAGGCAATAACACCCTCAACGGTGGCACGGGTGCTGATAAATTGATTGTTGATTATTCAACAGGCAATAATCTACTCTTGGGAGGTGATGATAATGATTACATCTCTGCATTTGGCGCATTAGGGAATAATACCCTTAGCGGTGGTAATGGAAATGACACCCTCAAAGGTGGCAATGGAAATGATATCCTGACAGGTGGTTTTGGTAATGATATCCTAACAGGTGGTTTTGGCAATGATACCTTTGTTTTCAATGGCTTTAATCAAGGTATTGATCGTCTTTATGACTTCAACGTAACTAATGACCGGATTCAGGTATCGGCTGCTGATTTTGGTGGCGGGTTATCAATAGGTTCACTTCAGCAAAGTCAGTTTATCGTTGGAACATCTGCAACGACAAGCAATCAACGGTTTATCTATGATTTTTCTACAGGTGGACTGTTCTTTGACCAAGATGGCAGTGCATCTGCCTTTAATCAGGTAAAATTTGCCCAATTATCTGCTGGATTGTCACTAACCAACGACAAAATTGTTGTTGCTTAATGGTGATTGACACTCTTCCATAAATAAACAGCACAGATAGATTGCGAGGTACTATTTTCAGCACCTCGCATTCGTATTTATAAAGCGTCAAAAATGCCTATTTCAAATAGTTGTCACAGTTACTTAAACGCTCAAGGATGGTGCTAGGGCTAAAGTTTTCGTAAGATCGGCAAGGAGAACGCGATCGCAGAGGTTAAATAATTCTATCTCGGTCTGCGTCTGTCGCATCAGCCGCAGGAAATGACCTTCAGCGTCAACACTCAGAGCAATGTAGTTGAGGAACATTTTCAGATAGCCTACACGCGATCGCTCTGGCATAGTTGCTGCTGTGGGGGTCTGCCATAAACGATCAATATAATTGCGTACTTCTACTAAAGGCACGGGTGCGATCGGCTCAAAACGCAAAGCTTGCCGAATTTGATTAAAAATCCAAGGATTGCCAATCGCCCAGCGCCCTACCATCACACCAGCTGCGCCCGTTTGAGAAAGCACTTCAATAGCAGTTTTTGCAGAGTTGATATTGCCATTGGCAAGTACTGGACAATCGACTCGTTTAACTGCTTCAGCAATCAAATCATATCTCACTGCCCCGTGGTACATATCTTTCACTGTGCGACCATGCAAACTCAATAAATCAATGTTGTGGCGATTGATTATATCTAGAATTTTGTAAAAGTTATCTGTATTTTCAAAACCTACGCGCATCTTGACAGTCAAAGGGCGATCGTTCACTGCCTGCCGCAATTCTGCTAAAATCCGATCCACTTTTTCTGGTGAGAGCAACAATCCACCCCCAACATTTTTGCGATAGATTCTAGGTGCCGGGCAGCCCATGTTCAAATCAACTCCAGCGATATTATAGCGGCAGAGATCAATTGCTGTTCTTACTAAGTCTGGAATGCTTTCGCCAATCATTTGAGCAAAAACGGGGCGACCCGTGTCGTTTTCGGTGATTGCTGCCAGAATGTTACGATTGAGCCGTGAGGTATCATTGACGCGGAAATACTCGGTGAAGAAGTAGTCAGGGCTGCCATAGTGGGCAATTACCTTCATAAACCAGAGATTTGTCACATCCTGCATAGGCGCAAGAGCGGTGATGGGTAGGTATGGATGGAGCGATTGGGGGAGCGATACCTGGGACGACATGAATATGAGAGCGTTTGACAAAGCATCACTCTATCAAAAAATCCTTACTAAAAGTTGTAACCTTTGTCAGTTTTGCTGTGGGTGTAGATGCGATATCTACGACGGGCTACGCCTACGCTGACATTTAATACCCAACGCCTAAAATCCCGTATTTTTATCAGAAAAATGGGTTTAAAAACTAGGAAAACTAAGAAGTGATTCTTAGATGCTCCGAGGCTTCAGCCCGGAGTCATGTCACTCTCTAGCAATGACAATATCGTTCGACTTAATCACTGCATAAGCTTCTTTTCCCTCAGATAGTTCTAACTCTTCTGCCGAAGCTCTGGTAATAATTGAGGTTAATTCTACTTTATGAATAATTTCCAGAGTTACCTCACTATTAACTGCTCCATAAATAACTCGTTTAACAACACCTTTAAGAATATTACGAGAGCTAACTTTTAGTGATTTCTTGGGAATAGTACTTTCTATGTCAGGCTTTTGAGTATAGTAGATATCTTCCTGTTTTTCCTGCTGAGGTGGTGGTAATACGGCTGCTGAAGAATGCTGAGTGAGACTACGCACAAGTTCTCGCAAAATCTCAGTCTTGGTGCGTTGAGACTGTTCGCAGAACTCCTCAAGAATCTTCCGCTCGTCCTCTGAGGTTTGAAATGTAACCCATCCTTGTTCTTTTCTTGGCATAATAATATTATTTATCAATTTTGGTTATCTTGGTAAAATTCTACCAACTATCAATTCGATATCTCGTTTTAGTAATAACATTTTTTTTGCGAGAATTTTCGGCATTTTTGGCAAAATTAATCAACTAATCTGATATAAATAACTACATCAATATTTATTTTTTTGTAGTTGCAAAGTATTTTGTTCCTTGAAAATATCTAAGCGTCACTATCTTTATAGTAACTAGGATAGTATGATATTGGTCTATGGTGTTTGTCGAGATAGCGATGCTTATGGCGGGCTACGCCTACGCAGGGGTAATCTGGTAGAAAATTCCACTGGCGTAGGCGTAGCCCGTCGCAGATATCGCGTGAGTGCCCTAGGATTATCTAAGCGTGAGTTCACAACCGGAGGATGAAACACCTAAAATCGCGTTCTCAAGACCTGCGAAGTTTATTTGAGAACAATATCACCATTGAATATGTGGCAGAACCCCTCAAAGCTATGCCAGCTAATGCGGAGGTGACAGAAGTGCTGCATTGGATGCAGGCACAAAATTTTGATGTTATCGGCGTTGAGACAGGAGATATTATAAGCGGTTATGTAGAACGCTCCAGTTTGATTCAAGGTAAAGAAGGCAAGTGTGGCGACTATCAACGGGTGTTTCATCCCAAAGAACTAATAGCCATTTCCACCCCACTGATAAAGTTGCTACCCATCCTGCAACAAACTCCACGATTGTTTGTCTTGGACTGCAATCAGGTAAGTGGTATTATTACATGTGGCGATTTGCAGAAAGCACCCGCACGAATGCTGCTGTTTGGCTTGGTAACGCTCCTAGAAATGAATTTGCTGCGGCTGGTGCGGATTTACTATCCTCAAGATTCTTGGCAAGAAGTCCTCAAACCTGAGCGCTTAGAAGTTGCTCAACGGCTATGGCGAGAGAGTCAGGAAAGAAACGAAGCTACGGATTTGTTAGATTATCTGCAATTTTGTGATAAGCGAGAGTTGATTTTAAATCAGCCAGAACTTCTCCAGCAACTGGGATTAAAATCCAAACGGTTTGGTGAACGTTTCCTAAAGTCTGCTGAACAGTTGCGAAACCGATTAGCTCACGCCCAAAATCTAGTTAGTGGCTCCTCTTGGACAGAGTTGATTTCTCTAGCAGAGGCGATGGAAACGCTGTTAATTCTCTGTGAGGAAGTTGAGTGAATCTTTCAGCTTTGCACTACATTATTTAACCATTTTGTCAAGTCGGCTGATGTGGAAAAATCTAATAGCGCCTCACTTAAATCTTCTAATTGAGTAAGAGACAAATCTTCAATCTGCGATGTCTACGACGGGCTTTGCCTACGCAATTCTGGAGCAACTATACCTAATTCGCCGAGGAAGTTGGCGCATAATTACTGACAATGCCTCTTCTCGTCTCCCCTGCTCAATTCCTTGTCTAATAATTCTTTGATAGACCACAGATTCCTGCATAAGCTCCTCCCGCAAAAGGCTTTACCTGTTAGCTTGGTTTTCGCTTATGGCATTGATGGTCAAGACCAAATAATTCTATCAGAAAATTTTCTCCCAAGGGGAGACGGCAAGGGCGATGACGAATCCCCCCGCTCACAATACCTACCATTAGAGTAATTGAACGCAAATAGCGTCTCGCAGAGAAGGTGGGGACTTCTGCGACACGTTAAAGCATTAAGTAAGAAATATCAGAGCTTGCAATAATGTAACTGAGCTTTAACTTGGCTTGTTGAGTGAATCACTAACTTGAGTACCCGTATAATTGGGAACCCAACCCTCGGCGATCGCAAAATAGCGTATTGCTTTGAAATTCAACGACGCAGTTGGACTACACCAATGCTCAACCTCGGCGGGGATGTAAAGATAGTCTTGTGCCTGAACTAAAAGCTGTACCTGACTGCCATCAGGTTGCACGAAGCCATAGATCATTTCTCCTGCTAACACGTAGAGGGGTTCAGGTGCAGGATGAGTATGGTAACGGCTGTAGGTTGCTATCAGATGGTGAAGATTAAAGGAACCTGGATGCACATTTAACAAGTCACGCCAGATAGCGCCATTTTCTTGCTGAAGAAATTCAAAAACGCTGTTATGGAGTTCTACACAATAACGTTTCTCAGACTCAGTTAAAACGTCCTGGCTTAACAGATTGGGGAAGAGTAGCGATGTTCCTGGGTCGTAATGTCTGAGTTGAATGCCAAAAGGCGCAAGTTCACGAGCTATTTCGCCTAAATCGCTCTCAATCGTACCGTCATCAAGTAGTAGGTTAGCCATGACAAAAAGACTAATTAACTGTTAAGAAGAGTATACTCTATCTTTGAAGTAAAAAGCCACTATTCCCGACTGACAAACCGGGGAATGGGGTAGGAAGGAAGGGGAGCAGGGGAGGCAGGGGAGCAGAGGAGAATATTGATTTAATAATCAATGCCAATTCCCAATGCCCCATGCCCAATGCCCATTTACAGAATATAATTTATCGCCAGAATGATGTTCATTGGTACCACTAGCATCTAAGCTAGTACGGGTGAACTATATACAGCATAGAATGTCTGACTTAATTCTGTTTTGGCATCGGCGCGATTTACGCATTTCTGACAACACGGGGCTGGCTGCGGCAAAACGGCGGAGTCCGAAGGTGGTGGGCGTGTTTTGTCTCGATCCACATATTCTAGAACGGGATGATGTTGCTCCTGTGAGAGTAACTTATATGATTGGCTGTTTGCAGAAACTCCAAGAGCGATATGCTCAAGTTGGTAGCCAGTTGTTAATACTCTACGCCGATCCTGTACAAGCTATACCAGCTTTAGCAGAGGCAATAAATGCCAAAGCTGTTTTTTGGAATTGGGATGTAGAACCTTATTCACAAGAACGCGATCGCACCATTATAAATGCCCTCAAAGAAAAAGGTATTGAGTTTCTTAATCAAAACTGGGATCAAATCCTCAATTCCCCAGATGAGATCCGCACCGGTAGTAACAGTCCTTACACGGTTTATACCCCCTTCTGGAAAAATTGGATTACTAAACCGAAGGCTCAACCCGTAGAAACACTACAAAATATTGAGGGATTAACGAAAGCCGAACAGGAAATTGCCAAACTTGCAGGAGCGATCGCACTACCTTCAGCAAAAGATTTAGGATTTATTTGGGATGAACAATTAATTATTTCACCAGGAGAGGCGGCGGCACAAGAACGATTAGAAGAATTTACTAATAAAGCTATTACTGAATACCAAGAACAGAGGAATTTCCCCGCAGTTGACGGAACATCACAACTAAGTGCAGCATTAAAATTTGGCGTAATTGGCATTCGCACTGTTTGGCAAACCACCATAGAAGCACTAGAAAATAGCCGCAGTGAGGAAACAGCAGTTAATATCCGCACATGGCAACAGGAATTAGCTTGGCGGGAGTTTTATCAACACGCAATGTATAACTTTCCCGAATTAGCCGATGGTGCTTTCCGCGGCACCTTTAAGAACTTTCCTTGGGAAACTAATGAAGAACATTTCCAAGCTTGGTGTGAAGGAAGAACTGGCTACCCTATTGTGGATGCAGCAATGCGCCAGATGAATGAAAGTGGCTGGATGCACAACCGGTGTCGAATGATTGTTGCTAGTTTCCTCACCAAAGACTTGCTAATTAATCCCCAATTGGGAGAAAAATACTTTATGCAGAAGTTGATTGATGGAGATTTGTCTGCTAATAATGGCGGTTGGCAATGGAGTGCTTCTAGCGGTATGGACCCCAAACCTGTACGGATTTTCAACCCAGCCAGTCAAACACAAAAATTTGATCCAGAAGGGGAATATATTCGGCAATGGGTATCAGAATTAAGGTCTGTAGATACAGAATATTTAGTTACTGGAAAAATTCCACCTTTAGAACGTCATGCTGTTGGCTATCCCGACCCAATTGTGGATCATAAAATACAACAAAACCAGTTTAAACTGCGTTATCAACAACAAAAAAGTATTAGTGGTGGTGAGTAAGATAGTTAGTTGTTAATATTTATTCATAACATCTCTGGCTAATCAAACTTACTTCAAAAACGTTTGTAGTCATGACTGAAGTCCTGATTTTGCTCGCGTAGCGTCTTGGAGAAAGGACTAAAGTCTTTACTACAAACATATCAAATATTTTAACGGGTATCAGATTACGTCTTGATAGGTACACGAGAAATTGTCCATAACACGATCAAAAAGATTAAGTAAATTGCGCCAACCAGCCCAAACTCAATCAGAGGAATATAGGTTACTTCGTAAATTCTGCCCAAGCCGCGTTCAGTAAGTCCATAAACGACCATTACACTGACTAAAAAGGCTGCGTAGATAGTACGTTTAGTCCAGATACCAACAGGTAGACCGTGGAGTTGGGTAAGTACTAAAATGCCAAGAAAACCAAAGAGAAATGTTGGCCACTTGCTTTGTCCTAGCATCAAAGATACAACTACACTATGTAAAACCACTGTAATTTCTAAAGTGAATGTCCACCAACGGTTGACATGGGCGCGGTTAAAGATCAACGACGATTGGAGCAGAAGCAAGAACATATAGAGAAAACCAATTAAGTGCCCTACAGTTGCTTCCATTGGATGATACCAGAAGGTGTAGATGGCGGCGAAGGAGAAAAAGTAGCCGTGGTACAGCTTGATAATTTGCAAAAACTGTTGATGGAATGGAACAGAATTGCCAAAAAACAAACCGCGTCGAGGTGTTTCTAAAATCAGTACGAACACCAGTAACAGTACAACTGCACCTTGAGAAGCCCAAATTGAAGTATCTTGAGCGAGAGCATCGTACCAAATATAGGTCTGGAGGAAGTGTAAAGCGATAAATATACCATTGATGGCAAGCATGAGGTAATTTATCGGGTGCAGGGCTGATTTGTATTTCAACTGCGATCGCTGCGCCCACAAGATACACGCCCAGATGCTAAACTGATGCCCAATGTACATACCCCAAGCTGTCGTTCGACTCCAAAAGGTTGGTTGGGGAAGCTTCCAGTAGTACCAGTTTAATCCTTGGTCAGGAAGTTTGATTATGCTTGCAGGAATGCTCCCACCGATCCAAATTGCGTAGGTTAGGAGGATGCTTACAAAGATGCCTAAAAATAATACTCGGCGACCTGTCATATTATTAATTCGTAGTTCGTAATTCGTAATTCGTAATGTTTAATAGCAAGGGGAGAATAACCTCCTCAAAGTTCTCCTTTTTAAGGAGCATTTAGGAGAATCTAAAGTTTTGGATACATCAGCAATAACTTTAGATCCTTTAAGACTTGGATTGTCAGGCTATACGTTCTTTGTTTGATTCAGATGCACTTTTAGTAACTCGTAAACTAAGAAACAAAGCTACAATCATTACTAAAAATCCGCTCAAAAAAGGAGAATCACTCCCAAATTTCATAAAACTAATCCCTGCCCAAATTGGCCCAACGATGCGTGCTAAGGCAGAACAAGAACTGGCAATTCCTAATATTTGTCCTTGCTCTTCTGGGGCAGTCATCTGGGAAATTAGGCTATTCAATATTGGTTGACTAACACTAATTCCCCATGCCACAAGTGTAGTAGCAACCAACAATAAACTTAAGCTTTGTGAGAATCCAATTAGCAGTAATCCTAAACCTAACCCTAATATCCCCAATGTCAGTAATTTGATTTCACCAAAGTTTTTCTTGAGGAATCCGATTAGTCCTCCTTGAACGATTGTGCTAACAATCCCCATGAAAGCAAAAAGATAACTAGTTTGTTGAGGGCCCCAGTTTAATTGCTGCTTAGACCATAAAGCTAATGTAGAGTCCATAGCTGCAACTGCAAAGGTAACAAAAAAGTAGATGCCTACAAGCACACAAAACTGTGGACGCTGTGACAGTTGTAATAAGTTCAGCCGTCGCCGGCGGTGGCGATTAGCTTGCATTTTGGCTTTAGTTTCAGAATTTAGAGATTCAGGAAGTAACATCAAAGCACAAAGCAATGCGAATAAAGATAATCCACCTGAGAACAACGACGGTAAATGAAAGTTAGCGTTGTCTGGATCTGACCCGATGAGAAGACCTCCAATAGCTGGGCCAAGAATGAAGCCAAGACCAAAAGCTGCTCCGATTATGCCCATACCACGGGCTCGATTAGCTGGCGTAGTAATATCTGCGATGTATGCCTGAGCAGTACTAATATTTCCTGCCATAATTCCTGCAAGACTACGAGCAAGAAACAACATCCATAATGAGTTAGCTAAACCTAAGCCTGTGTATGCTATTACAGAACCGAATAAGGTCAGTAATAAAACCGGACGACGACCGTAGCGATCGCTAAATCTGCCCCATAGTGGTGCAAATAAGAACTGCATTAAAGAATAAATAGCCACAAGTAGAGTGGCTTCATTAGGTTTTGCGCCGAATTGTTCAGCATACAAAGGCAGTATCGGCAGAATAATTCCGAAGCCCAGCAGGTCTATAAATACAGTCAAAAATAAGACCAATATAGGCCTGCTATTATTTTTGCTCTCCATAGTGCAATTCCCTTTTTTAAAAAATATATGTAACTCGGATTGATTTTATGCACAGCAGGGAATGCTCAATCGTAAAGACCCATTGAATGCAATCAGTAATCAGTTCAAGCAAAATGCGTGTATTTGAGCGTGGTTGAGCGAAATAGCGTGGAATAAACCCATTATGAAAATTAAGCCAGTAATACTACTAATAAAAGCAACTACGATCTCGTGCTTCCGTATAGCTTTTTGTATCTTAGCTTCTATGATGTGTTCGACTTCTTTGTATGACATTGACTTTAATTTGGCTAAAGATCAAAATGTTGCGGAACTTACGTCTGATAGAAGTTGGAGTATGTCTGGAACTTCAAACTTCTTCAATCACGAGCTATTTCGACGCTGTATGAGCATCAAAATAAGTCGTATTGATCGTGACGTTAACGAGTATTGCTAACATCATTCGTAATTACAATCAGTGCTAGATGATTTCCGTAAAATAAATTACCTGATCGGCCTATTGAGCAGGGTAAAGGCATCTAAAGTATAATAATCCTTTAATAGCAAGGGTTTTGGCTTTTTTTGAGTTAGCCTATTTTTCGTCAATATCCTTATACAGCAGGAATTTCTGAAATCCCGTGCGATCGCCCTGATCTATTGAGTTAGTTGTGATTCCCTAATGGGAAAATGACTGTTTGATCTGGTAATTTCTTATTCAAAAATCTCCTTAGCTCTGGACTAATGACTGATAGCGACACGAGAAAGCGAGTCCACGTACTCATTGCTACGGGGATTTTACTACTCAAAGTGCCTCGGAAAGAGTATGTTGCAGACCACCCAATCAGAGATTTTGGTGTGGGCTACTGTACCCTCTTCCAAATTACGAATTAGAATTAATTATTTGGCTAAGTTACGTTGGCGTAGCTTCAAAACAGCACCAGAAACACCAAAAGCTAATATTGCCAAGGTATAAGTCGATTCGGGAACTGCAAGAATACTTACCTGATTAATGGCCAAACCGAATTGGGGAGCAGAACTACTAAAAACTAGTCGTGAGATGTTTGGAGTGTCACTACGAACTCCCAAGAACACTGCCGAATTATCTAATGCTAAGGACGAAATATTTGGAACTGAGAAACTAGCCAACAGGTTATTGGTGCTATCAAAAGCGTTGAGAAAAGTTTCAATTTTCAATTTACTACTGTCTATAGCTATCTGAGCCCCAGCGCCGAAAACAGGCTGGGCAAAACTAATTGTTAAAGGTTCACCGTTACCCTTAGTACCAGGATCAGGAGTACCAGGAGGAAGAGGGATAAAACCTGTTGGATCTATACCTCCAAAGAGAATAAAATCACCTAAAGCAAAGTTACTCCGAATTCCAGGGGAAGGTAAAGTTTGAAAAACAAACGGTGGAGTAACCCGAGGATTATTAGTTGGAGCTATATTTATATCTAACCCTAAACCACCTTGGGATGTTGTTGAGAAAGAATTAGGTAAAAAAACAGAAAAGTCAGGAGCAGAGGGATTGAATACTTTACCCAAACTTCCCCAACTGACTTGATCGTTGCCTTCTAAACCTGCACGTTCCGTTACTAAAAATGTAGCTGCATTAACTGGTAATGGGAGAATCGTGACTATACCTGTAATTACGGTTAAATATTTTACAGACAGCTTCTTGAATAATTGATTGATTGTAAATTGCACCAAGCTCACTCCTTAATTTTGTAGAATAATATCATTAAAATAGGATAATTCAACACCAAAAATTAAACAGTATGTTTTTCATGGCAAACGCATCGAATTTATAAAACTCTTACTAAATAAGGCTTTTAGCTAGAAAATAGCCTAAACTATCAAACGCTAACCCCCTTGCTGTTAAAGGATTATTATACCTTAGATGCGTTTACCATAGTGTGTTGGGTCGAGAGATTTGAAGCAACTGCCATATTCAATGAATATGTTGCAAAAACTTTTGGTTTTCCAGTATTTTTCGCACCAAATTATTAGTTAAACATCAAAATCTAGCTTTAAAATCTAGCTTCGAATACCTAACTAATAGAAAAGCGTAAAATTTTAAAAGATAACGCCTGTTTTTGCCGTACAGCAATATTTTCAGGTTTCTAGCAGATTGATTTAGGATATAAAGTACTGAATAACCAAATTTTTTGAGGGCTAGCTGGTGAGAGTTGACACAATTCATACTTTTACCAGCCCAACCTCATTCTGTTTTTGCAACATAACTTTTATCCTGGGGTACAGAGACAATTACTCGTGTCTGTACTACTCTCAATTTGTTATGTGTAAACTAATAGTCAGTGCTTCCACAACAAAGGGCAAAAAGCTTTAACTTGTCATGGAGATATAACCCGTAGAACTTTACACTAATTGAATACTCACATTGGATGAGAGATTTTCAATGAAGGCGAATTGATTACCTAAGAAAGACAAGTTACCACTAGAGTTGTCATACGTAAAGTCTCCACTGTTAGTAGTACCAAACCCTGCTTTAGAAACTTGGATTACGTCACTCTGACCAAAGGTGTAATCTTTGATAATGTCAATAGCATCACTTAAGCTATTGAAGATAAACTTATCTGCACCAAAACCACCGGTGAGAATATCGTTACCTTGCCCACCGATGATGGTGTCATTACCGAAGCCACCGGAGATAGTGTCATTACCATCTCTACCTTCTAATCGGTTATTTTGGCTATCGCCAGTAATGCTGTCACTTGCATTTGTACCGATGAGATTATCAAAGTTGAGTACATTAAATGTTATTGTCCCCAGACTAGGAACATTAAGGGCAGAGATAGTTTGCTCCTGTAAGTTAGCGATGACAGATACACCAGCAACAGATTGAGAGGAATCTATGGTGTTATTAGCAACGCTAGCATCAGCAATAACTGTTTCTACTTTAAATACTGTGTCTGTTCCGAAGCCGCCAGCCTTGGTGATTTGTCCTACACCTGATAGGGTGATGGCTTTGCCTAGTTTGCTGTAGTCTGCTGTATCCAAACCATCTCCACCATTAATGCTGTCGTTACCCCGACTGCCCTTGAAAGTATCATCGCCTGCACCACCTATCAATGTGTCATTGCCATCTCCACCATCAATCAGGTCGTTGCCATCTCTACCATCAATTAGGTCATTCCCAGCAAGACCAGATAACTGGTTATTTTGGCCGTCGCCCTTAAGGGAGTCATTGTTAATTGTGCCAATGACATTGGCAAAGTTAACTACATTAAATGTTAATGTTCCCAAACCAGGAACATTAAGGGCAGAGATGGTTTGGGCTTCTAAGTCAGCAACAGCAGCGACCCCAGCCAAAGATTGAGATGCATCTATAGTGTTGTTAGCAACACTAGCATCAGCGATTACCCTATCTACTTTAAAGACTGTATCTGTTCCGAAACCGCCAGCTTTAGTAATTGTCCCTACACCTGAGAGGGTAATTTTCTTGCCTAAGCTACTGTAATCTGCTGTATCAAAGCCATCACCACCATTAATGCTGTCGTCACCTTGACTGCCTCTAAATGTGTCATTGCCGCCATTGCCTGTTAATTTATTATTTTGGCGATCGCCAGCAATGAAGTCATCTCCATTTGTGCCGATTACATCGTCAAAGTTAACTACAGTAAATGGTAATGTCCCTAGACCAGGAACGTTATTAGCTGTCAATGTTTGGCTTTGTAGGTTAACTGTGATTGATACACCAGCTAAAGATGCTTCCGCATCTATAGTGTTATTGGCAACAGTAGAATCAGCAATAATCTTTTCTACATTCAATAGTTGGTCTTGTCCTAATCCACCAGCTTTAGTAACTGTCCCTACACCTGAGAGGGTAATAGTTTGACCTAGTTTGCTGTAGTCTGCGGTATCTGTACCGACTCCACCATCAATATTGTCATTGCCCTGACTACCCTTAAAGGTGTCATTACCATTACCACCAAACAACGTATCACTGCCTTCACCACCATCAATGATGTCATTGCCACCTTTACCATCAATCAGGTCATTACCAGCAAGACCAGATAACTGGTTATTTTGACCATCGCCCTTAAGGGTGTCATCGTTAATTGTGCCGATAACGTTGTCAAAGTTAACTACATTAAATGTTAATGTTCCTAAACCAGGAACGTTAAGAGCAGAGATGGTTTGGGCTTCTAAGTCGGCAACAGCAGCTACTCCAGACAAAGATTGAGAGGCATCTATAGTATTGTTGGCAACACTAGCATCAGCAACAACCTTATCTACTTTCAAGAGTTGGTCTTGGCCCAATCCACCAGCTTTGATAACTGTCCCTACACCTGAGAGGGTAATAGTTTTACCTAATTTGCTGTAGTCTGCTGTATCAAAGCCAGCCCCACCATCAATGTTGTCGTTACCCTGACCACCCTTAAAGGTGTCATCGCCATCTCCACCGAACAATGTATCATTGCCATCTCCACCATCAATCAGGTCATTGCCACCTCTACCATCAATCAGGTCGTTGCCAGCTAGACCAGTTAATTGGTTATTTTGGCTGTCGCCTTTAAGGGTGTCATCATTAATCGTGCCGATAACGTTGTCAAAGTTGACTACATTAAATGTCAATGTTCCCAAACCAGGAACGTTAAGAGCAGAGATGGTTTGGGCTTCTAAGTCAGCAACAGCAGCTACCCCAGGCAAAGATTGAGAGGCATCTATAGTGTTGTTGGCAACAGTCGCATCTGCAATCACCCTATCTACTTTAAAGACTGTATCTGTTCCAAAACCCCCAGCTTTGGTAATTGTTCCTACACCTGAGAGGGTAATGTTTTTGCCTAAGTTGCTGTAGTCTGCGGTATCAAAGCCATCACCACCATCAATGCTGTCGTCACCTCGACTGCCCTTGAATGTATCATTGCCGCCATTACCAGCCAAAGTATCGTTGCCATCTCCACCATCAATGATGTCATTTCCAAGGTCCCCGGAGATGTTGTCATTGCCTGCACGACCAGAAATCTGATCGTCACCACTAGTACCCACCAAAAAGTCATTGTTAGGAGTACCAACAATAATGGACATAATGTATAACCTTTATAGTTTTGCAGATCAAATTTATTTGATCGTTGTAATACTCGCATAATACAATGATCGCAATTATAAATTTCTGATGAAATAAGCCTAAATATAATTAATCCTGTTTTATATCTCTGGCGAAATAAAAATACTACTCACTCTGAAATTATTAAAACCTCTTTAAGGCTCTCAAAAATGCCGACACAAAAGTGTTGCAATTTTTGAAACCCAATTAGATACAAAACTTATCATCTGTACAACATCATCATGATATGTAACGAAAATAGGCTGTTCCAGAATATCCTTATAAGAGCGAATAAGCCTTCTTTAGCGGCAAGCAATGCTGTGCCCCTATGAAAAATGTCGTTTTTCAACTTCTCTATATTTGGTATATCTTGCCAATGAGTAATTCTTAAAATACGTTTTTTAATCAAGATATATTTCACATTGCGCTTAATCTATTTTTTGAAATTGATTTAGGATTGCTATAGCTGTTAGTTATTATCAAAAAACTGTTGTAATAAATTTCCTAGATTTTAATAATCAGTGATTATTTTGACTTGATATTACCTCTTGTAATAGAAAGCAGAGTGGGGGAAATGAGGAGGATGAGGGAGATCAAGATAATAACTCCCAACTCCCAACTCCCTATTCTATTTTTCAATTACTAGAATCATTGGATCTGTTATCATCAGCATTTTGTTTGATAATTACTGATGAATGTTGATGAGCGTTCGTCGTACCCCTACGAGGAAGCAAGCTACGCGCAGCGTTTCCGACTCAGAGCAAACGCATCTAATTTTCGGTCACGATTCCTCAAATAAGCGATCGCCCTGATGTAAACGTTCCGCAATTTGATAAGTTTGCCCTTGAGATCGCATTGTCGGAGAATGAGCGGCTAAATACCGAGATGCAGCCACTAGTATATGAATTCCAGCCGAAGTTTGACCGAGGTAAGAATACTGACGAAAAGCGGCTTCTATTTCTTGAATGACATGAAAATCACGGTTTTCTCGTAGCATCAATTTTCCCAGTCTTGCCATCAGTTTTTCAGCACTACCACCACTGTATAAATAGTTAGCAACTAATTGCCCTGTCTGGTTTACTTGTTGCTGACGGTTTAATAAATCTGGTAGCTGCTGGAGTAATTGTTCGGGATTTTCCACAGTGTCTTTAGGTTCTGGCAGGCGTGCTGGTGGGACATTCAAAAAACGATTTAAATACACACTCATCGCTGCATCAAACACACCTCTTAGCACTTCGACTGTTGGTACTCTTCGTAAAGCTTGATGTACGGCATTTGCAAACGTAAATGGATGGTGGGCTGAATTCCAATCTCCAAAGTCATTATTGGTGTGGAAGCGAGCTACTCGTAATGCTGCTGCATAAGTAACTACACCAGCTAATTGTTCTTCAGTACAACCTGCTTCTAGTGCATTCAACAGCGAGTCTGCGATCGCTTGTGGGTCTTCACCTAATAAAATTGGTATTAGTTCATCTGGTTGTAACCAACTTCCTTGTCGAGATTTGCCCACACTTAATGCAGTCGGTAATTGCTCAAAAGCCGACTCTAATATTGCCACCAAATCTACAGGGTAGCGCCAAGAATTGGATTCTTCCATGCGGGAGGCATTGGCTAAACCCGAAACTAGGCTAGCCAGAATTGATTCTGCTGCTTGCCAAGCTATAGCATCAAGTGCTTCTAATGCTTTATTGATAAAATCAAGCGTATGCCCAACATCAAGATAGCGACGATCCGTAGCAGCAGAGAACAGCATATCTGCTATTTGCTTTGAATTAGCTCCTGAACGAATAGCAGAGACTAAACATCTTTGTGCCGCTTCAGCATCCCGCACCTGAACAAATTGGCGAAACCAGTTTTTGAGAGTCGCAAAATCTACTTTAGAGTTGGGTAATGGGTGAACGACAAACTCTGGTGGCGCACCTGCACTATCATTAGCTACTGCTGACAGTCCGTGGAATAAAGCACTGGGTTTGTCTTCTACATCGAGATAAGGTAGTAGATTCATCATACAGGTATGGATAGTCAAACCTGTACTCCAACCTGCTTTGTTATAACGAGTGCCAAATTCTAGCCCCATGAGAAATGGTTCTACCGGATTCACCCCTATATCTAAGAGTGCAAGCGTTGATTTCGCAATCACTAAAGAAATATTCTGCTCTAAACCGTCTTGCAGACGTTGGGAGTGGTGGCTATGAGGGTTAACTAGTGGCGCTAAATTTACCCAAACTTCACCATCACGGATTTCTACTGGGAAACAAGGAACATCATCTGCCCACGAGTCAAACGTTCCACCACTAGCAAGATCAAAGCGGGCATAATGCCAAGGACATGTAACAATACCATCTTTGCAAGTGCTTCCTTGTAAGGGAAAGCCCATGTGAGGACAACGGTTATCAATTGCATAAACTGTATTGTTTGAATAAAACAAAGCAATGGTATGCTTTTCCTTGTGGACTAATAAACTGCCTGCTGCCTGAACTTCTGCAAGTTGAGCAACACGGATATAATCGTCTGTTTTCGTTGCACCTTCAAATATTTGAGTCATTTAATTGCACATAGGTAAATGTCAAAACCCTTATTTCTACTCTGACAAAGTTTTTCAGGTTTGAGCATTTGTGCATTCTAATTTTTGTTAACTTTAGAATCAGTAGTAAGGCCTACAGCAACCCCTTCGCTTAAGGCTGCTTTCTACTCTATTTCAGTTATGTATTTTTTGAAGTTGTTAATACAGTTTGCTTTTCCAGCAAAGTTTGTAAATCTACAATCAGATTCTCTCCATTTCGCCGCGCCTCCCATAAACCAGAGTAGCGAGAGCCAATGCTCCACTTTCCTTGCATATAATCTTCATTTTCTGAGACTGTACCTGTGTATGTAACTGGTGAAGGCGAAGTTATTAAATAAAGCTTTGTAAAGCTGATATTACGTCCAATTACCTCACCGCTAACAGTCGCTTCTCCTAAATAGTTATCATCCAAAATAGAACCCTTGAGAACATTTCCACTTTGCACAAAAGTTGCTTCAAATCGACTTGGCATTTCATCTTGCCAGTAAGTTCCTAACCAATTACCATTTATGTCCGCCATAGGAGTTTACAGTAATTTATGTTTTTTAATCTATATTACTATTTTGTATAGCGTTAACGTGCTATAAAATATTGACTCAACATATTTACGGTCTTGGGCTAGATGCCAACTTTTTCAGCCACACAGATGCTTCTTTGTACAACTTGAACCTGCTTTCATATACACGAAACTCTTTTGTATGAACCATTCTTCTGCCCTGAACCCACTTTATACCGTGGTACTTGTGCAGCAATTCGTGATATAAAACGAATTCAGCAACAAACTCCGGTATATTGGCATCGTCAAGAGTTAAACTTATCACCACACGATCTCTAGCTGTCTCATAATGTCCGAACTTACGGTAAGTGTTAATTTGGCTCCATGCAAGGCGTGGTTTGACAAGATTTGCCGCAAAATATTCGTGGTTCAGTTTATCAAATAAATGATGTAGGTTATAAAATTTACCTTGTGCATTTCCTGCAATTACTTCAGCAATTAAATCAAGTTCCAGTAGTACATTACTGTATTCTGATGAACTGGCAAACGACCTAATAAGTCGTGTACTATCTTGGCTATTCCCCAAAAGGGCAGATTTCATTACCGCCTGTAAAACTTCTTCTGACGCATTAATAAAACCTTCATTAATCACGATTTTAGCAAAGTTACTAGACTTTTTACCCTTGTATAAGAGTGCAAGATTAGTGAATTCAATCATTAATTCGACTGATTCTTGACCATGTGTACTGAGGATTTCTTTAGCGATTTGCCGCACATAATAAGTTCTTTGCAGATGAAGTTTCAGATTGCATTCATCTGTCAAGAACTTCATCCAGGAGTATATTTGGCGGGATGAACTAGTCAGGTTGGCAGGTGTTACTTGCTGCTGGAAACATATTTTTTCAATTGTTGTCACTGATTTTACTAAAGTCTCGGTTATTTGTTGTATGTGAGCAGCATTTGGGGTTGGAGTTGAAGATAAATCGAAAATCTTTTGTAAGATAATATTTTGTTGTATTTTGATGTTTTTTATACTAATGCTCTCAATGCTCATCTTATTTGTATAAATCGAATTAGTTAGCAAGTTATCTAATTTAATATATTAAAAAATGAGCCTTCCAGATGAATTGAGTGTACCAAAATGTTGACTTGCTCGATATCTGACTTTTACCCTTAAGTCTTCAAAGGCTAGAAGACAATATTATGGCAACTGGTTGAGCAACTTTTGTAAACTATCTTTGCACCAAGTCAAAGCTATGGAGAGTATTGTGCTTATAATAAGTTACAGCTAATTCTAGCTATATAAGTGCAGATCATAGTGCTTCAAACGTGTGTATCGCTTTCTTTACGCATCAAAGGCGACACGAACAACTAAATTTTATCGGCAACGCAATAGTCTCTATTCTTATTGCTAATATGCTTAATCCGCGATCGCATCGCATATTGTTCAAATTGTCACTGTAACCATCAGTCTGCCGCAGAACAAGCCCAAAGGCTTGATTTAACTTTCTGCGATCGCAGTTTTAGTATTTGGTTTTAAAATCATACAGTTGCCGAAAGTTCAGGGTTTATGTAACCTTAAAACCAAGAGATCAGCCATGAGTATAAATACTCATCTTGGTCAACGAATCACAGAGCAAACTTATGGTTACAGTCACAAAAAGATAACAGTTAACATCCTATGCAGCAGTCCACAAGAGGCAATTACCGGGATTTTTGGCGACAGCTTGTTACGTTGGCTGCAATCTTTGGTGCTTTCGTTATCAACGTACTATCGAACGTTTTTCCGCTCAATGGACTTAGTATAGGGGAAATTTCCAATACTTTATTTAAAAATGTCCTGATTATTCCTGCCAATTACGCCTTTGCTATCTGGGGGCTAATTTACCTTGGGTTGTTTGCTTTTGGAATATACCAAGCTTTACCTAACCAACGAGATGAGTCTGATTTACGTAAGACAGGTTATCTCTTGGTGATTGCGTGTGTTGCTCAAAGTATTTGGGTATATCTGTTTTTGTCTAGGCTTTTTGCTCTTTCTGTGATTGCAATGCTTTTGATTCTGTTGCCCTTGATTGGTGTTTATGTACAGTTAGAAATTGGCAAATCGCGTGTACCTAGGCTGAAAAAATGGTGTCTTCATTTTCCGATCAGCATTTATCTAGGCTGGATTAGCGTGGCGACCATTGTCAATATAGCGTGTGCCTTGTATTTTCACGGGTGGAACGGTTGGGGAATTTCTGCGATAACATGGACTCTCATCATGGCATTGATAGCAACAGCAGTTGCAGCAGTTATAGTTATCCAGCGTCGAGACATCGCTTATGCAGGAGTAATACTCTGGGCACTAGTAGCAATCGCACTCAAACACTCTGATAACTCAATACTCAGAAATACCGTGTTTGTTTTAGCAATTGTCCTAGTTTTGACCGCTACGATTAAAAGCTTACGCCCCCAACAAGAAAATATTTAACTGCGATCGCCTACCTGCCCACCGTAGGCTCACGCCCCAGGCATATCTCACATTTCCTCGCTTGTGTTCTGGCAAGCGCTTTCGCCTTTAATAAGTATTTATACGTGTTAAGGCAAATATTGGCTTGTCTTTGACATTAAGTGAATGCCAATGTATTTTAGTGTAGCGATCGCACTTAGATCGGAATTGTTAAGCTTTCAGTCTTGTTTGGATAATTTTCGATACATTACCGCAAATGCGCTGATACTTTATTTTCCCCTCTTCATAAATTCCGCAAAAACACCGTTACGCTATTTGTACTTGTGATCAAAACTAAGAACATCCAGTTTATTAGGGCGTGTTTATGACCAACCCTGTAACGACGGTTATCCAAGTCAATCTGGAGATGGCTCTAGAGGTAGCTCAAGAATTGGAGCAAGCTCCATACACTCAACTCGGTGCTTATTGTTTAGAGATTTTACGGGAAATAGGATGTCCTGGTACCGAACTCCCAGTTAACTTACAAACTCGCGATCAGCAACTAAACTTTATCACAGGCTTTGCATCTTATGCTTTTGGGGAGGTACAAAGTGTACAGAGCATTAATTGAAGACATTTTCTACGATCCCGAAGAGACAGAAGAGATAGAAGAGACTACTTTTCCCGCCACAGATAAAGATTTGTTGATTTTAACAGAAAGATTTTTAGCGTTTGAAATTCCTTCAAAGGTTTTCTTACAAGCTATAGCCATTGCTGATTATGACGGTGCTGCTGCTTTCCGCTACGTTGATAGTTATTTGAATACTCTCAAGAATAAGAATAAGCGCAAGCATAAAAAATTACTTGTTTTAGGTGCTTCTACTAGGTTTGATAATAATTGACGTGTTTCTTTACAAGCTAACTAACAACCAATACGATTTAGATCACATATTTTGCCCAACCGATGCAGAGACGTTGCATTGCAATGTCTCTGCGTACATTTGTTACAGACCGATAAGAAAAAACAATTAGAATTTATCTACTAAGCTGTTACGCATATAAGAAAGCACATCAACTGGTGAGGTTGTCCTTTGTCATTTGTGCTTTGTCTTTGGTAACACACAAATGACTAATGACTAATGACGGTCTACACGGAAAATAGTGCAATATGTTGTAAGCGCGTTAGCTTAGACAAACTTGTTCATAGCTTTTACCTGCGATATCCCAAGTAAAATCTGTTTCTACCAGATGTCTACCGTTATGAGACAATTCTGCACGCAGATGTGGCTGATCGAAGAGTTGACTAATAGCGGTGATGTACTCCGTTGGTGTATTTGCTCGTAATGCCCGTAATGGATGACTAACGCCATCTACAGCTAATCCTTCTAAGCCGCGATCGCTAGCTACTATAGGTACACCAGCTGCCATTGCTTCTAAAGTTTTATTTTTAATGCCAAACCCAGTTCGCATGGGTACAACACAGATGGTACATTTATGCAAGTATTCTACCATTGAAGGCACACGCCCAATTACATTAATTCCTGGTTTTTGATCGAGTGCTAAAACTTCTGGCACTGGATGAGAACCGACGATATCGAAAATTGTATCAGGATAAAGTTTTTGGATTGCTGGCAAGACTTCGTTGCTGAAGAAGCAGACAGCATCAATGTTTGCCAAATTATCCATTGCGCCGATAAAAATTAAGCGATGTCCTCCTGGATCGGTGCTACGGTTGGGGAAAGAAACTAAATCTACACCATTGGGAATAACTGTAATTTCACTATTGGGGTTAAATTCTTGTAGTTGAATTTTATCTTCTTCTGTTGTCGCTACAATTGCCGAAAACTTACCACAGTAATTTTGCTCATAACGCCGCAGAAGCGGTAGATTAATTTTGTCTCTCAGGGAATTTTCTGAAATGCCTGTGGTTAGTTGGTTGCGACAGGTAGCGTAAACAGAACTATGAACATTCACTATGGTTTTTAGCTGTTTCTGAAAATGCGATCGCACATAAATTTCATTGACGCTATGTTCGCAGGTAATTACATCACATTTCCCTGCTTCCACCCAGCTATCAACCCATCTTTGCATCTCAAGTGAGTAGCGGTTAAGTACGCTTGGCGGTGTCCCTTGTTGCAAAAATCGACCAAATCGCTGTATTTTCTTCAATATTCCAGTGCTTCCAGAATCTGAAGGGCGTTCAAAAATGGCTAGATGATCCACACAATTGCGTAATTCTGCTACTTCTGCATCTGTCACATCGCCCTCGCGTTGAGTAGCGAGGGTAACAGTATGGCGTTGACTCAGGTATTTCAGTAAATGAAATGTCCTGACTTGGGTTCCCCCGCGCGTTGGTGGGTAGGGAAAGGTAGAAGATAGCATTAAGATGTTCATATCAGTCATGAATCAAATGTGATATGTACACCATGACCTCATTAGAGTCTGTATGTCATCATTTGATTTACAGTAGCTTTCAAATCAATAGACAATGCGTAGACCTCTCTTTAAATCCAGTACTACGCCGAAAACAGTGAACATTTTAGTTTAAATCAGATGGATGGACAGGTGAACCGAAAAGTTCTACAATCTGACTGATTGTGGTAAAGTTACCTATTGCCCAATCCACATAACCATAGTAAAGATTTTCTAGTGATCCGGTTTGATTGCGGAAGCACTAAATTAAGATAAGAAAGTCTTGAGTAAGGGGCAGCAAACAAATGGATGTAAAGCTGATTCTAGCTGGATTAACAGTTATCTTCACGCTTTCGTGCTTATTCTTTGGCACGAAAAACGGATTCTATGATTCAGATAACTATCACGGCAATGGTTCCGCACATTGAGATAAATCTGTAGAGGCTTGGGCGACTTTCCGTAGGGTGAGTTTGCTAACAGCTCTCAGAAGTTGCAAAGGTAAAACACACAAGAGGCAAACTCCTTTAGCTCCTAGTTTGATGGCTTTTCGTTAGCCCACCTTTCCGAACCAGTGCGGGTTCGGCTGAGGCGTCCTCCCCAATCAAAAATCTGTATTCTCAGGGTGTAGGGGCGCACGCTAAAACTTACCCCTAAGTCACAAAACCAAAACTTGTGTAACGTAATTTTTGGCTTTTGGGATATGTCCATGATGATGAGGTTGGAGGGGAGGACAGTATGAGGGATAATCTGTCGGCATCTTCTAGCGTAGATGCTGCGGAACTGGGTACTGAATTAGAATGTTTGCCCTATAGTGTCCAGCATCACGATGAGGGCGTTTGTTTATTGGTAAAGATGGGGCCACACCGCATCCTGTTAGACTGTGGTATGGAAGATATTTCATCGCTGGCTAAGGGGCTTACTAAGTCGGAACGTGCATCTAGTTCGCCCCTACCAGCAGATTTAGTTTTGATTAGCCACGCCCACCCAGATCACTCCAGAGGCTTGCTGGCACTACATAAAGCTTTTCCTAAGTTACCTATCTATGGTAGCGAAGTAACCAGCAAGTTACTGCCACTGAATTGGCTAGACCAAGATGCTGAGGAAATTTCCAAATTTTGTCATGCTTTGCCGTTGCGATCACCTGTGGAATTTCAAGATGGTTTAGTCGCAGAATTATTTCCCGCCGGGCATCTACCAGGGGCAGTGGCCATTCTCCTTACCTACACCACCAAGCAGCGTACTTACAAATTACTCTATACAGGGGATTTTTTCTTATCAAATTCCCGGCTGGTAGAAGGTTTGCGTTTAGAGGAACTGCGGGGCTTAGACTTGGATGTGCTGATCATTGAAGGCAGTTATGGCACATCCCGTCATCCTCACCGCCGCAACCAGGAAAATCAACTAGCAGAGCGAATTAATCGGGCGATCGCTGACCATTGTTCTGTAATCCTTCCCACTCCTGCTTTAGGATTGGGTCAAGAGATGCTAATGCTGTTACGCTCTCATCACCATTTCACCGGAAGAGATTTAGATATCTGGGTGGATGGTGCTGTGGCTACTGGCTGCGATGCTTACCTAGAACTGTTACCCCACCTCCCCCCATCTGTGCAAAACTTCGCCCGCCATCAACCCTTATTTTGGGATGAACGGGTACGTCCTCGCGTGCGTCGTTTACAAGCAGAACATCGTCCCACAGTGGGCAAGTCACCTTGTATAGTTCTCACCGACTCTACATCTGATTTAGGCAAACACTGCCAACTAGACACCGGCCCTTGGCTGATCCTTCTTCCAGAAAAAATTGATATAAAAGTTAATAAAGAATATTTAGCACCCACTACTGTTGAAAGCTATCTATTAGCGCAACATAGTGATGGCCCTGGTACTACGCAGCTAATTCATAATTTGCGACCCCAGCACGTCATTTTTGTCCACGGTTCTCCTGCTTACTTAGCAGACCTGACTAGCTTGGAAGAGTTGCAAAACCGCTACCATATACATTCTCCAGCAGCTAACACCTTAGTAGAACTGCCTATCGGCGACACATTCTTACAACCAGCAGCACCAGAGACTAACTACGAAGGCGAACTGACAGAGTTAGGAACAGTAATCACAATTACCCTACCCAATATGATTACTGCCGATCCGCGTTGGCGCCAATTTGCCGATACTGGTTTAATCGAAGCTCGTTGGCAAGGGGAAGAACTAGTCTTAAGGGGATTGTCTCAACGAGAACTTCTTAGCCAAAATAGCGATCGCTATACATGGACCGATGTCGACTGTTGTGGTACTTGCCGACATCAAAGGGGACAGAGGTGTTGGAACCCAGCTTCGCCGTTGTATAACTTTAAGGTAACTCTCGAAGGTTACTGTCCTGCTTTTGAAGGTTTATCTAGTGCTGAGTCCTGAGTTAGGATTTATGACTTAGAACTCGGCACTAGGCACCAGTGGCTTTTCGCTTGATGCTAGGCTCTCCCTTTGGGGTAAGGGGAGAGCCTAGCGAATCAGCTGGCAGAATCAGAAACCAGTCACCTCTAACGAGAAACCTGTTTTTAGTACTGGCTCCTCAACACTGATTATTCTGGATTCGAGTCAGTGTAACGGTTGTGGATGCGTTCGGCTTCGGGACAGTCTTCAGTCATCAGGGGTTCCACATTTCCGCGTGGCACTGAAGCCAGTTTTTGCGTTACAGCACCAATGCTCTCGAGGCGAACCATTTCTTCCCAAGAACAAACTTCGTCCTCTTCTTCTGTTTCATAGCGTAGGGTCACTAAATCTCCCTCTATGTCGATGATGCGGGCGCGTTCAATCCAGCGTTGCTGGTCCCGCAAGAAAACACATACCTCGCGCCCATCGCAACAGAGTTGATAAATCTTGCGGTGTAGCATGTACTGTTTCTGCCTTTTTAAACAACGTAGTTAAACCTGTCAAAATCTGGGTTCTACCCCATTACATTACACCTTTGGGAGGCTAATTTCACCGTTGAGCACAAGTACGCTTTATCACTCAATGCCAAAATTTGCCTGTAGTTGTCAAAATATTGGGAAATATTGGGCAATAAATCATGAGTTGCTCTGGCAATGAATTCAATCTCCTTTCAGATTATTCTAAGGAACGTCTGCTTCATAGAAGTCAAACAATTCGGAATCTGTCCTAATCAGGTTCATATTTCTTGGTGAGTCATTCTTACCATTATGTAATAAATAATACTCCAAAACAATCGTTGATTGCGGTTGTTTAATCTGCCTACTTTTACTCATTGGCATTGCTGGGAAGTCCGGGGACTCGGCTTTACTTTTACCCACTTGTATCTGATCTTAACTCATTCTCTTGCTGACCTTGATGGTTTTCAGCAACAACACCCAAAGAGTTTTGAATTTTTAAGGTTTTTTGCCTGATGATGGGTAAAAAAGGGCAAGAGAATGGAATATTGAGTGAGCATAAATACTTGCAACGAGCTTTTCTCGCTTCCTCTGGTTCTTTTGGAGGATCAGGAAGATTTATGTGGTAGGGGAAATTCTATAAGCAAGTTCGATGAGGATGCTTCTCGTTTAATTCTACCTGCACGAACTGCGTCATATAGGGCTGCAAGGTCTGGCAAATCCTCTGACTGATAGCATTTTGTAGCTAGCACTTGCTGGAGTAAACCCTCAGATTCAACACTAAGATATCCAGTTTGGAAAGCAGATTCAACGATTGTGCGAATCATCTTGGTTAGGACAGAGTAAACAATTTGTTACATCAAGTGTGGAACATTTTTTTCTGCGACTGGTTGATATGGAACATGAATATTATGTGATTATAGTTACACGTAAACAGTGATCCGTATCACAGAAATGGTATTAAATACAAGATTTAGATGAGAATAATGGGGGTATACGGTGAGATTTTAATACAAAGATATTTAGCATTAATCTTGGTAAGCTAAATAGTTTGACAATATTAAAATGTAGTGAAACATAAGCAATCAAGCAAAAAACTGGCGGAAATCTTCATCCTTTTGGCTTAATTGCACCCAGTCTAGGTTTAGGGACTGGAATTTTTGCACCAAGCGATCGCAAGCCGGACGTTCGGTAGCATAATGTCCCGCATCTATTAAAATAAGATTGCGGTCGCGGCTTTCTTGAAACTGATGAAACTTACAGTCAGAAGTCAGATAAGCCTGGGCACCAGTTTTGGCGACGGCTGAAATGTAACCAGCCCCCGAACCACCCAAAACAGCAACTCGTGAAATTATTTGCTGTAAGTCAGTAGTTGGGGAAAAAATCAAATTAGGGGGAGCAAGCCGGGTTTGAATAGCTGCGAGTAATTCCTGTAGTGTCAAAGATGGCTCTAGCAAACCAACACGACCATATCCTAATCCTACTTGTGTTGGTACTATGGGAGTAACTTGCTTGAGTTCTAAAATTTGAGCTAATACATCAGCTGTACCATCCTGCACTTGGTCGAAATTGGTGTGAGCGCTGTAAATACCAATATTGTGGGTAAAAGCTAACCGTACCATTTCTGCGATCGCTTCACCAGTGCGTAAAGATTTGAGAGGATTAAAAATCAAGGGATGATGGGCGAATATCAGATTAGCATTTTCTGCGATCGCTTCTTGCATTACTGCCAAAGTCGGTGTCAAACAAACCAAAACCCGTACTTTTTCCTGCAACACTCCTGGTTCAATCTGCCAGCCGCAATTATCCCAGCTTTCACACCAAGCGGGATTTGCCCATGTTTCAAACCAAGTAATTAAGTCAGCAATTTTCATAATTATTTTCTTCAGCAATTTTTAATTGCTATCAGTGTTTCTGTGGTTGAATATTTAATTTTAATGCTAATTCCTGGCGCATTTCTTGGAAAGGTTTGTTCCATACTGGGCTAGCATTCCAGTTCCACACTGCTACTGGGATAAGTTGCTCTTCAGCTAGATAAGTGAGTAGACGATATTCGTCTTCTGGTTCACGAGAAAAAGTGAAGGGATTCCGGTAGCCTGTATCACATAGTTTATAAGATACGACCTGACCATGATTAATCCTTTGTACAAGTTCCTTACCTTTGGCGAGTAAATAGTCCAAAAAAACCAGACTAAAAGGCTCTATATATGCGCGTTTTTGTGGTTCTTTTTGTACCCACCTCGCCCACTCAAACCCATAAATAAAATCGTGAACATAACGAAAGCGAATTTCTGTTTTAGTTCCGAACATTTCTATCAGAGAAACCATCTTTTCAGCAAAAATTTTGAGGAAAGGAATAGCGCCTTCATTTGCTGCTAAAGCCTGCCTAAGCATACTACTAACCAGAAAATCAAAATCCCAAAATATGTTTTCTGGGAAGTTTTGTAACTGGGTACAGACTATGATTTCGAGAGTTTCCTGAAGATTTGTAAGAAGTTCAATATCAGTGTTTTGCTCAGTAATTAAATTTTCCAACTCAGTAAAGCTGGTAATTAGTTTCTTTTGGGGATTAAGTGATAATAAATTAATAGACTGTTGGGCAAGGATTTCATCAATATATTGGAAAGTATGAGTTGGTGTCAGTTCTTGCTTCATAGTAATTGAAATAACCCAAACAGCTTACACTAATTATTAGTCTATATCGAAATAAGTAAATTATTAAATAAGGAAAAACAAACTTAACTTTTAAGTTAACAAATTGACACCAATTATTTAATATATTATGTCTAATTAATTCCGCATCAATAATTTTGCAATGAAAATTATAGGATTATTATTTGATTTCTGAAAAAACTAGGTATTTAGGGGGTGTCTTAGAACGGAGTTCCTAACGCACCATTATCGAAGGTTGGGTGCATTACTACGTATCTTTTCAGAAATCAAACCGGATTCCTGTATCACGACGAAATTTGTTTAATGTATATTACCGCAAGTTTATGAAATTATATCCAAAGGGCAGTAGAATAACTAGAGTATTTAAACTCTACAAAACTCAACCTTAAATCAAACTTGAAAATCAGCTATCCAGAAATGTGGATAACCAATTCTCTTAAATGACTGTGCTGGCGATGTTCCCAAATATAAATTCCCTGCCAAGTTCCCAGTACTAGATGACCTCGATTAATGGGGATTTGTTCAGAAGTGTGGGTAAGTGCAGTACGAATGTGTGCTGGCATATCATCGGGGCCTTCTGCATCGTGGATATATTTGCCTGATTCTGGGACAAGTTTTGCCATAAAATTGGCTAAATCCACAAGAACATCAGAATCAGCATTTTCTTGAATAACTAAACTGGCTGAAGTGTGGCGCAAAAATAAAGTACAAAGACCAGTTTCAACCCCCGATTCTGCGACTGCGGCTTCAATTTTAGCGGTGATGTTGTAAAAAGATTTGGCAGTAGTGGAAATTTTTAGTAACTTTTGGTAGTGAGTCATTTAAAACAGTAATGATTGATGATAGTAAAAGCTAATTAGCCGTTCAATCTGCTTGATGTTATGTTGTGTTATCGTTGCTTTATCGTTAGATAGAGTATATCTTCTCTTAAAAAGGCTTAACACCGAAATCTTTGAGCAAATCGCGGATGATCGGTGTAGCAAGAAGATTGTGAGACAATATAATGTTATCTAGGTTTGACCCTGGCAATTCTAAACTCTCTTTAGAGGATGTTATATTGTCTTGGTTAATATTCATATATTAATTTATACTGTTTTGAATAACTTTATTTCGTCTGTAAATAATTTAGAACCGCTTTAGCGATCGCTTCATTACCATCCTTAGCAATTAGCTGGGATTGCTTTGGTAGTTGGGGTAACTGATACAGAAAGTCCCAAGTCCCTTGAAAAAACTCAGATGGGGTGATGATTTGATGCTGGTTATAATTTGTTATGCCTTCTATTAGAAAAGTTGCTTCGGCAAAGTCCTCACGGGGAATAGTAACAATAGGTACTCCCAAGAGTGTAGCTTCAGAAAAAGTACCGTAGCCAGGTTTAGAGACGACTCGCCCACAAATAGGCATAAAATCTACTGGGCGGTATTTACGGTCATTAATTTTCACTAAATTAGGTAAATCAGGCGCAGATTGATCAAAGACGATAAATTGCCAATCTGGAAATCGCCGCAGGTTATCGTAGGGAATTTGCTGCAAACCCAAGCCGCCAAAGGTCAACAAAATAGTTTTTTCGATAGGTGCAGTTATTCCCCAAAGAGAACGTAAATCATCAGCAGAGTAATGGGGGGAACCACCTGTTAGACCGACATCTGTGATATTGTTGAAAGCTTGCATCGGTTCGTGGAAAGGGAGACGGAATAGGCGATCGCACTTTGAGTACCAATCACTAATCCAATCTGCAACTGCTGTAAATTCCCCTCCCCAATCTCGATAGATAAAGTCCCAGCCAAAGTTACTCATCATCCAGCAAGGGATATTTGCACCTTTGGCAAACCCAGGAGTCAGGAAGGGAATATCTGCCAAAATGAGATGAACGCGATTTTGGCGGATAAAATTCACTTCTGAGGCAATGAGCGAATTTTGATGTTTTTTAATATCCAGTAACTTTTCTAAAGTCGCTACTTTATCCATTGTCAAACTATCGGTTTGCACCACACCCAAATCAAATGCACGGGGACGATAGATGAAATCGCCTTCTATATAGCACTCTAGCAACCAGCGCGGGGCAGTGGTAACAAGAATTAGCAAAATTTCTGGACATAATTTTTGAATTGTCGCAGCGACGGAAGCCATGCGTGTAGCATGTCCAAAGCCGTGGTTAGTGATGGCTAAGTATAAGATTGGGCGTTCCATTTAAAAGATAGGAGGTAGTAGTGAGGAGTTATACGTCTGTATGAAGCTGCGTCAAATTATATGAGCAAAGTACACAAAGGACGAAAGAAAATTTGGTGTAGCCTTACAAAGAATTGGTATTATGAGTTAGAACTTAAAATTGTAATTACTAGACTGATAACTCTAGGACTTACGCAAAATTTACGGAATAACGAACCACAGAGGCTCAGAGGGCACGTAGAAATAAGAGTTTGAGAGATATTTTGCGTAAGTCCTAAACTCATAACTCCTAATTTTTAACTCATTTTGCAAAAACTTTGAATGGCCTCAACTAATTGGTCGATTTCTGATTCTAAAGTCAGGTAATGGATGGTGGCACGTATACAGCTAGGATCGGCAATTGTCCGAGTTAATATGTTTTGTGAGTCTAGAAATTGCACTAACTTGAGATTTGCTTGGGGCTGATTATTTATAAGTTGGAACGAGACTATACCGCTTTCGGGTGGGGATGTTCGCAAACATTTAACTTCGGGTAACGCCACTAAGCGCTGCCAAAGATAGCCACTGTTTTGACAAATTTGCTCGTAACGTTCCTGTGAAGTTCCCCATTGCTGATGAATTGCGATCGCTTCCTTTAACGCAAAATACAACGGATAAGCTAATGTAGACACTTCATATCGTCGCCCATCGGGAAGCCAGTCCACAGGCTGAGATTGACTATCTACAACAATGCCATTCAAGCCAATAAACGTAGGCTTCAAGCTTTCTCGTGCTTCTGGACGAACATACAAACCACCAGCACCCGCAGGGCCACAGAGCCATTTGTGACCAGTGAAAGCATAAAAATCTACACCCAATTCTGTTAAGTTTAAAGGCAATAAACCAACAGATTGGGCAGCATCTATCAACAAGAAAGAATTATTATTTCTGCATACTTCGGCAATTTTATCAAGGGGTAAAACTTGACCAGTATTCCAGAAAACATGACTTAATATTACAAGACGAGTATTAGGACGTAAGTGCTGGGCAATAACTTGTACAGGATCGCCCTCATTTAAAGTCGCTTTCAGAGGACAGGTGGTAACTTCTACCGCGAATCTCCGTGCAATTTCTTGTGTAGTGGCAATCACGCCTGGATGTTCGCAGTCTGAGAGCAGTATATGGTCGCCAGAATGCCAGTCGATGCCCCACATAGCGATATTACAGCCAACTGTGACATTCTGGGTAAGGCTAATTGTTTCACTTGGTGCATTTAACTCAGAAGCGATCGCAACTCTAGCGGCTTGAGTCTGCGGCGCTATCCAGCGATACGCCTCATTACCAAAGGGGCCTATTTGCTGAACATAAGCCTGAGTTTCGGTCATAGCATCCATTGCCCTTTGGGGCATTGGCCCTTGTCCCCCATAATTGAAATAAGTCTTATTGGCTAAAGCGGGAAATTGCTCTCGATGGCTTTGCAGCTTGGTTTGGGCGACAGAAAGACTAGTCATAATTTCTAAGGGATATCTGTTGTTTACAGTCTATTGATACTTAGTAGCAATGGTAAAAATAGGGATGAGATTAATTTTAGCGATCGCAGCCAAATCTTATCTTGTAATCAGTAACGATAAATGCTCTTTGACTTTTTTTCCTAAATTCTGAGCTGTTTGAGGCGTAATTAGATGGTGTTTGAATTCTGATACATGAAGCCACGGGGTACTTTGGCGATCAGGATCAGACTCATAGCGTGGGAAGAGATGCCAATGAATATGTGGTTCACTATTGCCATAACAGGCATAATTCATTTTCCACGGACTAAAAGCATTAACGATCGCTTGTCCTGCCAGCATCACCTCTTGAAATAAGGCAGACTGGATAGGTGGAGGAAGTTCATGCAACTCTCTAATATGTTTTTTTAGAAGAATCAGGGAGTATCCGCAATGAAATTGATGATCGCCAATCACAAATATTGAATGCTCAAATTCATGGATGAAGTAAGGATTTTTACCACGTCTCCACAGTGTGACACGCTCACAGATGAGGCATGGCTCATGTTGTTCTGTCATATACCCTTGTAATGATGGATAAAAGTTGATTTTGTTATTCTCCCTTATCTATCACCCAAGAGAAACGCAAATACTTAGCTGTTGACTGTATAGAATAAACGGCAAATCAGGTTGAGAAGCATTGGCGTAGCCCACCGTACCCCATAGGGGAAGCAAGCTACGCGTAGCGTCTGTCTACGACACGCTGCGCGAACGTAGAGAAGGTATCGCCACTTGCAAACTTTAGTTGTCTAAGTTACTTCCACATAATACTAATTCTTGTTAACTTAAAAGAATGCTAATTAATGCTGAACTCCTACTGCAATACCAACGCTGTAAACGCCGAACTTTTCTAGATATCCACGGTGACAAAAGTCAGCGCGATGCACCCAACGAGTTGCTGCGGAAACTGCAACAAGACAAAATCGCTCATCAGCTAAGTGCTTTGGCACAGATGACTTACCACCAACCAGATTATTCTTATGGAAACTGGGAAAAGGCAGAGAAGGCAACTTTAGAATTGATGGAGCGTGGCGTTGAGTATATTTATAAAGGAGTCCTGTTAGCAAATTATTCTGACGAATATACCCTGCTAAGTCGGCCAAATTTACTTGTGAAACAGCCAGGACAGTCTCATTTTGGAGATTGGATGTATGTCCCAGCTAGTATTGAACTAGGTAAGCGCCCTAAGCAAGAATATCAGGTTGTCGCTGCATTTCATACTCAAGTCTTGGCAACAGTGCAGGGAGTTGTACCAGATACTGCTTTGCTGATATTGCGAACGAAAAACAGCAACTATACGGTGGATTTGTTCAAATGGATTCCACGGATGCAGCAAATTCTAGAGGAGTTTATTGAAGTTTTAGAGTTACCGAATCCGCCAGAGGTGTTTATTTCTCGGCAAAAGTGCAATTTTTGCCATTGGTATAGTCAATGTTATGCGATCGCTCAATCTGAAAAACATCTCTCACTATTACCAGGTGTAACACCTCTTCGCTACACTCAACTCCAAGACGTAGCCATCACCACACTAGAATCTCTTGCTAATACCAGTCCCAGCACCTTAGAAAATCTAGTTGGTTTCGACCCGAAAGTAGCACCTAAGCTAGTAGTGCAAGCTCAATCTGCATTGGAAAAACGACCCCTAGTTTTACCCTACCCGCTACCAATAGAAGATATTACATTCACAGCACCCATAGAGCTTTACTTTGATATTGAGGCACAGCCAGACTTAGATTTAAATTATCTTTTGGGGGTTTTGGTCGTTGATAGACTTGCCAATACAGAACAGTTTTATTCGTTTTTAGCAGATAAACCAGAAGACGAAGAGTTAGTTTGGCAGCAATTTTTGGATTTAGTTTGGCAATATCCCGAAGCGCCAATTTATCATTTTTGTGTCTACGAGTTTGATACAGTCAAACGCCTAGCAAAGCTTTACAACACTCCCTACGCCTCAGTGCGTCCTGTACTGAACCGATTTGTGGATGTGTATGAACAATTAACCCAAAGTGTAGCATTACCTGTAGAAAGTTATGCCCTCAAAGCGATCGCACGTTGGTTAGGATTTGAGTGGCGGGAAAAAGAAGCTAGTGGTGCCAAATGTATTTACTGGTACGATCAGTGGCTAGAAACTGGCGATCGCACCTTACTAGAAATTATCCAAAGCTACAACGAAGATGACTGCCGCGCTACCCACAGAGTAAAAGACTGGCTTGTAAACTTTTTTCAGGAAGAATATGGTTTGCGACTAGCTTAAGTAATTTCGTATTTTATAAAGGTTTTCAATTTGTTGGAATACAGATTATTTTTAGCAGCGCACAGATGTGTAGCGCTATATTTTTCAGCATGATATCTTATTTGTTAATTTTACACTCTAACAAAAAACTCTATGCAGCTAATTAAGAAAACCTTCGCAATTTCACGAATTATTTACTTATTTATCCCGATTCTAATTATCAGTTTTTTATTAACAAAATTACCATTAAGTGCTGTTGAAGTTAGTAGCATAGAGTTTATCGGTGAAGCTACTTTACCGAAAGGTTTAATCTTTAAGAAAACTGAGGTTGGAGGTTTATCTGGAATTACTTATGATGCAAAAAACAATCTTTATTATGCTATTTCTGATGACCGTGGACAAAAAGCTGCTGCCCGCTTCTACAACCTAAAAATAGATTTAAGCAAGGGTTCTCTAAAAAAAAGCGGAGTTATTCCTATAGATGTTACCACATTATTAAATGAAAACAATCAAACATTTCGCCCTAGTGAAACTGATACAGAAGGTATTGCATTAACTAATAAATCAACTATATTTATTTCTTCTGAAGGCGACGCTGCAAAACTAATTAATCCTTTTATTAAAGAATTCTCACTATCTTCTGGTAAAGAAATTACAACACTTCCCATCCCAAACAAATTTCTGCCAGATAAAACTGGTAAACAAGGTATCCGCAACAATTTGGCTTTTGAAAGCCTCACCATCACACCTGATAAAAAGAATCTATTTACAGCCAGCGAAAATGCTCTCATTCAAGATGGTGTTGCCGCGAAACCTAACATCGGTAGTCCTTGCCGAATTTTGCAATACAACTTACTCAACGGCCAGCCAGAAAAGGAGTTTCTTTACCAGACAGAACCAGTTTCACCCTTTTTGAATCTGACTGGCAAATTTGCTAGTGGATTACCTGATTTACTTGCTCTCGATAATCAAGGGCACTTCCTAAGTTTAGAAAGGTCTTTTACTGGTTTAGGATTTGCTATTTCCCTGTTTCAGGTTTCTTTAGAACAAGCTGATGATATTCATCACATCGATAGTCTTTTAGCAATTGACTCCAAAAATATTAAACCAGTTCAGAAAAAACTACTGTTAGATTTGAGAACCCTAGATGTACTGCTAGACAACATCGAAGGCTTAACTCTTGGCCCTAAACTACCCGATGGTCAACAATCATTAATTCTTGTGAGTGATAACAATTTTAACTCACTACAACGTACCCAGATACTAGCCTTTAAAATGAAAATTGAAACACCACTGATCAGATTATTACGCCGTTTACTACCGAATCTCAATCGTTAACTGGACACAACCATCCCCCCTTTACTGCTATTTAGTTATTTCTGCTTATTCCTGTGTATTCACGGAATCTACTAGGTAACTTTATCTAGCCTATTCTTAGTTTACGTGTAATTTCTCAACCGTATTCCTTAATAAATATGTTACATAATGTTTAAGAAATTTTGCAGGCAGATTAACCGTAGTGGCCGTATATTATTAATTTCCGACAAATTCTGATATTTTTAGATTTAAATTTAGTACTTAATTAGACTGATTAAACTAATTTGCCAAAAATATTTTTCATAAATGATTTTTATGCCACAAAAAAAAATTGAGAATATGGTAGGGCAAAAAGCAGAATTAGACGATTATATCGGACAGTTTTTAAATAATCGCTATTTAATCAGAGATTTGATCGGCAAAGGGGGGATGGGGAGAGTTTATTTAGCAGAAGATACTGCTAAAGGTGGTATGCCGATCGCAATCAAAATTTTATCACTCAGTTTGGCGAATCAGCAAATGTCCCAACGCTTTGCCAGAGAGATTTTTATTGGCGCTCAATTGGGTCGTAAAAGTAAACATATTGTTCGCATCTTAAGTTATGGCGTTACTGACGATAAAACCCCCTATTATGTAATGGAATACCTCCAAGGAAAAAATCTCAAACAAATCCTCAAAATTCAGCCCTTAACAATATCGAAATTTTTAGAGATTTGTAATCAGATTTGTTTAGGCTTACAATGTGCCCATCAAGGTATTAGCCTCAAAGGAGAGATTTATCCTATTGTTCATAGAGATATAAAACCCGAAAATATATTTCTTAGTGAAGATAGTAAAGAAGGAGAAATTGTTAAAATACTCGATTTTGGCATCGCCAAATTTTTAACAGAACGAAGTGGGATGACCCTGACAGATTCTTTTATTGGCAGTTTACCTTACTGTTCTCCAGAACACATGGAAGGGCGCAAATTGCTAGATGTGCGCTCCGATATTTACAGTTTGGGAGTATTAATGTTTGAGATGCTAACAGGAAAACATCCATTTCAGACAAAAAGTAACTCCTTTGGTACTTGGTATCAAGCGCATCGCTTTCAAATGCCACCTACAGTTGAAGAAGTGAATCCGCAAGTCAAAGTACCGCAGATATTAGAAAAACTATTGATGAGTTGTTTAGCGAAAGAAGTAAGCGATCGTCCGCAAAATATCAACCAAATATTAGAAGGTTTAGAAAAGGTTAATAGTCAGATTAATGATGTTATTGCTAACAATACTAGTGACATTCTTAAAGCCTCACTTCCAGTTCAATTAGTACCTGCAACATTCTTGTCAGAACAAGAATGTTTGCAGAAAAATTGGCCTAAGAACAAACCAATTGGTGCAATTGGTTTTCCCCATTTATTACAAACTCCTCAAAGACCTATACCAACTTTTTGGGCAATGTTGCCCAAACAAGAGATTGCAAAATTTTTGAATAAAGTACACAGCACTGAATTTATTAGTAAAATTAATGTATATCCGATGTTGTTGTGGGTAACAGTCCTATATGATGCCCAGCCTTCTATGACTAAGTGGCTACCTTATTTTCTAGATTTGAAAGATAATAAAGGGCAGAATTTAGCACGTAGTTTAGCAGAGGTAGGCTACTATCATCTACTATTTTTTACCCTAGAAGAGCCAAATCGTTGCTCTCATGTAACAACCTTAAGTCTCACAGCTAATCAGCGTCAGCAACTTGTAGACTGGTTAGATATGAGTCAACGGTCAAATGAATTAGTTTTGTCTAATCAAGCTAAAAATCTTCTAAAAACAGAGTACGAAAAACTAAAATTAGACATTTTACAAAAGTTAGCCGCAGATCATAAAGCTGAGAAAGAAGGGTTAAAAAATTGGATGGATAAATTCTTGGAGATTTTTTTTAAGCTTTTATCGCGTTCTTAAAAGCGCGTCATTAAAATACTTATCACCATTACCTAATTATATTCTTATGTGTGTATTACTAACTTTAAATAGACTCAGCAGCAGAGGTGAATAAAGTGAATCAAAGCCCATTTACATCTCCAAGTAGTACGGGCTTACTTGCCAATCGTTACCAACTGAAGCAATTAATTGGTAGCGGTGGCATGGGTGAAGTTTTCTTAGCAAATGATATTTTGTTAGGAGGTATACCAGTTGCTATCAAGTTTTTAACTCAGACTGTTGTCGATAGCAAGATGCAACAAGACTTTGCTCGTGAAGCTTTAATGAGCGCAGCTTTGAGCCAAAAGAGCTTACACATAGTGCGGGCGTATGATTATGGTGTGAATGAGAAAGGAAAACCATACTACGTGATGGAATATCTATGCGGTAAGAGTTTAAAGGACTTAATTCCGCTATCATTGTCGATGTTTTTGACTCTCTCTCGCCAAATTTGTTTGGGCTTACAGTGTGCCCATCAAGGTATTAATATTGACGGCAAAATTTGTCCGTTGGTTCATAGAGATATTAAGCCTGCCAATATATTAGTTATTCCCGATCCGATATTAGGTCAGTTAGTTAAAATTCTCGATTTTGGGATTGCTAGATTTTTAAATTATGCGTCAACAGCTAGTACAAGCAGGGGATTTAATGGCACTTTACCCTACTGTTCTCCAGAACAGCTAGATGGAGAAAAATTAGACAGTCGCTCTGATATTTATAGCCTGGGTGTGATGATGTTTGAAATGCTCACAGGCAAAAAACCTTGGGAACCAGAAACTGATTATTTTGGTGCTTGGTATAAAGCACATCACTTTGAAAAACCAAAAACGATCGCAGATGTTAAACCAACTCTGAAAATACCTCAGAAGCTAAATAATTTAATCATGTCTTGTCTGGCAAAAAAAGCAAGCGATCGCCCACAAAATATCGCTCAAATTTTGCAAGTATTAAATAGCTTAGAACAATCTAATTCTACCAGTTTACCAACAAATTTATCCTCTAATCCCATCCTTAGCCGTCCCCTAGATTCTGGATTACCAATTGCAGTAGAACAAAGGTGCCGACAACTTTTGTGGCCTCCAAATAAACCAATTCAAGAAATTGTTTTTCCCCAGCTTATAGATACTGCACAAGAATCTATGACCGCACTATGGTTGATGTTGCCTAAACAAGAAATCAAAAACTATGCTCTTTCTACCCGTTACAACCAGTTTATCTTCATGACATCCCCTCACCCAATGCTGTTGTGGGTAACTGTACTCTACAACCGGCAATTGGCTCCTAAGTGGCTACCGTGCTACTTAGATATGCAAAATTCCCAAAATCTGAAGATGGTAAGCCTACTGGCTGAAAATGAACACTATCCTTTGATTTTCTTTACTCTGGAAGCACCACATTCCTGCGCCAATGTCCTCAGTAGTCGCATCGAGCCAACTCAGCGACAAATGTTGAAAACCTGGGTGCAACAGACTCATAGCCTACCACCAGCTTCTGTGCCCCAAGTCAGCAAACAGCTATTAAAACAGCAATATAAACAAATGCAATCCCGGATATTGCAGCATTTAGAATCTAAGCCCCAGGTTGTATTATCAAGGTCTATTTAACGGTAAATTCGCACCTTGGAGAGACGGGACAAAAATAATTTCTAATTTTCCATTCAAAAATGCTTGACAAGCAGAAAAAAAATAGTGATAATAGCAAAGTTGACCAAACAAGGGACTGTAGTTCAATTGGTTAGAGCACCGCCCTGTCACGGCGGAAGTTGCGGGTTCGAGCCCCGTCAGTCCCGTTCTAAATTTATAAGTAGTGAATCACCGAGCTTCGGTGATTTTTGATTTGGAATTCCCCAAAAGGATTGACCCAGAATTGGGGGTTTGAATATAAGCTACATTTATCATGCTTTGCGAAAGAGAGAATTAACTGTGACTGTCAGAGTCCGTATTGCGCCGAGTCCAACCGGAAATTTACACATTGGTACAGCTAGAACGGCTGTATTTAACTGGTTATTTGCCCGTCACCACGGCGGGAAATTTATCCTGCGAATAGAAGATACAGACCTAGAGCGATCGCGTCCCGAATACACCGACAATATTCTTGAAGGACTGCGCTGGCTAGGACTGAGCTGGGATGAAGGGCCATTTTTTCAATCTCAGCGCCTGTATCTTTATAAAGAAGCAGTACAAAAACTGCTAGATCAAGGATTAGCCTATCGCTGCTACACCACCAGCGAAGAATTAGAAGCGCTAAGAGAAGCCCAGAAAGCTAGGGGCGAAGCTCCCCGCTATGACAACCGTCACCGCAACCTCACACCAGAACAACGCACCGCATTTGAAGCAGAAGGTCGTTCTTATGTGATTCGCTTCAAAATCGAAGATGGGCGGGAAATTGTCTGGAATGACCTAGTAAGGGGAAAAATGTCTTGGCGAGGTAGCGATTTAGGTGGTGATATGGTCATTGCCCGCGCCTCAGAAGAGGGTAGCGGTCAACCACTATACAATTTTGTAGTTGTAGTGGATGACATTGATATGCAAATCACTCATGTCATTCGCGGAGAAGACCACATTGCCAATACCGCCAAGCAAATTCTGCTGTATGAAGCAATGGGTGCAAAAATTCCAGAGTTCTCCCACACGCCATTAATTTTGAATATGGAAGGGCGTAAGCTTTCTAAGCGGGATGGTGTTACCTCCATTTCCGACTTTCAGAAAATGGGCTTTACCTCTGAAGGCTTGGTAAATTATATGACATTGCTGGGTTGGTCGCCACCAGACTCGACGCAAGAAATATTTACCTTAGAAACAGCAGCTAAAGAGTTTGGCTTTGAGCGTGTAAATAAAGCAGGTGCAAAGTTTGACTGGGACAAGCTGGATTGGTTGAACAGTCAGTATATCCACCATACACCAGTAGATAAACTCACAGATTTACTCATACCCTTTTGGGAAGCGGCTGGCTATAAATTTGATGGTGGAAGAGATCGCGCTTGGTTAGAACAGCTTGTAACTTTAATTAGCCAGAGTTTGACTCGTTTAGTAGATGCAGTACCTCAAGGTCAACTATTTTTTAACGACACAGTTGAATTTAGCGAAGAAGGTAGTACACAACTTAAGCAAGAAGGTTCTACTGCCGTCCTTGAGGCCATTGTCACAGCTTTAGAAAATCAGCCGCAACTCTCGGAAGCCGCCGCTCAGGACATTATTAAACAAGTGGTGAAAGAGCAAAAAGTTAAAAAAGGCTTGGTAATGCGATCGCTCCGAGCAGCCTTAACTGGAGATGTTCATGGCCCCGACCTCATTCAATCTTGGTTACTACTAAATCAGATTGGTTTAGACAAGTCGCGTTTGAGTAGGGCAATAACAGAAGCTAATTAGCGATTACTTCCAGATTTTAGAAATATTTTAGATTTTAGGGGCGCACAAACGTGTGCCCCTATCCATAAGGTAGAGCAACTATAAGAACAACAAATCATTGACTCATTACTAATGAATTATCCCCAATTTCAAATCTAAAATAGGTAGTCAATTATCCCCACATTGGGAACTTGGTGTGTAAAATTCATGTCTTCAAAACCACTTAGAAGCGAACGTAATTACAATGCCGACAAAAGCGCTCAATAGAGGGATGAGATTATCGTTGATGATAGTTACGCTCTTCATCACATCGACAGTTAACGCTGTGACTGATGCTCAGGAAGCGCCAACGATATTTGGAGATGTAACGATTAGTCCCCAGTTTTCGCCAGACCCCCTGACAGTTCGCGGGATGAGTGGTGGTTCAATATCTGGGAGTAAAGTAGGTGGGAGAACTGAAACAGCCACTGGCCCTTGTACCGGATTTGTTGATGAAACACCAGACCACACATTAGCGTTAACAAGTAAATTCGACTACCTAAAGTTGCAAGTCCAAAGTCCTGAAGACACCACCATAATTATCAAGGGGCCAGGTGGTACTTGGTGTAATGACGATTTTGATGGCAAAAATGCCGGCATTGTTGGTGAATGGCTGGCTGGAAGTTACCAAGTTTGGGTTGGTTCCTACGAAAAAGGTAAGTATCTTCCTTACACTCTCAAAATTACAGAAGTTAAGTAGAAAATTGGGAATTGGGCATTAGCCTGGATTTATCACAAGTGAGAAATCCAAGGGGTGTGGGAAGTGTGGGAGGTGTGGGAAGTGTGGGAGGATGGGAAAGAAGTCTTAGGAATGCAAACTTAATAACCTGCAATTCTGATGGAACGGAGAATGGTGCTTTACTAACGCTTCCACACCTACTTTTACACTTTATTTAATCCACATTCCTTACTCCCCACACTCCCCCACACTCCCCACACTCCCCACACTCCCCACACTCCCTCGCTCCCTGCCCCCTTCTTCCTGCCCCTGCTCCCTGCCCCTTCAGTCAGGGGTTGAAACAATATGAGAAGCGTTGTGGAGAAATTCTCCGTGGCTTTGTATCCCATTGCGCTCCCTTTTCTCGTGCGATTTTGTATTAAAATTAAGTTAACTTTGATTAAGATTCTTGTTGGCATCGCCATAATGCTCTAATTGCCTTATGACAGTGCATATAAGAGATCAAATTAAACAAAATGGATTTATAAACATCCGTTTAACAGCTTAAAGTGACAGAGTGATGAACACTTGGTTACTAGAGCTAATGAATTGTATAGGCATCTAGAGGCAAATTAAGATGAAATTCTCTTGGAAAGTCGTAGTACTCTGGACATTGCCGGCTTTGGTAATTGGCTTTTTCTTCTGGCAAGGGGCCTTTGCAGGCGCTCCTACTGATATGAGCAAGAATGCAGCCAATACCCGCATGACTTATGGCCGCTTTCTAGAATACTTGGACGGCGATCGCGTCAGCAGTGTTGATCTCTACGAAGGCGGTAGGACAGCTATTATCGAAGCCCGCGATCCAGACATCGAAAATCGCATCCAAAGGTGGCGGGTAGATTTGCCTGTTAACGCTCCTGAGTTAATCAGCAAGCTCAAAGAAAAAGATATTAGTTTTGATGCTCACCCCATGCGGAATGATGGCGCAATCTGGGGATTGTTGGGCAATCTTGTGTTTCCAGTTTTATTGATTACTGGGCTGTTCTTTTTGTTCCGGCGTTCTAGCAACCTTCCCGGCGGGCCAGGTCAAGCGATGAACTTCGGCAAATCTAAGGCGCGTTTCCAAATGGAGGCGAAAACCGGGGTTAAATTTGATGACGTAGCCGGGATTGAAGAAGCTAAGGAAGAACTACAAGAAGTCGTTACCTTCCTGAAACAGCCAGAAAGATTTACTGCTGTAGGCGCACGGATTCCCAAGGGAGTGCTGTTAGTTGGGCCTCCTGGAACTGGTAAAACTTTATTAGCAAAAGCGATCGCAGGCGAAGCAGGCGTACCTTTCTTCAGTATTTCCGGTTCGGAATTTGTAGAAATGTTCGTTGGTGTGGGTGCATCCCGCGTCCGCGATTTGTTCAAGAAAGCCAAAGACAACGCCCCTTGTATTATCTTCATCGATGAAATCGACGCAGTAGGACGGCAACGGGGCGCTGGTATCGGTGGCGGTAACGACGAGAGAGAGCAAACCCTCAACCAGTTGCTCACTGAAATGGACGGGTTTGAAGGTAACACAGGCATTATTATTATTGCTGCTACCAACCGTCCCGATGTACTAGACTCAGCTTTGTTACGTCCCGGTCGCTTTGACCGACAAGTAACAGTTGATGCACCCGATATTAAAGGGCGTTTGGAAATCTTGGAAGTCCATTCACGCAACAAGAAACTAGACCCTAGCGTATCTTTAGATGCGATCGCTCGCCGCACTCCTGGATTCACTGGTGCTGATTTAGCTAACTTACTCAACGAAGCAGCAATTCTGACTGCGAGAAGACGCAAAGAAGCGATCACCCTCCGCGAAATTGATGACGCGGTGGATCGGGTAGTTGCAGGGATGGAAGGTACTCCTTTGGTGGATAGCAAGAGCAAGCGCTTAATTGCATACCACGAAATTGGACACGCCTTAGTGGGAACTTTGTTGAAAGACCATGACCCAGTGCAGAAAGTTACCTTAATCCCACGGGGACAAGCACAGGGTTTAACTTGGTTTACTCCCAACGAAGAACAAGGGTTAATTTCTCGTTCTCAGTTGAAAGCCAGAATTACTGGTGCTTTGGGCGGTCGCGCTGCTGAAGAGGTAATTTTTGGGGCTGCCGAAGTTACCACTGGCGCTGGTGGAGACTTGCAACAGTTATCGGGAATGGCACGGCAAATGGTGACTCGGTTCGGGATGTCCGACTTAGGGCCGCTATCCTTGGAAAGCCAGCAGGGAGAAGTATTCTTGGGTCGTGACTGGACAACTCGATCTGAGTATTCCGAATCCATCGCTTCCCGCATTGATGGACAAGTCCGAGCGATCGTGGAAGAATGTTACGACAACGCCAAGAAAATTGTCCGCGATCATCGCACTGTCACCGATCGCTTAGTCGATTTACTCATCGAAAAAGAAACCATTGACGGCGAAGAATTCCGTCAAATTGTGGCTGAGTACGCTGAAGTCCCTGAGAAACAGCAGTACGTACCGCAACTGTAACAACTTTTATAAAATCACTGAAATGGGTATGGTCAAAAGGCTATACCCATTTTTATTTTAGGTATTTGTAGTACTAAGCTATTTTATGTAGTGTCAGGGAATACTAAGCATAGTTAAAAACTATATATTGCTATGCAATACCTAATCTACCCGCTCGCAATTTACGTTCTACTGACTGTTATTCGCTATCTCATTCTCTTTTTACTACTTAGCAAATCTCAGATTCAATATCCTAAGTACCAGATTACAAAGGCTGATACAGTTCCTATCTATTTAAAAGATTTATTTCAAACTCCTATTAAAGAACTATGTTAGGAGGAATATTAGGTACTTTGCAAGCTATAGCTCCTAGCTGGGTAAAGTTATTGACTTATTACTCTCAAAATTCTCAGCAAAGAATTGAGCAGATCAAAAAAAATAGACAACAACAAATTGAGCTTACAACTGCTGCTTTGCATAAAAATCCTAATGATGTCGATGCTTATATCAAGCGATCGCAGGCGCGTATGGGACTACATGATGATAAAGGCGCACTAGCAGATTATGACCAAATTGTGCGCTTAAAACCTCACGATATTGAATCTCGTATGACTCGTGCCAGCTTTCGTAATAGATTAAAAGATTATAAAGGCGCGATTCAAGATTATAACGAGATTTTGCGCCTTAAACCCAAAAATGTCAGTGGTATCTATTACCAGCGAGCGCAAGTTCTTAATCATCTGGAAGACTATAAAGGAGCGATCGCTGATTACAACAAAATTATTAAATTGAATGCCAAAGATACCTACGCTTATATCTCTCGTGGATATACTCGTCAAAAACTCCAAGATTACAAAGGTGCGATCGCAGATGCTAATTATGTAATTCAGCTAAATCCTAAAGAAGCAGAAGCATATATATTGCGTAGCCAAATTCGTCGTCATTTGGGAGATAATCAAGGAGCGATGTCTACGACGGGCTACGCCTACGCAGATGAACAAACTGGAAATACTCTTTTTGAAGCTATGGATAAGGAAGATCCAAGTTGATAAAAACCAACAAAACAGACTTTGATATTAAGTAGATCGAGGCAAAAGGCATAAGGAAATAGGGCTGTGGGCGGTTCTATACATCAGGAATATTGGATACTTGTGGAAGATTTACCTGAGTTCAACCGTAATATTGTTGGTTTGATTGAAGTAATATCACAATTTCGCCAGTCAAAAACTTGAAAATCTGAAATTGGTAGCATAGATACAGTATGCAAAAATCTACTACTTTTATTCCCACAATTTATGAAAAATAAAGTTAAATTCTTGACTCTTGCTTCCTTAACGTTGGCAGTTTCTTCTCTAACTCTCAGCACAGTTGTAGCAAAAGCGAAACTGACAAATCAGGCAAAACTGTTTATCAATGGAATCGGTGCAGTACGAGTTGGGATGACTGTTTCCCAAGCGACAAAGGCTGCTGGTACTAAGTTAGTGGGCGATCCAACCAATAACAATTGCTACTATGTTAAGCCACAAAATGAACCCAACAATCTTTCGTTCATGGTGACAGGAGGTCGCATTTCTAGAGTAGATGTGCGGCAGAATACCCAGATTACTACCCTCAAAGGTGCAAAAATTGGCGATACCGAAGCACAAATCAAGTCTCTTTACCCAGGACAAATTAAAATCACACCTCATAAATACGTCCAAGGCGGACACTACTTGACATTTATCCCGAAAGACCGTGCTGATCAGAACTATCGCGTTGTTTTCGAGACTGACGGTAAGCGTGTTACTGAGTTTCGGTCAGGTAAACTACCAGAAGTTGAATTTGTTGAGGGCTGTTCTTGATTTAAGAACTTTCTGTTATTGCTCCTAGTGCCAAAAATAACGATCGCACAGATTAAGCCTCATTTTTATACAAGTGCATAAATTACCCCGGCTTACTTTGTTGAAGCCGGGTTTCCTAACGTTTCCCAGATTGGGAGAGAGATTTGGAAATTAGCTCCCCTTCCCCCTTTTTTATCGTTCCAGTTCATCCACTGCTTTGGGAACTCCCGCAGTTAACACCTCATGTCCATCAGGTGTAACTAACACATCATCCTCAATCCGAATACCAATGCCAATCCATTGAGGATCAGTCTCTGGTTGGTCTTCTGCTAGTTTGGTATCTGGCACAATATATAGTCCAGGTTCCACTGTCAAAATTTGGCCTGGTTGTAAAATCTGCGGTTTGTCTTCACCGTGCTGGTAAACTCCTACATCATGAACATCCAAACCTAACCAATGACTGGTACGGTGCATATAATATGGCTTATATTTCTCTTCTTCAATTAACTTATCAATTTCACCTTTGAGAATGCCAAGTTCAACTAAACCTTCCGTGATAACGCGCACTGCTGTATCGTGAACTAATTTGAAGGGATTACCTGGTTTCACTTGAGCGATCGCTTGTTTTTGCGCTGACAAAACAATCTCATACAGTGTCTTTTGTTCTGGCGTAAATTTACCCCCTACAGGAAATGTCCGGGTAATATCCGAGTTGTAATAACCGTAAGCACAACCGGCATCTATTAGCAGTAATTCTCCATCCTGCATTTGACGATTATTTTCAATGTAGTGGAGTACGCAAGCATTCACTCCAGAAGCCACAATCGAAGGATAAGCTGGCCCCATTCCACCCCGGACTCGAAAGATGCGTTCCATCTCCGCCTGAATTTCGTACTCATAACGTCCAGGTGCGGTGATTTCTTGGGCGTAATTGTGTGCTTCAGTGGCGATCGCAACCGCTTGACGCATTAACCCCAACTCAGCTTCACTTTTAATTAGTCTCATGCTGTTGAGAACAGGGCCAGTATCTTCAATGGCGATCGGCCCAGTACCGCGTTTAGGATAAGTCCGCAGTAAACTTTGGTAATGTCGCAGAATTTGATCGTTAAAATTGCGATCGCGTCCTAAGTGATAGTAAAGGCGGCTGGCTTTTTCCAAATACTGCGGCAACTTTTCATCTAACTCGCTAATGGGGTATGCTTCATCAGCACCATAAATTTCCTTGGCTGCATCTACCCCACAAAGATAACCAGTCCATACTTCCTTTTCGCGATCCTTCGGTTGGACAAACAGCACAAACCGATGTTCTGAATGATGTGGCGCTAACACTGCTACTGCCTGTGGTTCGTTAAAACCAGTTAGGTAGAAGAAATCACTGTCTTGGCGATAAACATACTCGACATCGTTGTGCATCACTGCCATTGGCGCACTGCGAAAAATGGCTGTGCCATCACCAATTTTTGCCATTAACTGCTCACGACGCTGCCGATATTCTGCTTGCATAGCTGATGTTTTTATGAAAATATTGTATTATTTTACACTTTTAGCAACTGATAGATGCACAGTTCAGGCCTCTTAATAGTTGCTAATCTAAGTTATTCTAACCAATATTTGTTTCCACTCAAGCCATAAATCGTTGGAGAATAATCAATTATCTTGAAATACTCAGATTTCCTAATTTTGAAATAACTCGCAAATATTGTTGTTATCGAATGATTTAGTATTTTTATAAAAAATAAATTATTTTTAACGCCTTATTCCATATCAATTTTGGTAGTTAATAAATTCCACAACACGCTGTCAAGAATATGTCTGCTCAACCCCTAGCAATAAAAGCGATCGCTTACGTGGTCAATAAAGATGAATTCGTAGTATTTACATATACTAATTTTTTCGAAACTGGCGTGCAATTACCTGTTCGTACAGTTGAAGAAAGTAAGCATACATCTAGAGCTATTCCACAAAATAAAAAATAGTAGTGATTCCGCAAACAATTGAGAAATTCATCATAAAACAAGGACTTATTACACAAATTATTAGAATGGATGTAGCGATTATTTCTATTTTAGCATATTTGTAACTTTGTAATAAATACGGATATTACTTTATAAAGCTAATTTTGAAAGTTTGTATTAAACATTTGAGTACTTAAAAAATAAGGACTAAATTCCTTCCTGCGAACTTACTTACCAATGAATCGAACCTTGAAAGGCTACTATAGCAAGCCGCTTTGATTTTTGTTCTAGCCATAGTGGGCAGGCAATAGTCAAGAAGGATTTTTGAGCTGTACTGAGTTATTTTAGGCAATCAAATATTAGTCCTATAGTGTAGTGTGAATACTTTTTGTCTGACTAATGAACCGTTAAAGATATAAGTAGAATTTTGATAAAAGTTTTGAATGTCAAAGAAAACAGATAAAGCTTTATTGCTTTATCTGTAAATCATCATATACATAATGAACAAAAAGAATTTTGTAATTGTTTGTATAGGACTTGAAGATTTTATAATTATCACTTAAAACAAACAAAGATTTATCTTCAAATAATGATATTAATAAACAAAAAATAGTTATAAAGAAATATGGAAAACCTGGAAAATGTTATTTAGTTACAGAAAGCGGCTTCAAAAAAAAGTTAAAAAAATATGACAACCAATCATAAAAACACACCATGTTTGGAACTCAAAATACTTCAAAAACTTTGAATGCACAATGGACACAAACTTCCGAAAAAATACAAGCATTATCATCTCCTCTTGATAGCGTAACTCCTCTAAATTCTGATTCGTTTTTGGGGAGTAAGAGTTCCTCACAACCACAACCGTCTGCGGTGGTGTCAGCAAATCCTAATCCTAATCCTTACTTAACCAGTGCGGCGATTGTTCCTGACTTCAATGGTGATGGCAAAACAGATAAAGTTTGGGTCGATTCTACAACTGGTGAGATTATTATTCGGTTGATGGATGGCACAAAAGTTGTCGAACAGGGTTCTTTGGGTCAATTTGACCTATCCGCCTATGATTACAAAATTGCTGATTTCAATGCTGATGGTAAAACCGACTTCTTATTACGCAATAAGACAACAGGTGAGAACAGCATTGTGCTGATGGATGGAACTAGAGTTGGTTCTGCGGCTGCTCTATCTAGCGTTGATGCAGCCTGGAGTCCTCAGATTGGGGATTTCAATGGCGATCGCAAAACCGATATCTTCTGGCACAATGCTACAACCGGTGAGAACGCTATTTGGGAGATGGATGGCACTACAGTTCTAACTGCAACTGTTCTAGACACTACAGACACAGCTCTAACTCCTACCATTGTTGATTTCGATGGCAATGGCAAGAGCGATATTTTCTGGCGCAATGGGACAACTGGCGATAACAGCGCTTGGTTTATGGATGGTGCCCAAAAGACTGAATTTGCGCTACAATCCCAAGACGCAGCCTGGACTGCTAGCCTTGGTGATTTCAACGGCGATTTAAGCACTGACATTCTGTGGAGAAACGCTCAAACCGGTGAAAACAAGGTTTGGACGATGAGAGGCATCTTAGTCACAGAAGGCGCTTTGGGAACACTTGACTCATCCTGGACTTCCAAAATTGGTGATTTCAACGGTGATGGTAAGACCGATATCTTCTGGCACAATGGAACTACAGGTGCGAACACTGCTTGGTTGATGGATGGTACAACAGTTGCGACTGAAGCTTTCTTACCAACTAATAACGCGGCCTTGACACCATCTCTTGGTGACTTCAACGGCGACGGTAAGACCGATATCTACTGGCGCGATCAGACCGCAGGTTCAGACAACATTTGGACTATAGATGGAACAACAGCCGTTGAGAATCCCATCAGCGATGCAGATAAGCTTGGCCCACAGTGGTATACATTCTAAAATCAGAATTCAGCATTCAGAATTCTGAATTCAGGAGGTAGGAGGTAGAAGTCATTATTCTCCCCCTGCTTCCCCTTGTTCTTTCTCAGTCCCTTTTATTCAAAACTTGTAAGTCAAAACCTGAATTTCCCCCTTTTCTGGCAATTTACCAGGGCTAATGGAAACACTATCCCCATTGCTACGCCGCACTGTCGTACCTTGCATTAAGGTCAAAAAATCATCAAGTGGTGAAATATCGCACTTAGCAGCATCAGCCGCCTGTGTCCGGTAATGGGTCGGAATCACCAGCTTGGGATTTAATACTTGAATAGCCTGCTTTGCTTCTTGAGCATTGTAGGCTTTTGCGCTGCCTCCCACTGGAATAAATAATACATCGGGTCGTCCCATCAAGATTTTTTGCTCAATGGAAATAGGTGCAGCGGCTCCCCCTAAGTGTAAGATATTAATCCCGCCTTGCTTCCAACTCCAAGCAGTATTTGAGCCGAATTGCTTACCACCTTTGCGATCGTGGTCTATGGCAATTCCTTGGAACTTAATACCTTTAAACTCATAAACTCCTGGTTCGTAGATGAGTTTTGCATTTCCCGGTAGTACGTCCACTGCACCTTCATCCAGTAATTGACTGCTAATCAGTACCAAATCTGCTGCAACTTTTGGTATTCGATATTTAGCAGTACAGCCAACCGTCCGAAATGGATTGACGAGAATTTTCGCACCACCACCAGTAAAAAGAAAGCAAGTATGACCCAACCACTGAACTGATAAACCGCTAGATTGTGCGTCAGCTTGAGATTTAGAACCCAAGGTAGTAACTAAAGCTGTGGCCAACCCCGCCCCAGCATAGCCCATCAACTGTCGTCGTTTCATTAATTATGCTCTTGACTGTAACTGTTCGAGAAAATTTCGTAATAACTGTTTTCCTGAAGATGTCAGGACACTCTCTGGGTGAAACTGGACACCCTGAATGTGAGGATAGTTCCGGTGTCGCACTCCCATGATGGTGTTATCTTCAACCCAAGCGGTGATTTCCAACACATCTGGGCAAGTCTCACGTTCGATTACCAAACTATGATACCTAGTGGCGATGAGAGGATTTTCTAATCCCCGAAAAACCCCCACCCCAGTGTGAGATACCTGAGAAGTTTTGCCATGCATCAACTCTGGAGCAGGAATTATTTTACCACCGAATACTTGACCGATGCTTTGATGTCCCAAACAGACACCTAAAATTGGCAAATCTTGTCCTAGCTGTTCAATCAATTCTAAGGATATACCCGCATCTTCCGGGCGGCCAGGCCCAGGAGAAATAACTACGGCTTCCGGCTTTAATGCACGAATCTCATCTATGGATATCTTGTCGTTACGAAAAACTTTAATATCATTTGCTACTGAGAATTCTGCTGCTAATTCTCCCAGATATTGCACTAAGTTATATGTAAAACTGTCATAATTGTCGATAACTATAATCAAAGCTCATCACTCCTGGTTTTTAGCTCTCATCAGATTATTGATACTATATTGTTCGCTAAATATAAAAATAACGCTAACGTAGACACATAAATATGAAGCGGCTACTTTTATAACAAGCCACTTCTTAAATTTTTTATAATATGAATTGGGTAGAGTGCGCTCCTCTTACCAAGTCACTTGGCGATGCCTGGGTTGGGCTATGCCTACGCAAATCATATTTACAAAGCGGATATAATTAACCTTACCAGAGGAGGGAGCAATAGCGTACCAGCTACCAGCACCGCTACCAAAGCAGAGACAAGAACTGCACCAGCTGCACAATCTTTAGCGATTTTTGCCAACTCATGATATGTCTGCTTAACGGTTAAGTCCACAAGAGACTCGATCGCTGTATTTAGTAACTCTAATGCCAAAACTAAACCACTAGTTATACCAATTACCGCTATTTCCACAGCTTGCAGGTGCAAAAATACGCTTAAACCGATCGCTAAAGCACAAACGCTTACGTGGATGCGAAAATTACGTTGAGTTTGAAAACTATAGCTGATTCCAGCCCAGGCATATTTAAAACTAACAAATAAATTAGAGGCTACTTTCCAGGAAAATTCCCGTTCGTTAGACACCAGTGTTTGTAACGAGGTAGGCGTTGGTGATGAAGAAATTTTTGGGGACATAGACTTAAAAATACAAAAATAGAGTTGCTACAGTGGGAATATTCGCCGATCTTAATGGCAGAATTAACTTTGAGGCAATCTTTAAGCAAATTTGCACAGAAGTATTATAAAAGTATTACCCAAAATTAACATGAAGAACACATAACTACTGCTATTCCATGTCAATAGCAATACCTATCGCGTTCAGCAATCTTACTTGCTGTTTTAACATTCGTCCCAAACTTTCTTCATCAGGATGATCCCAGCCCAACAGGTGTAATAAACCGTGAGATGCTAACCAAGCTAGTTCAGTTGGTAAGCTATGTTCCTGCTGGTTAGCTTGACGCTGTGCTGTATCTACAGACACGATAATATCACCTAAGTATAATGGTACAGATGCAAGCATTTCTTTGCTTTGCGGAAAATCCACTTCTAAAGCAGCAAAAGCTAAAACGTCTGTAGGCTTATCTTGTTGACGATACTGAGCATTCAGTTCTTGAATTTGCGAGTCATCTGTCAAACGCAGCCCAATTTCATAACTTGGCGCTGGCGGAATTTGAGGTTGAAGTATTTCCAACCAGTTATTAAACCAATTTTCCCAAGTTTCAGGAGGAATTCGAGTATCAGTGTCAGTAATTTTTACAGATGTTGTCAGAGACAAATCGTAAAAAGAATCCTCCACATATAGTTCAACGCTCAGGGGCACATAGTCTCCTTGTCTGAGGTTTAGGGTTGACTGTCCTTTGTCCTTTGTCCTTTGTCCTTTGTCCTTTTAAATATAATTAATGACTAATGACTAATGACTAATGACTAATGACTAGCTTAGTGAGTTAAGTAAGCAAGACCGACAAGGAGAGCTAAAAGCCCTACAGCAGTCAACGCAAAATGCTTCAGGGAAGTTGCACCCTTCCGCACCATGTTTCGCATGGCGAGTTTTACGTAGCTAGGTTGAGGTTCTGTTGAAGGAGAGTTGCTCATAGTTATTTGTCTACAGACTCTTTTATAACTGTAACAGTTGGTCTGGGATAGAATGGCGATCGCTTGCATATTACTCAGAAATTTCTCTGAAAACGCGCCAATCTAAAATCCTCAAAAATCAAAAGTGCTAAGTAATGTTAAGAATTCATTACTTAGCACTTGCAAATAATCCCAAATTATGAGTCAGGGTTTTCTACTAATTTGTTTTCTTGGCGCAAATAAGCTTGGATGAATGGATCAAGTTCGCCATTCATCACATCGCCAATCGCCGTTGTTTCTGTACTTGTACGTAAGTCTTTCACCATTTGGTAAGGGTGGAAGACATAGTTACGGATTTGGTTTCCCCAGGAGGCTTCCACCATATCGCCACGAATTTCGGCAATTTCTTGGGCGCGTTGCTCCTTGGCGATGACCAAAAGCTTTGCTTTGAGGCGATTTAGGGCTTTCTCTTTATTTTGCAGTTGCGATCGCTCTTCTGTACAGCGCACAGCAAGTCCTGTAGGAAGGTGAACAATCCGAACCGCAGTTTCTACTTTGTTGACATTCTGCCCACCTTTACCACCAGACCGAGTTGTGGTGATTTCCAAATCTTTATCTGGAATATCTAATTGCACAGAGTTATCAATCTGCGGCATCACTTCCACCCCTGCAAAACTGGTTTGTCGCTTGCCGTTGGCATTAAAAGGTGAAATCCGCACTAAGCGATGTGTACCCATTTCCGATCGCAAGTAACCATAAGCATAGCGACCAGTAATTTCTAGGGTTGCCGATTTAATTCCGGCTTCATCACCCTCCGATTCTTCAGCTAAAGTTACCTTATAGCCGTGAGCTTCGCCCCAACGGGTGTACATCCGCATCAGCATAAATGCCCAGTCTTGAGCATCTGTGCCACCAGCACCAGCACTAATTGTCAGTACAGCACCTTCCGCATCATAGGGGCCAGAAAGTAACTGTTGTAACTCCCACTGATCCAGGTCACGATTTAGTTTAGTGATGGTAGATTCCGCTTCTTGGAGTAGTGCCTCATCGGTTTCTAACTCCAACAATTCAACAACTGCCCTAGTATCTTCCAGATTGGCGTGCCAGCGATCGTATTGCTGGAGGTGGGCTTTCAAGTCATTGAGTTCTTGTAGCGTTTGTTGGGCTTGGGTTTGCTCATTCCAAAATTCTGGTTGAGCGGATATTTTTTCGAGGTCTTGAATTTTGGCTGTCAGTGCAGGTACGTCAAAGATAGTCCTGGGTTTTACCCAGGCGGCCAGACAACGTTTCGATTTCGCGTTTCAGTTCTAGGACATCCATAATGCTTGTTGTAATGATAGATAGAGCGCTTTGGATTGGAAAATCGCTCTTTATTCTACTTGTATCTATTAATTTTAGCTGTAGTTGGGCAATTTCTCGCCGCACCACTGGATATTAAGCTACAAAAGTTACTTGAAATTATCAAGCACTTCCTTATCCCCTGAAGTAGTGTGATTTAGCTGTTGCAGATAGGCTTTGATAAACAAATCAACTTTACCGTCTAATACCTCTGTCGCAGCAGTTGTTTCTACATTGGTACGTAAATCTTTAACGTTGGTGTAAGGATGCAAGATGTATTCACGGATGAGCTTGTTGGATTGAGGTTTTATCTGTCGTGGTTGAATTTTGTCAATCTGGACACCTTGGGCTAGTGCGTAGGCGTAGCCCTTCGTAGACATCGCAAACAGTTTACTCTTGAGAATAGCTAAGGCTTTCTCTTTGTTTTGCAGCTGGCTACGCTGTTGGTCGCAAAATACACTAATCCCGGTAGGAATATGAACCACCCGCACCCATACTTCTGGACGGTTGACATTCCCTCGATGGCGATACCAAGTAATTTCCAAATCCTTCTCTGGAATTTCCCACTCAACGGACTCATCCAATATTGGGATAACTTCTACACTTGCTAAACTCGTCTGCAAGCTGTTAGCAGCATCAAAGGGCGATATTTGCTGTAGCTGATGTGTGCCCGTTTCTGATTTGAGGCAGCCGTATGCACAACGTGCTGTAATTTCTAAGGTTGCATACTTAATTCCGGCCTCATTCCCATCAGAAATCTCTACTACATTCAATTGGTAATTGTGGCTTTTTGCCCAACGCCAGTACATTTGCAGCAACATATATGCCCAATATTCAGCATCTACACCACCAACCCCAGCAGTTAAAGTGATAAATGCACCTTTTTGATCGCAGGGGTCAGACAATAACTGTCGTATTTCTGCTGTTTCGAGTTCTTTTTGAAGTTGGGTAAGTTTGGTTTGCGCCTCTTGCAGTAATTGCTCATCGGCTGATAATTCCAATAATTCCAGTGCAGCCTTGATATCTTCTAGAATCGAACACCAGCGCTGATATTCCTGATGCTTGTAAAATATGCAATATTCAATTTCTTGAAGTGTCTCATAAGCAGTGGTTGGATTCTTCCAAAAATCCGGTTGAGCAATTACTAGATGAAAGTATTGAATTGTTGCAGTTAAATATTGAAGGTCAAAGACAATCCTCAGCCTTACCCAAGATATTAGACCACTTTTCTACTTCAATTCTGATATTTGACAGTTCAAGCATAGTTTTGCTCACTTGAGGCTTAACTTATCTACATATTCTACTATTAAAACGATGAAAAAACCGTGGCTGCTAAAAATTTAACCACGGTTTTAACTTTATAAAACTTGACTTTTGTTAGTGTCTAAGACGATTAATCGCGGCCATTGATGGCAATTAGCAACCGCAAGATAAAGACGAACAAGTTGATGTAAGTTAAATACATCGACAAAGCAGCAGGCAGATATTGGTCATCGCTGTAAGTGCGGGGCAAGATATAGAAATCGACAACAGAAACCCCAACAAACAGGAATACTCCTAAACCGGAGATGGCGATTTCTAACCAATTTGGCGTGTAAATACCAAACATAGCAAACCCAAATTGGGCGAGGCACACAACCACCAAGGCGATAACGCCAAGATTGATGGTTTTCGTCAAAGCCATGCCATCTTGTTCAGAGAGATTTGAACCAATTTGACGGGCGAAAATAAAAGTAACGCCACAACCAAGGGCAGCTAAACCAATGCCTTGAATGCCAACACCTTGGGATCTCAAAGCGACAAATACCAAGCCACTGAGGGTATATCCAGACAAGAGGCTGTAGGTTGCCAACAGGGGTAGCGCAAGTCCCTTGTTACCTTTTTGGGCAACATTTTGGGCAACAAAGAACAAAATTAACTCCAAAATCACCGCACCAATGAAGGTGGGAAAGAAGATTTCGGGGTTAGCACGGATAACTCCCAAACCGCCGTAGGTTCCTAATGCAGTTAGCACCAATCCACCACCGACGTAGGGGAGAGCGTTGGCGATTACGTTTGGACCAACGAGGGCGTGAGATTTAGCCTCACGGATAGCTTCACGAAAATTACTGGTATTGCTCATATTGAAAAACTGTTTTTTAGGAAAACGTTCTGCCTATTCCTATTCTTACCAAGATTTTAGGCCAGCAACCAGAAAGGGGAAGAGACGACTAAACAAAAAACATTATCCAATGTTGAAATTTTTATGTGAAAAACAAAAATAACCTGCAACAGAAAGGTTATGAAAATCATGCGTACAAATACTGAATTATAGAGTTAGACCCCTCATAAGTTCAGTGAAACGACGATAGCTTATTCTTCCCTGACTAAGCAAAATAATAACAGCTTAGAAGAAAATATACGCAACTCCATTTTCTGAGGAATAGGAGTTTCAACAAAGGAATGTATATGGCAACAAGTGAGTCCTCTTTACGAACTGATGGTATAGAATTATTACACTTGTACCACCAGAATCCTTCTATTAAACTTCGTAATAAACTTGTACAGTTACATACTGGCTTAGTACGGAAGATGGCTCATAAATTCAGCCATCAATGTAATGAACCTTATGAAGATTTAGAACAAATTGGGTATTTTGGTTTGATTAGGGCTATTGAGCGTTTCGATCCTAGCCAAGGATATGCTTTTAGTTCCTTTGCAGTGCCATATATTCGTGGAGAGATGCTGCACTTTTTGCGCGATCGCAGTACTTTATTAAAAATTCCTCGTCGTTGGCAAGAATTATACAATGAAGGACAAAAGATTCGCAAGGATTTAGCAATGTCTTTAGGTCGCCAGCCTAAAGATGCTGAAATTGCCAGCGAACTTCGGGTATCTGTACAAGAATGGCAAGAAACCAAGTTAGCTGCTCAAAATCGGATGCCTTTAAGTTTAGATGCAACCGCAGTTAACTATGTTGATTGCCAAATAACCTTGGGTGAAGCACTTCCTTGTCCTCGTTCTCATGTTCTTTTACAACAAGAAGAAGAACGCCAACAACTGCAAGGTGCAATCAATATGTTGGAAGAAAAGCCCCGTATGGCAGTCGAAATGGTATTTTTGAAGGAACTTTCTCGCAAAGATGCCGCTAAAAATATTGGCACTAGTCCAATGACGGTAACACGCTATCTGCAAAAGGGAATCCAGGATTTGATTTGTTATTTGCAACCACAGGTAATGCCCACTGGCTCGTAGTCATTAGTCAGTGGTTAGTAGAAAAGCAACTGACTAATGATAAATGACAAATTATCTAGATTTTAAATCAGCGATCGCACCTTTGGTCATAGCAGCAATAGCTTGATCTGTCGCTTTTGGCAAATGATAATATTTACCGCCTGCTGTTTGCGATAATTCTTTAGCAAAGCCAGTAGACACAAATTTACTTTCCGTATCAATTACTAATAGTTGCATCCCCAAAGCACGAATTCTCGCAGCAATTTCTAATAATTCTCCTTTGATATCTGGCTTTTCTCCTGGTTCAAGCTGTTCACCTAAAGAACGCGCTAAGGGAATATTACCCCGCCCATCGGTGATTGCTACAAGGACAACTTGCCCAATATCTCCACTCATCTGGGCATTTAGGCCAACGCGCACAGCTTGAGTTAAACCATGCGCTAAGGGCGAACCCCCACCACAGGGCAACCTTTCCAAACGGTTACGCGCCAAAGCAATAGAACGTGTTGGAGGCAATAATACCTCTGCCTGTTCTCCCCGGAAAGGAATTAATGCTATTTGATCACGGTTTTGATAAGCTTCTGTTAACAGTTGCATCACTGCACCTTTAGCCGATTGCATTCGATTCAGAGCCATTGAGCCAGAAGCATCTACCACAAATACTACCAACGCCCCGGCTTTGCGTACCAGGCGTTTCGAGCGAATATCAGCCTGTTCGACAATAACTTTTCTATCTGGTTGTCTTTCTCTGCGTGCTTTTTGATAAGGAGCAGCTGCTCTGAGGGTAGCATCTACTGCAATACGTCGCGCTTTTCCCTTGGGCAACATCGGCTTAATGTAGCGTCCCCTGTCATCGGAAAAGATGACACTGCGACTACCAGATTTACCTTGCCGCTTCGCCATTTGAGTAAAGTAAAGCACGTTGTCATCAAGGATTACCCCTTCTGGATCAAAGATAAATTCTTCCGGGATGCTAGGGGGTTCTTGCTCTTGATTTTCTTCTTTTTCTTCCTGTTCGTCTTGTTCTTCGTCTTCAGATTCGTCCTGGGGTTCTTCTTGATTTTGTTGCGGCGGCGGTGGAGGCGGAGGTGGTGCTTGATCGGGTGGTGGTGTCTGCACAACTGTGGCGCGTGGTACAATCACCAGTTCTACAGCACGGCGCAAATCTTCGGCATTAACTGTTGTTCGTCCCTCCAAAGCCGCAGCAGCTTTGGCAACTCGTGTGGCGAATAACTCGGCGCGATGTCCCTGAACTCCGCCGCGAATTGCCTCATCCACTAAGTAGGCAATTTGTTCGTGGGTGATGATTACTTCTTTCAACCATTCCCGTGCCAAAATGATTTGGGTTTTGAGGGAGTCTAAATCTTCGTTGTACTGTTTGAGGAAATCTTGGGGGGATTTAGAATAAGCGATCGCTTGCTCTACTGCTTCTACTCTTTGATCTAAGCCGAGTACACCGTCAGCAGAGAGTGCGATCGCAATTCTATCTAACAAATGCTCCCGTAATCCGCCTTCTTCTGGATTGTAGGTGGCAATAAATAAGGATTTACACGGATGCTGAAAACTAATTCCTTCCCGTTCAATCTGGTTGCGTCCGTCAGATAATACTGTTAAAAGTTGATTTGATATTTGGTCATCTAATAAATTAATTTCATCTACGTACAGTACACCCCGATTTGCTGTAGCGAGTAATCCAGGCTGAAAAATAGTATCACCTTGTTTTACCGACTTTTCAACATCTACTGAACCTAATAGTCGGTCTTCAGTGATACCTAGAGGAATTTGTAAAAAAGGCGCGGGGATAATTTCTACGGGAACATCTTGAATGTCTTTGTCTGCGTACTCCGCCAAAAGTTGATCGTCCCATTCCTCTGGGTGATTGGGGTCACAATTACTGATTGAACCTTTGACAACTTCAATCGGCGGTAGGAGAGCGTGGATAGCACGAGCCATTACAGATTTTGCCGTACCGCGACGACCTGCGATCGCTACTCCTCCCAAACCAGGATCAACTGCGGCTAACAGCAAGGCTAATTTAATTGCTTCTTGACCGACTACAGCTGTCAAGGGAAAGGCAGTGATGGTGGGGTTGATAGTAGGCGCAGGCATTGTTTGCTTTTATAGCGAGTCTCGGCCTTTAGCATACCAATTTCTGGCACATTTAGAATAAGTATTATGGCAATGAGAGAAAGGTAAGGTTATGAGTATTGCTCAGGCTAAACGCTTCACACTGGATGAATACCACAGGCTTGGAGAATTGGGCTTTTTCCATGAAGATGACCACATTGAATTAATTAATGGGGAAATTATTGAAATGGCATCCAAAGGTACAGCCCATGAAACTTGTTTAAGGAATTTGTGGAAGCAACTCCCAAAAATTGTAGGAGATAGGGCAACTCTACAATCTCAAGCCCCAATTACTTTACCACCTAACAGCGAACCTGAACCAGATTTTGCGATTGTTCAAAACCGAGATGATAATTATCTCTCGGCTCACCCTAAAGCGGCTGATGTGTTATTGGTGATGGAGGTTTCAGATTCTTCTTTAGCTTATGACCAAGATGTGAAAATCCCTCTCTATGCTAAAGCGGGTATTACTGATTATTGGATATTCAATTTATTCGATAATTATTTGGAAGCTTACAGTGAACCATATCAGGATAATCAAAGCAGATATGGTTATTCAAATAAGCGAATTTTATTGTCAAATGAGATAATAACTTTTCCCTGCTTCCCTGATTTATCCCTTGATTTAGCTAAGGTGTTTCCGCCAAAGCTGATTTTTTAAACTTTGTTATAGGATTCAGTCATAAGACAAAGGAGTAAGTTTTATGGCTTATAGTGATTTTAAACTTATTGAAGTTATTGATTCTTTTGGTTTAGTTATCCACGAATCATCTGGACTATTCGCAAATGTGCAGGAGCAAGAATGTAGTGATTTATTATCTACTATTCTTAAGGAGAATATTGATTTAGCAGTAGCTATAAGTTCTGAAAAAGCTCGTAGTGAAATGATAATAAGTCCAATTTTATTAGAAATTAGACGCAAGTTTAATTATGAAATAAGCTTTTTTTCGGGAGTTGATTTTACTGTTGATAGCCAACGAGGACTAAATGGCTTTTGTGATTTTATTTTGAGTCTTTCCTCGGAGCAGTTGCTTGTACGCAGTCCGGTGATTGTTTTAGTAGAAAGTAAAAATGAGAATTTGAGGTCTGGTTTAGCGCAATGTATTGCTGAAATGGTAGCTGCTCAGTTATTTAATGAGAGAGGCGGAAATCAAATAAAAGCTATATATGGTGCTGTTACTATCGGTACGCTCTGGCAATTTCTTAAACTTGAAGGCAATGTAGTTTCGATTGATTTGAGTGAATATTATATAAAGGATATTAAAAAGATTTTAGGTATTTTGTATGGTGCGATCGCGCCATACAAGCCGTAAAATAGGTTACATTTATTTACAACTGATATACTTGACAATATAACTTATATCATGCAATTCTGTAATTGAGACAGTAAACAACTGCATTATAAAGCACAACCTCTAAAGTATAAGCACTGGCGGCTGTCTCAGCAGCACAATTGCTATGTTACCCGCAACATTTTGCATGATCCGTTAAGCTAAAGATTCAGCCTCATATCAGGTTCAACAGTTGACTACAATGTCAAAGAGAAAGTAACCCATCTGAATGAATGTTTAGCATAGCGGATCATGCGAAATGTTGCTGGTAACACAGCAATTATGCTGCTGAGACTGAAACTAGTTAAACTTGCGAGTAGAGAAGAGAGCTTAATGATAGGGAGGTACTTTTTAAGTATCAATTACCTTTATAAAGCTACGCTGCTAGATGTGTAATTTGTTGAAGCTGTCCAGTTTACCAAAAAATACTGGATATATAACAATGTCGCACGCTAATCAATCTTCCAAAAAACAAACAAGTCAACAGCTACCTCTAATTTCTATTTATTGGGATTATCAAAACGCTAAATTAAGTCCATCTCAGGCTAAATCATTGTTGGATTTAGCACAATCCAAAGGACGTGTAATTAGTGCAAAAGTTTACTACAATGCACAGTGTCAAGATCAAGTTTCTGTAAAGGATGATTTCGGTAATCTTTTTAACTGTCTTAATGTTCCTTGTCCTTTAAAAGATAGTGCAGATAACCAATTAATAGCTGATTGCTTAGGGGAGATTCACAGTAATATGTCTCCAGATATAATTATGCTCATATCAGGAGATGGAGACTTTATAAAATTAGTTCATAATCTGCAAAAATTAGGGAAACAAGCTATCATTCTTGCTCAAAAAGGTAATGTCAAACAAAAGCTGAAAGAATTGGCTGATGAATTTTACTTTTTAGATGATTTACCCAGATTAACTAGCAATAAGACTCAAGCTCAAAACACGGCTCTTATGTCTCAGATTAATTGCAAAGAGGCTATAGAGTATCTAATTGAAGCTATCAAAACTGCCTCAAGGCAAGGTAAGCCTACCCTATTCGGTCACATTGATAAATTGATGCGTCAACGTTGTGCTAACTATCAAGGATACTTATCTATTTCTACAGATGATGGCAAGAAATTTAAAAGTTTTAGCCAGTTTATTGATGCTGCTGTCAAGGATGGTAAAGTTCAAAAGCAAGGTCAGGAATTATTTTTAGTTGAGTTAGAGAAATTAGCTGCTTAAAAAAGCTTTTAAAAACCCAGTTGAGTCAAAGCTGGGTTTTAGCAACACCGCTATATGCGGTTTTTTCATGTCTGAAGATAATAGCATTTGTAAAGTTTCCAACAGTCAACTTACGCAACAAAACACAAGAGAAAAATGCACAAACTTCTAATATTTCATAATGAAAAACTTCTGCGACAAGCACTTACCCACCGTTCTTACGTTCATGAAAACCCCGGAGAAGGCGAACACAACGAACGCTTAGAATTTCTCGGCGATGCTTTGCTGAATTTCTTAAGTGGTGAGTATCTATATAGTTGTCACCCAGAAATGGGAGAAGATGAATTAACACGGCGGCGTTCGGCGTTGGTAGATGAGAAACAATTGGCAAAGTTCGCCGAGGAGGTAGGTTTAGACTTTCGGATGCGGTTAGGAAAAGGCGCAATTCGAGACGGAGGCTACCAAAATCCTAATTTACTTAGTAGCACCTTTGAAGCAGTTCTTGGTGCTTACTATTTGGATAATGATTCTAATATTGAAGCAGTTCGCGCAATTATAGAACCACTATTTGATTCTGTAGACCCTAAGCATATAGTTGTGTCTCGTTCTAATGTAGACTCAAAAAATCGTTTTCAAGAATGGGTGCAACGCAACGTTACCCCCACTCCTCCTAAATATTTCACAGAACAAATAGGTGGCCCTTCTCATGCACCAGAATTCATAGCCAAAGTATTGGTAGATGAAAAAAGTTATGGCGAAGGTAAGGGACGCAATAAGAAAGAAGCAGAGAAAGCTGCTGCTGAGGATGCGCTAACTAAGTTGAAAAAACAAGGGTTATTGTAAAAATGTTTTTTGATTTCACGCAGAGGTGTAGACAAAAATTTTACGTCTGGGCGCAAAATCAAATCTCGATTTGTAAGGGCAAAATTACAGTGAAGGTGGAACCAACTCCCACCTCAGAAACTAAGTTAATTTGACCTTGGAGTAGTTTTACTAACCGCGAAACGATCGCTAACCCTAATCCTGTACTATCAGGTAGATAGGGACGATCGCTAAAACTGACGCGAAAGTAGGGTTCAAATATCTGGGCTTGGTTTTCTGGCGCAATGCCAATTCCAGTGTCAGAAACTGCGATCGCCCATCTCTGGTTCTCCAATACCTGACACATTATAATAATAGTCCCCGACTCTGTATAGCGAATCGCATTACTAATAAGATTTGTAATAATTTGTTGGCATTGAAAAGGATCTGTGATTAATTCTTTGGGAGCGCGATCGCAATCTACTACGACTTTTAAATTTTTCCCAGCAGCTAGAGGTTCCAACATTTCACAGATATTATTGATTAATTCAGGCACATCTGTGGGTGCTAGTTGAAGTTTTATCTGTCCTGCTTCATAGCGCGAAAGTTCTAATACATCGTTAATTAGGTGGAGTAATTGTCTACCGTTACGTAGTACCCTCTCAATATGTTCTAAATTGGCTGAGGTGTCTTTTATCTGTGTCTTGCGTCGTTGTTGGCGTAAAAACAGATCCGAGTAACCAATAATGGAAGTTAGAGGATGTTTCAATTCGTGGGCTAGTTGCGAAAGATACTCTTGATTGGCGCTCATTAAGCGCGTAAGTTCTTCATTATGGAGCGTTAGTGATAATTGTAACTGCTGTAATTCTCGCAAGCGTTCGTCAACATAACTCTTAAAACATCGAGCGATCGCTTCGTCTATGATAGCGTCAATCAAACGCATAGAACGAATTATATCTACAGGTGTTCCCTTTAATAAATCTGCGTGTATGGCATCAAATATTACCGTTCGCAGCAGATGATATTCTCTGGCAATTTCTGCTGGGTCAAAACCTTGTTCTGCTCGAATAGCTCCATGCTGAAAACTAGCAGTAACTATCGACTGAATATCACTATCCTGAGATTTTGAAAGCACTGTTACCATTGCTTGTAAAACATCAGGGATATGATCTTTTACTGCTGTATAAGATAGGTCATCAGCACTTTCAATCCGTCTATCCTTGCGAACTGCTGTAACCCATTTATCGATGATGGTGTCCGTTTTTTCAGCCAGTACTTGACTAAAATCCATTATGTTAAATTCAGCTAGGAGATAGATGAGCAAACTGCCATATCCAATTAGTTTAGCGATTGCAGTGGTCTTTTACCAAGTTTAAGAATTTAATTCACCTACCAAAAGAAATACATTCTGTATATTCGTTTGTTTGCCGCTTAACTCTCCGTATCTAAATTTTTCCAAGTATAATATATTCAATATCAAGAAATCTTAAACAAGTGGATAACAATATTAATGCTTGACTCAACTATATTATTTAGCTTTGTGTGCAAGGAATTCACTTACAACAGACTAAAAATATAAATTTTATTTATTCCCAAAAATCAAGGAGATGTGCCGAATTGGAGTATTAAAATAAACAATATTTATCATCGAACAGATGGCTTTTACTGAGCATCAATGTTATATTGTGCATAATTTAGTATCCATTAGAGTAAGTCAGCCTAATTCAGCGTGTCACAGTGCATAACGCTGGAGCGGAGGAACCAAATTGTGGGGCGTATCTCATAAAAAGTGAAGAGTTGAAAGTGAGAAGTGAAGAGTTAACTCAGCACGGGCTAAACGCCCCGCTACCGCTAACAGCACTTGGTACTCAACACTCTAAAAAGAAGGGCATCTCTCAGCCCTAGCCCGTCAGCTAACTTCGTAGGCATTGGGAGGAGACTGAAGAGACGGCATTTTTATAATGTTCCGATCTCATCGGTGTCCAAGGCTGGTACTGCTCGGATTTCTTGTACCTGCACTTAAATCTGTTGAGGTCGTAAATGATATTTCAACTAAATTTGGCTGCGATCGCTGCGATCGCAACACAAGCTGCCTGGAAAAAGACAAAACCTGTCGTCCTCAGAGATGTGTTTATTTTACCAGTATTGGGCTTCTTGGGAATAATTGTGCTGTGGTGGATTATTGCACTTGCCAACCATGAATTAATGCCCACCCCACCAGAAGCACTCATTGCTAATCTAGACTACATCTTAAATCCCTTCTACCAAAGAGGCCCCGGCAACTTGGGAATTGGTTGGCTGTTGATCGCAAGTCTGCGCCGGGTATTACTGGGTTTTTTGTTAGGTGCGGTAGTAGCGATTCCTGTGGGGTTTTTAATTGGGATGTCTAGATCGGCAATGCTAGCGCTTAATCCGATAATTCAAATTTTTAAACCCGTATCACCCTTAGCTTGGCTTCCTATCGCCTTAGCAATTTTCAATTTAGCAGATCCTTCAGCCATTTTTGTCATTTTCATTACCTCCTTATGGCCGACAATTATTAATACCGCTTTAGGAGTTTCTAGCGTTCCCAAAGATTATTTAGATGTGGCACAAGTGCTAGAAATGCCCCGTTGGAGGCGGATTACCAAAATAATTTGGCCTGCAAGTTTACCGTATATTTTTACAGGTTTACGAATTAGTTTAGGCATAGCTTGGCTAGTAATCGTCGCCGTGGAAATGCTTACAGGTGGTATTGGTATCGGCTTTTTCGTTTGGGATGAATGGAGTCGTTTAAACCTAAGTTCAGTCTTTTTAGCTGTGTTCATAATTGGCTTAACTGGGTTAATTTTGGATTACGCCGTGGGCAAACTCGAAGAATTAGTAACCCATCGTCCGAAAACTTCCAACTAACAAAATTCGACTGCGATCAAAACAGCAAGATGTAACCAGACTCTGCGCTTCTGCGTGAGCAATTCATCACAAATGGAGCTATAAAAATGGGTGATATAAACTGGACTCGACGAGATTTTATTAAGGGAATAGGAGCAACTACAACCGGGATAGCGCTGTCCTCCTGTGGAATTTCAGGAGATAGATCCGCCAAAGGGCTAACAGAAGAAGCCTTGGCTGTACAACCAGTAGTTAGATCGCAAGACCTAGAAAAATCCGATCTCACTATTGGTTACGTTCCCGTTAATGATTGTGCGCCATTTGCGATCGCCTGGAAAAAAGGCTTCTTCCGCAAATATGGTTTAAACGTCACACTTAACCGCGAGGCTAGCTGGGCCACCTCCCGCGATGGTTTAATTTTTGGTCGCCTAGATGCTTCACCCGTAGTATCTGGTGCTGTCACCAACGCCAGAATTGGTGCAGAAGGCGCACGTCACGCCCCCTTGTGTGCAGCAATGACGATTCACCGTCACGGTAACGCCATGACGATGAACAAAGCCATGTGGGATTTTGGGCTGCGCCCGTGGTATGAGTATCAAGAAAAATATGGCGATGGCGCTTTAGAAGCCTTTGGGCGTGATTTCAGAGGTTACTTTGACAAACAACCGCCAGAAAACAGAGTTTGGGCAGTAGTATTAAGTTCCTCCATTTACGAATACTTTATCCGTTACTTATCCGCCGCCGCAGGGGTTGATCCGCTTAAAGAGTTCCGCGTCATCATCGTACCGCCACCCCAAATGGTGACAAACGTGCGGATTGGTGCAATGCAAGCTTACATGGTTGCAGAACCCTGGAATACAAGGGCAATAACAGGTAACGAAAACATCGGCTTTACCTTTGCACAAGGCAAAGAAGTCTGGTTAGGACACCCAGATAGACTTTTAGGAGTGATGGAATCTTTCATCGATAAATATCCCAAAACCTATCGTTCTCTAGTTAAGGCAATGATTGAAGCTTGCCAATATTGCAGCAAAGCAGAAAACCGTCAAGAAGTTGCTGAACTGCTTACAGAACGTTCCTTTACAGGTGCAAGACCCAAAAAGAAAGATGCCCCAATTGCGAAGTTTACCAGTCCCGGAATTCTCGGCAATTACAACTATGGCGGCTTTGATGGCAAAGACCGCACCATTAAAGCCGATGATACTACGATTTTCTTCGATATTCCTGACAACCTTCCGAAACAGCCAGGAGAACACTCAACATTCTTATGGCGATCGCGAAGTCTCTGGTTAATGACACAAGCAGCGCGATGGGGACAAATTAAGGAATTTCCCAAAAATGCCGACAAACTAGCCCAACAAGGCTGGAGAACAGATTTATATCGCGAGATAGCATCTGAAATGGGCATAAAATGTCCCAAGGATGATTACAAGGTCGAACCACCAGAAGTATTTATAGATAAGAAAGGCTTCGATCCCAGCGATCCGGTGGGTTATCTGAATAGTTTTGCTATCAGGGCTAACGCTCCCACTAACTTTTTCCTGTCTTAAATCCCAAGTTTAAATATTGACCCTGGCAATTTTAGATTTTAGATTTTCGGTACAAGTCGCAGTTAATCCAAAATTGATTGACTAAATTATTTCGGGAGCCTTTGATGATGGAATATACCTCATTACCTATTAATACCCAGACCGGAGTTCTACCCCGCACTGGATTTTTAGAAATTGAAAATTTAGTCAAGTCTTATCCGACACCTGATAAAGATAATTTTGTCGTTTTAGATGGAGTTAATCTAACGATTGGTGAAGATGAATATATTTCTGTAATTGGTCACTCTGGTTGCGGGAAATCAACCCTATTAAAGATAGTAGCTGGTTTAGAAAAAGCCACTTCCGGATCAGTTCGGCTTGATGGCAAAGAAATCCGTCAGCCTGGAGCCGAAAGGATGATGGTATTTCAGAACTATTCATTGTTGCCTTGGTTAACCGTGCGAGAGAATATCCGTTTAGCTGTGGATGAAGTGCTAAAAAATGCTAATCGGGCTGAAAAAATTAGCATTGTAAATCAACACTTGGCAATGGTAAACTTGACGGCGGCAGCTAACAAATATCCTGATGAAATCTCTGGAGGGATGAAACAACGAGTAGGTATTGCCAGAGCCTTAGCAATTCGTCCCAAAATGTTGCTGATGGATGAACCTTTTGGGGCACTAGATGCACTAACTCGTGGCAAATTGCAACGGCAGGTATTGGATATTTGGGAAAACCATCGGCAAGCAGTGATGATGATTACCCACGATGTAGACGAAGCAATTTATATGTCCGATCGCATCGTCTTGATGACCAATGGCCCATCTGCTAGTATAGGAGAGATTTTAGAAGTTCCTTTTGAGCGTCCACGCGATCGCGCAGCCATGCGAAACTCAAAAGAATATTTTGAACTCCGCAACCACGCCCTAAATTTTCTCGATCGATATTTTGCACAAGACGAGTAAATTAGATTATCATTTTTTTTAGTGGGTAGCCTAATTCAAATTCATGAAAGCTGGATTTGGAACGGAGGAACCAATGTTTGGGGCTAATCTTATGAGAGACACCTTCCAGTCTTAGCCCGTCAGCTAACTCCGTAGGCAATGGAAGGAACCCCCAAGACTTTGGCTGTAATACAGTTATTATTGGGGTTTCCTGGACTGATTTAAGATTTGCAATTTTGGTTATCGTTACTCAATCTAAAATCCAAAATTGTTCGACTGAGCCTAGCCGTACCCCTCCGGGGAAGCAAGCTACGCGTAGCGTTCCGTAGGAAAGTCCAAAATCTAAAATTTGTCCCCCTGCTTCTCATTACTAATTCATTTCATTGGGAGAAGTAAAGCTGTGCAAATCAAGCCAATGTTAGCACGTCTGCAAAGTGCCACAGGTCGAAATGACTTAATTGAACAAATGGTACTAGTGCCAGAACCAAAAAAACCTTTCTTTAAAGAACCTCAAAAAGCAAAAGCAGTTAATTTAATTGTTGCTTATGACGCATCTCCTAACAGTCATACGGCGCTAGATATTGCTTTCTGGATTGCCCATCAAACGCGTTTAGCTACTAATGCAGAAGTCACTGTTCAAGCTGTTTATGTGGTAGAAGATAATCAAAGCAGTCAATATCCAAATATCTTGAGCTTTCCACAACAGCCTTCATTAGAATGTCAAATAAGTGAAGTATCAAAGTCTGTGACACAGGTATTAACTCAACCCAAATTGCAGACAGTGGTAACTCCCCTACAACAAGCAGATATAATTCTCTGGCAAGCCCGAAGTCTGGCTGAAGAATGGCAAGGTTCCTTCAAATCTCATTTGCGCTTTGGCAGCATTTCCACAGAACTTCACAAAGTTGTTGAATCAGAAGCCGCCGATATTCTATTTCTCGGTTGCCAATCTGTTAATCATCCGATGATTGAAGCATTAGGTTATAATTTCCCCTGCGCCGTTTTGGGTATTCCCAGTTGTATTGATGAATAATCGCTGTTTAAAATTTTATTGAAGAAGAATTCAGGAGTCAGAATCAAGACGCTCCTGCGTCGCTAACGCTGCGCTATCCGCTAGTCGTACAGAATCCATTCTGAATTCTGACTCCTGACTCCTGAATTCTGTTCGGTAATTTTTATCCAATTGTAATCATAAGATAAGTCACCTAAAACTAGGTGGCTTTTTTCGCTACTATGCAACCAATAAAACTTCAGGAGTAAGATGTGGACAACTGGCAAGCAATCCTTAGTGTAATTACATTTATAAGCGTCATTATTTTAGTGATGACCGAATGGGTACATCTCACCATCGCAGCATTATTGGGAGCATTATTATTAGTTTTTACCAACGTCATGACTTTAGAAGAAGCTGTTGGTTATATCGGCAACAGTCATGGAACACTAGGTTTATTCTTTGGAGTTATGGTGCTAGTACGAGCTTTTGAACCTACCAAGATATTTGATTATTTAGCAACTCAAATAGTACTCTTAGCTAAGGGACAAGGCAAGCGTCTATTACTCGGTATTGTGGCTATTGTGACACCCATCTGTGCAGTTTTACCAAATGCCACAACAGTAATGTTGTTAGCGCCTTTAATTCCACCAATGGCAAAGGAAGTGGGGATAAATTTTGTTCCCTTGTTAATTTTAATGGTATTTGTTGCTAATAGTGCCGGACTCCTAACTTTAGTTGGAGATCCAGCTACCTTTATTGTTGGTGATGCTGTAAATATCAGCTTTACAGATTATTTATGGGAATTGAGTTTAGGAGGGGTAATTGCCGTTGCTATAGTAATTGCAACACTACCATTTTTATTTCGTAAAATTTGGAATACCCAGTTAGATAATTTAGAAGAACTGCCACATCCACAAATTAATCATCCACGAGCTTTAAGCTTTGGTGCAGTTATAGTATTTTTCGTCCTGCTATTTTTTGTCGTTGGAGAAACTCTACCAGTTCCGGTTTCGCCTGCTGCCGCAGCTTTGTTAGGAGCAGCTTTAGCTTTATTGTTATCTCACCATAGCAAAATCGATTCAGTTAACAATATTTTGCGGGATGTAGACTGGAGTACATTAATATTTTTTATGAGTATTTTTGTGCTAATTGGAGGGTTAGAAAAAACAGGTGTAATTAATGGTTTATCAGGAATATTGGCAGTAATTTTAGGAAAAAATATTATCCTAGGTTCCCTAGTTTTATTATTTTTTGTAGGTATATTATCCAGCGTAGTCCCCAATATTCCTTTAGTGGTGGGGATGGTTCCCTTACTTAAACAATACATTGTTACTGTTGGATTAGCACCCGCAGAAGTTCTAGCACAAGATTTTCAAGGGCAGTTTCCCCCAGAAGTATTACCGCTTTTTTATGCCATGATGTTTGGTGCAACTTTGGGAGGTAATGGCACATTAGTAGGGGCATCATCTAATATCGTCGCTGCCGGTATTTCTGAGCAGCATGGACGACGCATCTCGTTTAAAACTTTCCTTCACTACGGCATTCCAGTGATGCTGTTGCAACTGGTAGCTTCGGCTTTGTATGTGTTGTTTCGCTTTCTGCTTTAGATAAAGGTAGGGGCAATACCCTGTGGGAAGACGCTCTGCGTCTACATGAATTGCCCCTACCTGAAAACTAGGGTTTAGATTATTATTTGCGGAAGTCTTATATAGCTGTGGCTACTAATAGCTAATTATGTGCAATACATCGCGTAAGACACTATAGCCAGCTAAATCCCAAAGCAAATAGGCAAGAAAACCAATTGCTGCCAAACGACCGTTCCAGATTTCAGCTTGAGGAGTCCAACCAAACAAAAAAGCATTGCGGTCTACACCATTGTAGGCTTTAGCAACAGGTGCTAAATCAGTAGAAGATCGAGGTTCCATTTTTTTTCTCCAATATCCAGTAAGTTTTCAAAGGTTCAATCTTTAGTAGCCAACTAAGTGCAGTACGTCGCGTAAAACGCTATAGCCAGCTAAATCCCAAAGCAAATAGGCGAGAAAACCAATTGCTGCCAAACGACCATTCCAAATTTCGGCTTGAGGAGTCCAGCCAAACAGAAAAGCGTTACGGTCTATACCGTTGTATTCTGGTGCAACAGGTGGTAAGTCAGTAGAAGACCGAGTTTCTTGAGTTGCCATTTGTTTCTCCAAAATTTCTTAGCTTTTGAGATGTTTAATTTCTAGCAGTCAATCAGATGTAGAACATCGCGCTGGACACTATAATCGACTAAATTCTAAAGCAAATTATTCTTTATGCAAGTATTGGCAAATCTCTGGAATAATGAGTTGCCATCTTGTTGTCGTCAACAATTCATTTGTTAACTTTAATGTAGCTATTTATAACTAGATTGCTTTCTGCCTGTAGGCACAAACTACAGGCACTTCTTGGGGACGATAATCAACAACATATTAGTGCAGACAAATCCACCCTGAGAGGGTGATAAAAAGATAATTATAAATAAATGTAAAGTTCTAGTAATCAAACTATAGCTTGGGCAAAATCAATCATTTTGATTAAGCAGTTAAAATTAAGAGCGTGGCAGCCAATAATTAACCAAATTTTTAACTACTTTTATCGTTAGATAATAAAATTTATATCTTTTGCTGTATATAGTTTTCAGCCCTTGGAGAGATGCTTTCAACAGCTAAATTCTACGATTCTGAACTAAACAGTTAGGTATTGCCATAGGTACAGACAAAAATACTAAGAGTTGCTTCTCAAGAAAATCTTAATTCCCCAAATTTAAACTTAGTAGAAGGAAATACAATGTTCCAAAGTACGGAAATCATGCTGGGACTCTACAAACCACTATTGTGGTTAGAACAGATTCCAGTAGATCCCTCAAACGTCACGCCAGCACAGGCATCGGTTCTGACTTCCGGGCCGCGCTTTTTTGTGGCCTTAATCTCCGGCGTGATCCTAGCCTTTGCTTTCCAATTAGTTCTAACTAATCTCTCCCTTGCAGCCGGTATTTCCTATCTGGGGCACTCATCTGACTCGGATTCAGATTCTGGGGAAGTCGGAAGTTTGGGCGGCAGCATTCGCAAAATCGGTACAGCAGTAGGGATTTGGACGTTATTCACTGTAACGATCGCTCTATTAATTGCCTGTTTCCTGGCAGTTAAATTGAGCCTTGTAATCTTAGATCCAGGATTGGGAGCAATTCTCGGTTTGGTAATTTGGGGTGCTTACTTTTTACTCCTGGTTTGGGTAAGTTCCACTACTGTGGGTTCCTTAATTGGCTCAGTCGTAAATACGGCAACTTCCGGTTTTCAGGCGATTATGGGTACAGCTACAGCCGCACTAGGCGCTAAAGCTGTCAATAATCAAGTTGTCGCAACAGCTGAAGCCGCCGCCGCCGCCATTCGCCGAGAATTAGGAAGCGGCATCGACCCTGGAAGTATTCGGGAGAACATAGAAGATTATTTAGATAAGCTGCGTCCACCAGAGTTGGATGTGTCGAAAATTCGGGGTGATTTTGAAAATTTACTCAACGATCCCCAATTAAAAGCGATCGCAGGGACTCCAGATATTCGCAACATTGACCGCCAAAAGTTTATCGAGTTAGTCAGCAGCCGTACCGACCTTTCTAAAAAAGACGTTACCCGCATTGCTGATACTTTATATAAGGTTTGGCAACAGGTAGTAAGTCAGCATTCACCCACCGAAGACCGGATGGGTGAGTTAATGGATTATCTGAAATCACTTCCAGCAGGGCAAAGTAAGACAGATGAACTTAACGCCAAGCTGGATCGATTAGTTGCAGAAACACGTGGTTCCAAGGAAGCTGACCAAAAGGCATCTACTACTGGGCCAATTCAAAGTACAATCCAGCAAGGACTATCCGCCTTAACCGGCATTGTGTTGGGACGGGCAGATTTATCTGATTTGGATGTGGAAAAAATCTTAGGTAGCCTTACCACAGCCAAAGATAAAGTCACCCAACAAGCAGATAAGTTAGGTTTGCCAACACCATCACAACCCTATAGCCCAATTCGATCTGATATCGAAAATTATCTGTACAACACTTATGCTTGGCAACTAAGCCCAGAAAAAATTGCCCAAGAATTTCGTGATGTCATTTTCGACCCAGCAGCTGATCCTGGAATAGTCCGCAGAGAACTAGAAAGATTATCACGTAACGATTTCGTCAAAATTCTCCAACAACGGGGACTACTTACCCAAGGCCAAATTCAGCGCATTGCAGATCAGCTAGAAGTTGTCCGCAAAGATGTGCTGGTGACAGTTACAGGTATCGAAGAAAGAGAGATAGTCCAAGACTTGCAACGCGCAGTAGAAAGTTATCTGCTCGTTACCCCGAAAACAGATTTGACATCTGAAGGCATTGAACAGAATTTTAAACCACTGTTGCAAGACCCAGATGCAGATTATGAAACCCTGACATTGCGACTGGCACACATTGAACGTCAGGAAATTCGGGAGATATTGCTAGAACGGAATGATGTCCAGCTATATGAAGTAGACAGCATTCTGGATGAATTTGAAAAACAACGCGATCGCGTCTTGATAGAATCCAAAGGATTAGCTGAACAAGCACAATATCAAGCAGAAACCCTGTGGTTGAATGTGGAATCATATCTGCGTAACACCGGGAAATCAGAACTGAATCCTGATGCCATCCGCGCGGAGTTCAAAAAGCTATTAGAAGATCCCCAAGCTGGAATTAGCTCAATTCGGGCGCGGTTGTCTCGCTTTGACCGCGATACCTTGGTGCAATTGTTAAGTCAGCGCCAAGATTTGAGTGAAGATCAAGTTAACCAAATCATCAATGCGGCTGAAGAGTCGTGGCATAACATTCGCCACACACCCCAAGCTGTAGTAGATAAAGCCAAAGAGCAATACGACTCTGTTACGACCACGATCGCAGATTATCTGCGGAATACTGGTAAACAAGAACTGAATCCTGAAGGTATTCAGCGAGATTTGAGCAAATTGTTTGAAAATCCCAAAGAGGGAGCCAGCGCACTGCGCCATCGATTGTCGCAGTTAGACCGCGATACACTGGTGAAGTTGCTCAGTCAACGTCAAGACTTGAGTGAACAACAAGTCAATGAAATCATTGATTCCACACAAACTTCGATTCGTAACTTTATACGTGCGCCTCGTCGTTTAGCTACTCGTACACAGCAAAGAGCAGAAACATTCAAAGCTTATCTGGAAGAGTATCTGCGCCAAACTGGTAAAGAAGAACTCAATCCTGAAGGTATTAAACGCGACCTGCAACTACTCTTGCACGATCCGCGAGTGGGGGTAGAAAGTTTTAGCGATCGCCTTTCCCATTTTGACCGTGATACCATCATCGCCCTGCTGAAGATTCGGGAAGATATGTCTGATGAAGAAGCAGCGCGGATTGCCGATAACATGGTGTCCGTCAGGGATCAATTTGTAGAACAAGTGCGGAATATCCAACGAGGCATTCAAGATGCAATTGATGGGGTTTTTGCCCGCATCCGCAACTATCTTAACTCCCTGGATCGCCCGGAACTCAATTACGATAGCATTAAGGGCGATGTCCGCACATTTTTTGATGATCCTCAAGCGGGATTTGATGCCCTGCGCGATCGCCTATCTTCTTTTGATCGTGAGACTTTAGTAGCAATTATGAGTTCTCGTGAGGACATCTCTGAGGAAGATGCCAACCGGATCATCGACCAAATTGAACGGGCCCGCAACACAGTATTGCAACGTGCAGAACGCATACAGCAAGAAGCCCAACGCCGCCTAGAACAGGTGAAGCATCAAGCACAGCGACAAGCTGAAGAAACCCGTAAAGCCGCAGCTACAGCAGCGTGGTGGCTGTTTGCCACAGCATCCGTCTCCGCCGTTTTCTCTGCATTAGGAGGAGCGCTGGCTGCAAGGCCGTAGTTTAACAAGTTGTCTCCGCTCACATTCAAGCCTCCCAGTATGGGAGGCTTTTTTATATTTGGGATGTCAGCTTTTATAATTTTGAATTGGTATAACTATGCTTTTAAATATAGTCATATATGAATATCTCTTACCGCTTTAATTTCAGCAATTAGATAGGTAAAGATAGATTTTATTTAATGCTTTAATATTATTAAATAACTGGCAATATTCTAGCTTTTTCTCAGTAGATCGCCCCATTATTTCTGCAAGTTAATAAATTTTACATAAGTAGCAATTTAAAATAATGGAAAAGACACGATCAAATAATATACTTCAGAGCAAGCTCCTCGCTTATTCTTAAAGGGTTGAGGGTAGGGTTCAGAGGATGTTTTAAAAGTCCCCTTATCGGTATCAAAAGTTCAGATACCCCTAAATCCCCCTTAAAAAGGGGGACTTTAATTCCGGTTCCCCCCTTTTTTAAGGGGGGTTAGGGGGGATCTAGAAGTACTTAAAAGCACAGCCAATTACTTTTAAAACATCCTCTCAGTACCTACTCAACTAAGAACAGCTATAGTTGATAAAATCTTCAGTGACAGCAATGGCAAAATTGTTTTATCTAAAACCTAAAATGTGAATAAAGTCATGCTTAAATTATGACTTTATTCCACTGTGTATTATTATTTAGTATTTTAAACTAACAGTAATACAGCAAATCAATTAATTCGTGTAACAAACAAACTTACTGGAAACCTAACAAGTAAGAATATTTATTCATAAATTATTGATAAATGCTGTAAAAATCTCAAGTAAATCGATGGAAATTTGAAGATGAAACGTATTTTATTAGGTACATTACTTGCTCTCCCATTGGCAATTTCCTCCTTGCCATCGCAGGCATCAGCAGCAGAAATCCTTGTCAAACCCAATGTTCATAGAGTTGCTATTGTGCATAAACCTGTTGTTGCCCGATTTCAACGAAAGCTGATTCCTGCACATTGGGAAACAGTACGACGCGGTAATAGGTGGGTTAAGGTTAGAGTTCCTGCTCGTTATGTAAATGTAAGAGTTTAATATCTAAATAGAGGCTAACAACCCAAGTAGGGTTGTTAGCCTCTATTAGGTAAAATTTTTGTGCTAAATAAGACTTACAAAATAAATAAAAGTATCGAACATACATCAATTTAATTAACATGAATATTTATCAAAATTCTCGGATTTTAAAAAAACTTCTCATAGTTATACTTGGAATTACTTTATTGACAGCCTGCGATTCCATTCAGGCTGAAGAAAAAAATATAACTGAAGCAAAAATCTTGAGTGGTGATAATTATGGAGAACTATATGATCAAGGAAAGTTACGTACTTACTATTTGTACACTCCCAAATCTTATAATCCAGACCGCCCAATGCCGTTAGTTTTAGTGTTTCATGGAGATGATGGTAATGGTAAGTCTATCAGTAATGTGACTCGCTTCAATGAATTAGCAGATAAAAAAGGATTTATTGTTGTTTATCCAGATGGAATTGACCAAAAATGGAGCCTTAGAGGTAACGCTCAAGGAAGGGTGGATGATGTTTCGTTTGTCAATGCTTTGATTAATCATCTTCAGCAGCAAATCAATATTGATAGCCATAAAATTTATGCCACTGGTTTTTCTAGAGGTGCCATACTTACTCAAGCACTAGCCTGTAAGTTACCTGATAAAATTTCTGGTTTTGCATCAGTAGCTGGTTCGCTCCCAGTTAGACTCAAATCTAATTGCCAGCCTCGAACTTCCATATCAATGTTAACGATCAACGGTACAAACGATCGCGATGTACTTTATGAAGGTGACGATCATACTCAACGAGGAGCGTTGCTTTCTATTTCAGATATGGTAGATTTTTGGCGATCGCACGATCAATGTACTTCATCAAATAAATCTCCCGACTTTTCTGAAGATAAAGTGAAAACCGCTATCTACACAGGTTGTAGTGGCAACTCAGAAGTCTGGCAGCTAGCGGTAGTAAACGGTGGACATTTCTGGCCTGGTGGTTCCTCATCTGACAAAAGTCTAAACAAATTCAATGCAAAGCTGGGGCTGAACGCCAGTGAAACAATTTGGAACTTTTTTGAAAGTCACAGTTCGTAAACCGATACCTTTAAACACCATTTTGCTTAAACCATGCCAAAAGACGTTTCCAACCGTCCTTAGCATCTTTCTCGCGGTAGGAGGGGCGATAATCGGCAAAAAAAGCGTGGGGTGCATCGGGGTAGACAATGATTTCAGATTTGCTGCTGCTAGACTTTAAGCGATCGCGCATCTGTTCTACTGTATCAAGGGGAATACCAGTATCCTTGCCACCGTAGAGTCCAAGAATGGGGACTGTCAGTTTTGATGCAATATCAATTGGATACTTGGGCTGAAGTTCGGTAGCATCGCCCACGAGTCGCCCATACCACGCAACACCTGCCTTCACCTTGGGATTGTGTGCCGCATACAACCAGGTAATGCGGCCACCCCAGCAGAAACCTGTAATCGCCAATTTATTGGCATTGCCTTTAGCTGATTTCACAGCCCATTTTACCGTCGCATCGAGATCGGATAACACTTGAGAATCTGGTACTTTGGCAACAATTGGGCGAATTTCGTCTATACTGCTTAACTTAGTGACATCGCCTTGACGGATGAATAATTCCGGTGCGATCGCCAAGTATCCCAACTGAGCAAAACGACGAGTAACATCTTGAATATGCTCGTGTACACCAAAGATTTCTTGGATTACCAAGACTATGGGGAAATTTTCACCAGTGGCGGGTGCTGCTCTGTAAGCAGGAATTTCGCCATCTTTGACGGGAATTTTCACTGCACCAGCTACCAACCCCTTAGCATCGGTAGCGGTGACTTGAGCAGAAATGGGTTGCACTGCCAAGGCAAAACCCGTCGCCAAGGTGCTTGTTGCGATAAATTTGCGGCGTGTTATTTCTTTCATCATCTCTACCTTAAAATTGGCGGAAACTTGATTTTTGGTTATCAGTACAGTAGTACGACAACAAATATTACAATTTATGAATCAGTTTACCGTAATATTTTAGATTCGTTTGCTGTCCAAATGTTTTTTCTGTGTGGCTCTTGTCAGAGAAAAACCGCCTGTATTGGCAAAGAAAAGCCACGGGATAAGCAATTTTATGTACTGAGTTACTTATCTGGCTGGGTTCTCATATCTCAAATGCGCGGAAGGGTAGGTGTAGAAATTCTAAAGTCCCCAAAAAGTGCTTCTATTCCAAATACAGTAAGGCTTTCAACCCATTAGTCACCTAATCCTAATCCGCGCAATCTCTAAAATGCTTACCAAAAGACGATTTCAGCCTTTAAATTTTTTGGCACTCTTTCCAAACAAATTCTGTAATGCTATGATTGCCCTTGAATCGCGCAACTGTACCTTGAAAATTAAATACAGCTTGGGTTTCAGGCTCCCGCAATTGCAATTTATCAAAATCCCTATTAGGGATTGAAACTACCTTAAGAATGAATCCTTCCAACAGGATTCAGATTGCAATTTATCAAAATCCCTATTAGGGATTGAAACTGAAATCTTCCCAGCCCTTACGATTCGCGCTCAATTGCAATTTATCAAAATCCCTATTAGGGATTGAAACGCCGCCTCTGTTAGTGCGGGTGGTCTTTCTTCCAATTGCAATTTATCAAAATCCCTATTAGGGATTGAAACAAAATAACCTTATTGGTAGAGCTTCCACTACTGCATTGCAATTTATCAAAATCCCTATTAGGGATTGAAACCTAATGGTTCACCTAACTTCTTAGATAAAGATTTAAAATTGCAATTTATCAAAATCCCTATTAGGGATTGAAACAATAAAGATGCCAAGCGAAAAGCTTTAGCAATTGCATTGCAATTTATCAAAATCCCTATTAGGGATTGAAACTTCCACAGAATGATGATTGCTGCAAGTACACAGATTGCAATTTATCAAAATCCCTATTAGGGATTGAAACTGTGATGGATGCAATGGTGCAAGCCGGATTCTTAGAATTGCAATTTATCAAAATCCCTATTAGGGATTGAAACCCCAGTTAGCATTGTTTCTAGGGTCATTAGGATATTGCAATTTATCAAAATCCCTATTAGGGATTGAAACAGCTAGACCTTTACGGACTAAATAATACACATAAAATTGCAATTTATCAAAATCCCTATTAGGGATTGAAACATGAAATTAAATGAGGGAGATATTTTAATAGAATTGCAATTTATCAAAATCCCTATTAGGGATTGAAACCCGGCAGCAATGGCTGAAAAAAATACAGGAATTAAAAATTGCAATTTATCAAAATCCCTATTAGGGATTGAAACCAAGAACCACGGTTCCTTAAGAGGTGTTTGCAATAAATTGCAATTTATCAAAATCCCTATTAGGGATTGAAACCCAATTTTTTACTGGCACTCTTCCCAGTTCTATTGATTGCAATTTATCAAAATCCTTACTAGGGATTTAAACCAATGAAAAAAGGGTGGACAAGTAGCCCACCCTAAACCATTATTTAATTAGTATTACTTGACGGGTGCTTCAGTAGCAGACTTACCAACAAGCATTGCGGTATTTTCGTCGCTTTCGAGGATACCGAATTCAATCAACAACTCTTCTAACTCTTCCATCTCAATAGGAGTGGGGACAGTGAGCTTGTCGTTGTTGATAATCTTGGTAGCCAATGTCCGATATTCGTTACTTTGATTACTATCAGGAGCGTACTCGTTAACAGTCATCCGGCGCAATTCTGCGTGTTGAACAATGTTGTCACGAGGTACATAGTGAATCATTTGGGTGTTCAAACGTTTTGCCAAGGTTTCGATTAAGTCGATTTCCCGGTCAACGTTACGGCTGTTACAAATCAAACCACCCAAGCGCACGCCGCCAGTGTGAGCATATTTGAGAACACCACGAGCGATGTTGTTAGCTGCATACATCGCCATCATTTCACCAGAGGTAACGATGTAGATTTCTTGTGCCTTGCCTTCACGGATAGGCATAGCAAAACCACCGCACACAACGTCACCTAAAACGTCGTAACTTACAAAATCAACGTCTTTGTAAGCACCGTTTTCTTCTAGGAAGTTGATAGCAGTGATGATACCACGACCAGCGCAACCTACACCGGGTTCAGGACCACCAGACTCCACACAACGTACATCACGGAAACCAGTCAGCATTACTTCTTCGAGTTCAATATCTTCTACAGCGCCTCTTTCAGCAGCTAATTGAAGAACACTTGTTTGAGCTTTACTGTGTAGCATCAAACGGGTAGAGTCAGCTTTAGGGTCGCAACCGACAATTAGAATGCGTTGACCCATTTCAGCCATTGCTGCAAGGGTGTTTTGAGAGGTAGTAGATTTACCAATACCGCCTTTACCATAGAAAGCTATTTGTCTAATCTTTTCGTCAGCCATGGTTGTGTTTTCCTACAATGATTTAATTGATGGGTCGGAAGCTTGATATGAGATATTCACCCTTGGAACGTAGGGAAGTAGAGCCTGTTGGCGTTAACGTGTAGCAACTTGTCGCTAGACATTGCACCCCGACAAAAACAGCCAAAATCAGAACATATTTACCCACAAAGCGATAGCTTAAGTAATAGAAAATCTCTATCTCCTAATAACGAAGTCTTTAAAACGTTGACTTCAGCATTGTCAGTTGTTGTAACAGAATCCCAAATGGTTGCTCAAGCCTCAAGAGTGGTTGCAGCAGGAATTCAAACGAACGCAGATTTGTTCCCTGAACCACACAACCAACCAAATTGCAATCCACTCTAAATGGTCACTGCAACTTCTTTGATTTTGCTGATGTCAAATTGCCAAAAACTTCAATAGTGCTTATCGTTTCGTGATTGATGCAGCAAGATAAATTCCAGCCTAAAAGTGGTAGCTATAGGTGCAATACTATAATGTTTGCACAGGCAATTTCTAACACTTTAGCTTAGACAATATCTAAGTAACTTTTGACAGCATGGTTTATAGCACCATTCTGCTTAGAGTTTTTGTTCCAAAAGTCATCAACTGCTTCAACTTAGTTCGCGGTTGAAAATGTTTGCTACCACAAAACTAAGTTTGTAAATATTCTGTATTTCTATGGATTTGTCAGGCTGTACTAAGAGTCTTTCTTCCCAGACTCCAAGAGTAATTGCCTTTTGCGGGTAATGTTCTAGCTAGGTTAGCCAACTCTTATTGGCTTATACCCAGATAAATTTTGATTGACTTCAAGTTGTTACAAAGGCTACTATCCTACTCAATCTAGTTTTAGATTTTTGTTACAGAAATATGTAGCGAATTGAAGTGGACTTACCAGAGCAAAAAAAAACTTTCTTGAGCTTGCCTCAAAATTATCTTGAAGTCTTTTTGTGCTTTCACTCGTTTTGATTCCTATAAAAACCATAACATACATCTCACTAATTTATTTGCCGAATCTCAAATTATTTATTTACTAGATAGAAGATTATCCTTACAATCTTTAATAGCCATAAGTTACACGCTCAAAGGTTGCCAATTATTTAAATTATTGTTCATAGTCAATATGTACAGTTAGATACTTTTGGATATTTGATAAAAGTATTTAAAACTAATGTTTTATAACAAAAATACAATTTGTTATTTTTCACTTTAAAAGTCGTCATGAAAGTAGATTCAATTAAAGTAAAAGCTAATAAGCTTTTAAAGATTGTCTCTTGCGTCTCGTTTCCAGCTAGAGACTGGAAACGAGATTTTAAAAGAGTTTTAGCTGAAGTTGATACCTGTGCAATTAGCGCTTGTGATGATTTCGCATAGCTTTATAGCGCTTCTGGGTTGAGTTAAATATAGACCTAACCCCCAGCCCCTTCCCTGCAAGGGAAGGGGAGTATGATTCAAAGCCTCTCTCCTTTTAGGCTACGGTGTACACACAAGTCGTGAAATTCCACCTGACAATTGGTTTCGTCCTCTAGCAATAGGATTGTGCGATGGCTTACCCGCCCGCCGGAGGCGATCGCTCTGTCAGCCTGTCCGCAGCGTTCGCGCAGCGTCTCGTAGAGAGGAGGAACGACGTTCCCAAGAGCGTGTCGCAGACAAGCAATCGCTTTAAGCACGGGATTATGTGATTTACTTCGCTCCGTTATCACTGCGCTCGTAATGATAATTTAAGGGGTCTATAATGCCTGAAACCCTTTCAGATAGTACTTGTGTGTACACCGTAGCCAATACATACGGGGAGGGTTAGGGTGGGGTAATTCGAGGACTGGTAGTGATTCGATAACTTGTGTGTACACCGTAGGGCAAGGGCAAGGGGGGCAGAGGGAGAAAAAAACTTATTCTAAGCATATTGCAATTCAAAGGCTTGTTTAGCCTTTGAACTTCATCGGTGAGTATTTGAACTGGATAAATCCACCTTTTATCTCCGTTAACGAGTATTTGAACTGGATGAATCCACCTTTTATCTCCGTTAACGAGTATTTGAACTGGATGAATCCACCTTTTATCTCCGTTAACGAGTGTTTGAACTGGATGAATCCACCTTTTATCTCCGTTAACGAGTGTTTGAACTGGATGAATCCACCTTTAATACTCATTAACCTAGCTCTTGTACGGAATATTATACTTCCTTCAATCTCAAGTGCCATACTACGGCTCTTCGATGTTTAGAGGCTGGGGATTTGCGATCGCAATTATGGACAAGTTAATCAAAGTGAACTAGCAAAAATAAATATGATATATAAAAAACTCCCCTCTACAATGAAGGGAGTCAAGAGTTAGTGATTAAAAAGAACAAATCAACCAAGCGTTATTTGTTCAGTCGGGTGAGTGTCAAATTGGCTGTTTGCGCCAACTACGTTTTTTCATCTTGGTTTGCCAAGACTCCATGTAGGTGTAGAAAACGGGTGTTAAATAAAGTGTGAGGAACTGCGAGAACACCAACCCCCCAACTACTGCTAAACCAAGGGGACGACGTGTATCTGCTCCGGCTCCTAAACCGAGGGCAATTGGTAAAGTTCCCATAAGTGCTGCCATTGTCGTCATCATAATTGGACGGAATCTTACCAAGCAGGCTTCATAGATAGCATCATAAGGGGTTTTGCCGTTATGACGGGCAACGATCGCAAAGTCAACCATCATAATCCCGTTTTTCTTCACAATGCCAACTAGTAGAATGATGCCGACGAAGGCGTAAATATTCAAGTCAACTTGAAACAGCAACAGGGTTAGTATTGCCCCAAATCCAGCAGAAGGTAAGCTAGAAAGGATTGTTAACGGGTGAATGAAGTTCTCGTAGAGAATACCCAACACAATATAAATCACCAAGATGGCAACCAGCAGTAGCAATCCTAAACCCTGAATCGAAGATTGGAATGCCTGCGCTGAACCTTGGAAACCTGTACTAATAGTAGGTGGCAGTGTTTGACGGGCAAGTTCCTCAATTTTCCCAGTGACGTTACCGAGTGACACTCCTGGCTTGAGGTTAAAGGAGAAGGTAACAGATGCTAGTTGCCCTTTGTGGTTGATAGTTAAGGGGCCTACATCTTTGCTCAAGGTGGCTACGGCGTTGAGAGGCACAAGTTGTCCACTAGGGGCACGAACTGAGAGTAAATCTAGGGCGTTGGCATTTTGCTGATATTTTGGTTCCACGCCCATAATTACTTGGTATTGGCTATCGGGGGCGTAGATGGTAGAAACTTGGCGAGTACCATAAGCATTACTCAGAGCAGTTTCGATTTGATTGGCGGTCAAACCTAGAGCAGAAGCGTGGTCGCGGTTGATGTCTACTTTTACTTGCGGATTTTTGATTTGCAAATCGCTGTTGACATCTTGTAAATCTGAGAGCGATCGCAATTTCTCTTCTAAAGCTGGGGCATACTGGTAAAGTTCTTGAATATTGGGAGTTTGCAGAGTAAATTGATACTGCGCTTTTGTCTGTTGTCCACCGACATTGATGGCTGGAGGATTTTGCAAGAAAACCTTGATTCCAGGCACAACTGACAACTTAGGCCTGAGTTCCTGGACAACTTCATCAGCACTGAGACGGCGCTCATGGCGGGGCTTGAGTTCAATTAAAAGCCGTCCCGCGTTGGCGGAAGCATTTGGGCCGCCAGCCCCGACACTGGAGTTGATGGAATCAACATTAGGATCGCGATAAGCGATCGCAGCTACAGCTTGTTGATGTTTTACCATTTCATCAAAGGATATATCCTCTGATGCCTGAGTTGTTGCCGTAATTTGTCCAACATCTGCGTTGGGAACAAACCCTTTAGGCACAATTATAAATAGATACACTGTCGCTACAAGAATCGCTCCCGAAATCACCATTGTTGTGCGGTGATACTTGAGTGATTTCCTCAAACTCCAATCGTATCCGCCCAATATCACATTAAAAACGTTTTCCGAAAAGTTGTAGAGACGACGGTTAAAGTTTTTGATTCGGGAGTGGGGAGTGGGGAGTGGGGAGTGGGGGTTAGGAATTTCTCCCTCATCTCCCTCATCTCCCCCTGCTTCCTCATCTTCCCCTGCTTGTTCATGATGAGGTGGACTCAAGAATCTGGAACATAGCATTGGTGTCAAGCTGAGGGAAATTACGCCAGATACCAAGATTGCAACGCTGATGGTAACAGCAAACTCCCGAAACAGTCGCCCCAGAATGCCTTCCATGAAAAGGATCGGGATGAATACTGCTACCAGAGAGATGGTCATAGATAAAATTGTGAAACCAATCTCTCTAGAACCATTTAGGGCTGCTTCCATCCGGCTTTCGCCCATTTCCATGTGGCGGACAATATTCTCCAGCATGACTACGGCATCATCTACCACGAAACCTACTGAAAGGGTTAACGCCATCAGTGATAAGTTATCGAGTGAGAAGTCCAGTAGTACCATAACTCCAAAAGTCGCTACTATTGAAAGCGGTACTGCCAAACTGGGAATAACAGTAGCAGAGATATTGCGAAGAAATAGAAAGATTACCAGCACCACCAGAGCGATGGTGAGCAACAGCGTGAATTGTACATCATCCACTGACTCCCGAATTGATTGGGAGCGATCGTAGAGAATATCCATGTTCACAGCCGCCGGAATCTGTGTCCGAAAGGTAGGTAACAGTTTCTTGATTGCATCCACTACTTGAACAGTATTAGTTCCCGGTTGGCGCTGAATTGCCAAAACGATCGCCCGCACACCAGAATTTTGGATTGGGAATTTCTCCCCTGCTCCTCTGCTCCCCTGCTCCTCTGCTCCTCTGCTCCTCTGCTCCCCTGCTCCCTTACTCTCTTTCTTGACAGGAAAATACCAGCTTGCAATCTTGTCATTTTCTACGCTATCCAGAACTTGACCGAGTTCTCCTAGCTGCACTGGTGCGCCGTTCTGATAAGCCACACTTAGGGAGCGATAGCTGGCGGCATCGTTGAGTTGACCGTTTGCTTGGATGGTAGAATTTTGCTGCTTACCGTAAAGTGTCCCCGTAGGCAGATTGACATTTCCATTAGCGATCGCAGTTGCTACTTCATCAATTCCTATGCCTTTGACACTCAGCGCTTCCGGGTCAAGCTGAATTCGTACCGCGTACTTTTGGGAACCAAACACCTGCACTTGTGCCACTCCATCCACCATTGACAGGCGTTGTGCCAGCAATGTTTCAGCATACTTGTCTACAGTTGAGAGGGGCAGAATAGACGAATTGAGGGAGATGTAAAGGACTGGCTGATCCGCCGGATTTACCTTTCGGTAAGATGGCGGATTAGGCATATTTGTCGGTAACTGCTTTGCTCCCTTAGCGATCGCAGACTGGACATCTTGTGCTGCACCGTCAATATCCCGATTCAGGTCAAATTGCAGCGTCAGTTGTGTAGTACCCAAAGAACTGGTAGAGTTCATCGAACTCAATCCCGCGATGCTCGAAAACTGCTGCTCTAAAGGAGTTGCGACTGAGGCAGCCATCGTTTCTGGACTAGCTCCGGGCAGATTAGCTGTTACCTGGAGTGTTGGATAATCTACATTGGGTAAGTCGCTAACAGGTAGTTGTTGGTAACTGATCAGTCCAAATATCAAAATGCCAACCATAACTAGAGTCGTCATGATTGGTCGCCGGATAAATAGCTCGGAAATGTTCATCTGAGTGCTAAGTAAGGAATAAAGATTGCTGTTAGCGGTAGATGGGCGTTGAGCCAGCGCTGATTGAGAAGTAATGAGTTCTGTTAGCAGTAGCAGAGCGTTTACCCGTGCTGAGTGAGGAGTTTACCTTTCTCCCCCTGCTCCTCCTCTTTCAAGGGTAGGTATTTAAAAATCAGGCAGTAGAGAGAGTGATTTGAGAAACATTAAGTTGTGGAGTAAAGCTTGGCCAAGGCTCAGGGAAAAAACCACCGATTGGTAATGGAAGACGATTAAGAACAGCGGCCTTAATCACTAAAAATCCACGGCGGAAGCAACTAAGCCAACGGTGAGGGAGACTATTTTTAAAATTGCGTCGTGCAATATGAGTTTGGGGTAATTCATCTAAACTACTAATAGGGAGATTTGCATCAACACAACCACCAACACTTACTTGCCATAAAATAGCGATCGCTATGGCTAACCAATGTCTTTCGGCACGTTTAGGGTCAGTGATTTTGGTTTGATGCCAATCAAAACCACCTCGTTTACCATCTTTAAACAGACACTCAATCCAAGAGCGCATAGAATACCAGCAAGCATCCGCAACCTCCGGCTGTAAATCAGTGAGAATTAACCAAGGTTCGGCATAGCCATCGTCATAGCGAGCTAATAAGGTACATTTGATTGAATTAGTTTTAAAACAAGTTATTAAGCCTTTGAATGACTGACCCACTTGTGGCACTAGAGTATTTAAAGGCTGCCAAGCATCCTGCCCCAAAACTTGAAACTGTCCAATTTGATTAATCCGCATAAACGGATGCCAACCATTGGATTGAATTTTTTCATACAGCCAAGGAGCGTAAAGTCCTCGGTCAGTGGTAACAATTACAAACCAATCTGCTGGGATGCTTTGGCTGATCTGGCTCAACAGTTTTTGCCAGTGCAGTTTCCAACTCCCTGGTTTAGTTGCTTCTACTATTTTCCAAGCAATAGGAATTCCGCAACCTCGGTAAACAATACTAATTGCTAGTACAGTAAAGCGATCGCTCAAAGTCGAGGCATCTGCTGCCAGAGCCAAACGCTTTTCGTTCTGCGGCCAAAGGCTTAAAATCCAGCACAGTAGTGGACTAAAACAAGTTGTAATATCTAATGAAGTCCGTCCTGTCTTCGTTTTATCCTCAGCATCTCGATACCATTCTCGCAGTTGCTGGCGCACAGTATTCTCTTTTTTACCCAGCAACTCTGCTAAAAATACTGAAACTGTTGTTAGTCCACTTGATTGAGTCATCACTATCCCAAAACTCCACATTGCCAGTACTACTGCTTGCGGCTTTGTGAGATTCGGCATTTTTTCTATGACTTTTCTAGTCCATTGTCTTAATTCCTCACTTTTTCCTATCTGCATTTACCCTCCTACAGCCTTTAATTCTGCTCCGCATCTGCCTTGTATATTTTTGCGGACTGACATCAGTTCTGTATTTTACCTGTTAATTTGCCCCTTTCTTAAATACCTACCTTTGAAAGCTGCTCCTCCTCCCCCTGCCCCTCTGCCCCCTGCCCCCCTGCTTCCTACTTCCGGTTTCAATTGGACTGTGGCACCAGGCACTAGGTTGAATTGTCCATCAATAACTACTTGTTCACCCGGTTTCAAGCCTTGCTTAATTACCGTTTCGTTCTCAACGGTGTCGCCGACGGTAATTGTCCGCATTTCTGCTGTTTTGTCGGGTTTGACCACATACACAAATTGTCCCTTTTGCCCACTCTGTACCGCCTGGGAAGGAACAGTAATAGCATTTGGTTCTTCGCTCAGTTTGAGGACTACATTAACAAACTGCCCCGGAAACAGGCGATCATCATTGTTGGCAAAAGTACCCTTAAGTTGAATCGTACCTGTTTGGGTATTAACTCCACTATCGACAAAGGTAAGTTCGCCTCGGACTGGCCGCCCTGCGTCTTTAGGAGGTAAGGCATCGACTTCTAACTTACCGTTATTAGCACTGTATTTTTTTATATCTGGCAGCAATCGCTGGGCAATGGAAAAGTTGACGTAAATCGGGTGAATTTGACTGATTGTAATTAGCGGATCGGTAGCATTCGCCTCTACCAAGTTGCCTTGATTTAGCTTCAGACTACCCGTGCGTCCAGCAATTGGTGAGTAGATGGAAGTATAAGAAAGCTGAACTTTAGCATTATCGATCGCAGCTTCATCTGCCACTATCACCGCCTGAGCATTTTGTACATCTGCTTGGGCTGCCGCCACCGCAGCCTGAGCATTTGCTACTCCCTCTTGATCTGCTTGTACCGTTGCCTGTTGAGCAGCAGCAGTTGTCTGATACTGTTCTGACTGTTCTTTACTGATAGCCCCTTGCTTGAGCAAACTAGCATAACGTTGAGCCTGCACATTTGCATTTGTTGCCTGGGACTTATCCTTCACGACATTCGCTTTTGCCTGGTTCACTTGAGCGATCGCTTTTAGCACATTAGCCTGTGCCTGTTTCACCTGAGCCAAATCTTTAGCCTTGGCAGCATTAGCTTGCATCAGCGCGGCTTGTAGAGGGCGAGAATCAATTTTAAATAACAAGTCTCCTTTCTTAACGTTCTGTCCTTGCTGAAAATAGACTCCAGTCAGTTGCCCACCTACTTGAGATTTGACAGATACCGTAGAATATGCTTCAACTGTCCCCGTAGCCGATAACTGTATTGGAATCGTTTTTTGAGTCGCAGTGGCAACCACCACTGGCACGGCTCGCTTTTTTCCTGCTTCTTTTCCACTGGATTGGGCTTCAGAAGCATTACAGGCAGCACACAAGTAAGTTAGACCTAATATAAGTAGTGAAAATCGTCCTCTTTGAATAACGTTATAAAAGCTAGGAATAGTTTGAGCAGCCAAGGACGGAGGCTTTATTGTCTGAATAGAAACTAAACGGCGCATATTAACAATTTGGGGAAAGGGGAAGCACATACACGTACTAGCTTGTCGTTAGACATCGCATTTTTTTTTGCAAAATGGTTGGTTGCGATTAATTCTAATTAGATAAGCAGAATGTTAGTCAAGCTAAACATTAGTGTACTAATAATTGCTGTTTTAGCCTACCCCTTTTGGAAAGAAATTGTTGTTAAACTTGTGTGACTTTTGTGTGACTTTATTTGTATCAGAACTTACGCAAAATATTTCTCAAATTCCCATTCCTTTGCACCTCTGCGATAGCCTGCGGCAAGCGGCTGACGCTCCTTCTCTGCGAGACGCTGCGCGAACGTCGCTACCGCTTCGCTAATGCGTCTAAGTTATTCCGTAACTTGTGCGTAACTAAGCAACAACTTTATTTTACGAAGGCGTAGTTTACCGCCGCAGGCATCGCAGTTTGTCATTCAGCCAAAATAAATATTTGGAATTAGATATTTAAGCGATCGCCCACCCTCAACTGAAATTCAAGCAGCACAAAAAATCGGGGCAGGTGATAAACCCGCCCCGACATTTGATATATTGCGCCCAACGGCTGTTGCTACAGGCTTTAAACTATGAACTAAACGCACCATATCTTCTAAAGAGAGTGCTTGACGGGCATCAGAAACAGATTTTTCTGGTTCTGGGTGACATTCAATAATTAATCCATCTGCACCGCAAGCGATCGCAGCCCTAGCTACAGGTGCTACCAGTTCCCGTTTACCAACAGCATGGGAAGGATCTACAATCACAGGCAGGTGAGTTATTTGCTTGAGTGCTGCCACTGCTGCTAAATCTAGGACATTGCGGGTGTAATCATCGAAGCTGCGGATACCGCGTTCGCACAACACCACATCAGGATTTCCGTGGCTGAGAATATATTCAGCAGCCATGACGAATTCTTCAATAGTCGCTGCTAAACCACGTTTGAGGAGTATTGGTTTACCAGCTTGTCCCAAAGCTTTGAGCAAGTCGAAGTTTTGCATATTGCGGCTACCAACTTGAAGCATATCAGCGTGGGCGGCAACTACTTCAATTTGGGAAATTGACATCACCTCAGTGACAACTGGCATATTGTAATGCGATCGCACCCTTGCCAAAATCCTCAATCCTTCCTCACCCATACCCTGGAAAGCGTAGGGAGATGTGCGGGGTTTGTAGACACCACCACGCAACCCCTGTATTGATGTAGTAGATAGCTTTTGGGCAACAATTTCCATTTGTTCTAAGCTTTCAACGGTACAGGGCCCGCCGATAATTACCAGTTCTTCGCCTCCGAAAGCGACTTTTTCTGAGATTTTAACGATTGTCTGGTGATTCGGATGAGATTGTGCGGCAAGTTTAGCATTAATCATGGTTTCATTCTCCTGAAAAGTTATGGATTGAGTATTAGGTATTAAGGTAAGAGTTGTTTTCCAGTCCCCAGTGATAACAAAAAAGCCCGGAACCTTTGAAAAGTTCCGGGCGCGTTCTGATTCATCGACATGACGCTACTTACCCGGAATTTAATCTGGGCCAAAAGTAAAAGCCATAAAACCAGCTACTTAAATAAGTCATGAAGATGAAATTCTCCTTAAAACAACAAAAACCGCAGAGTTTGCTCTGCGGTTCACCGGGCGGTTTCCATTAGGAAACTACATTCACTCCCGGTGAACCACCTTAGACCAAAAATAAAAGTAGGAACTTGTTTTAAGCATTTGCGGGGCTTTTGCTGGAAAACTTAATAAATATACCTATTTAAGGTAACATTAACAGGAAGAATAGGCAGTGTCAAGACCCCAATAAACCACAAAAAAGCGATAGACTCAGTACAACTGTAGGAGTGAAGACTCGCATTGTAGGGAAACAACCTGCTTTAAGCCACTTTGACATCTATATCAATTGCCCCTAAGACAGATGTAGTTTTTCAAATAATCTATATTTGGTCTTTCCTGTGAATGCGTAACTCCTAAAAACATATAAACCAGTTTGCTTTTTAAGTAGGGTACAAAATACAGAACTTAAAACCAGATACAAAGAGTTACTATCTCCTGCCCCTTGTCCCCTTGTCCCCTTGTCCCCTTGTCCCCTTGTCCCCTTGTCCCCCTGCTCCCCTGCCCCCTGCCCTCAAACCCGTACCTTCGTACTTCATGCAAAAGAAAACATCAGTAATTCTCCTGACTTGTCATTTCACCTTGCGAAAGCTGATTGCAGACAATTGACGATCGCCATACATTATTCTGACCCAAGTCCTCATTGACCAGATTAACTTTTTAGGATCATCAGTTTCATTATGCCCAGTTCCAAAATCTTAGCCCAATCTTTCGACTATTATGGAGTTTACCCCTGCCCAGTCTGTCGAATAGGTAAGATTTCTCACATGCCATTGATGGAAGCTATGGCTTGTGACTTTTGTCAAGAGATTTTTACAGTCAACTTAGAAATCCAGCAAATCAAGATGCCTTCTAGACAACCACCATTAACTTGGCGTTGGAATGGGTTTAGTTGGACAGAAGGCCAGTTAGAAGGTGTGGAGTTAGGTTGGGGTTATGGACTAGCAGCAGCAGTTTTTGTAATTCTTCCCACTACTTTAATTGGCATAGTAGCTTACTATTTTCCTGCTGACCTCAAGGAACCCATTACTTGGACACCATATATTTGGACAGTATTGACCTTTTTATCACATTTATCAATTATTGTTTGGATTGTTATTGAAATTTATCAAATTCCAGTTGCAGCATATTTGAGAGCGATCGCTCGATGGAGAAATCGGGAGATGGAGAGATGAGGAAGCAGCGAAGTGGCAAAAGATGCAGCGAATACATGGCTCCATCACTCATAATTAAGTTGATTGTCCACCAAAATATCGTATGAGCGATCTGGAGCGGTACTATAGAATTTTGGAATTAGAGCCTGGAGCAACACTTGAAGAAGTGAACCAGGCTTACAAAGATTTAGTCTTTGTTTGGCATCCCGATCGCATTCCCAAAGAAAATCTCCGTTTACAGCAGAAAGCACAAGACAAGCTGAAAGCCATAAATGAAGCTCGTGAAAAATTGCGCTCTCTAAAAACCAAACATCAAACTATATCTAATTCACCTTCACCTTCACCGTCATATTATCAACAGCAAACATCATCTCAAAAAACCCAGCCACCACCGAAGCAAAACTCAGACTTGAGTGGCAAAGACTACAGTCGGGCAAATTTGAGCAACAAAGACTTATCTGGCAGAAATCTAAGTTATGCAAACTTGAGTGGTGCTAATCTCAGCGACACTTTTATGCACAAAGTCAACCTCAGAGGGGCGAATTTATCTGAAGCAAATTTATTTCGGGCAAACCTCCTTTTAGCGGATCTTAGGGAAGCGAATTTACGTGGCGCTAATTTAATTGGTGCGGATCTCAGTGGAACCGACTTACGAGGAGCCGACTTAACAGGAGCGCGGATTCGTTCTGGTGAGCGCCTTTTGGTTAAATTAATTGGCGCTAACTTAGCTGGGGCAATCATGCCTGATGGGGAAATTTATCAATAACCGATGTTGCACTACGACACAGAGTCAGGTAGCACAGGTGTGCTACCCAATTTTTTTGAGTATAAAAGACCAAAACACTTGTAGAGACGGCGATTTATCGCGTCTCAAAAACCCAAAATTTTTACCAGTAGCCCTTAACCCAAACGTTTTGGTATAAGTACCTAAGTTGACACGCATAAGTAATGCTGTGCCCTTGCCTGGCGGTTAAATCATTAATTGCGATCGCCTAGTCAATTTTACGGGAACACAATATAAAATCTTTAGTCATTAAGCAAGTACAGATTAAATATCCAAGGCTTAACTAAGAAGTTAGAAGTCAAAAATTAGAATTAATTAGAGAAAAAATATCGCTAATTGTAGACTGCTAAATATTTTATTTAGTGAGGTAATGTATTGCTTTTTATTCAGCAGTCATACATTAATTACGTATTTACTCTAAATCAAGATACTGAATTTAATTTAGATACTTCTATAACTAATTCAGTTTAATTCTAGTTACCTAAATTTCAATATGCAGATGTAGCTTCGGTAAGTTAAACAGCTAACTTTTCGATAGTTTTGAGATGTCTATTATGGCTTTAATAGTCTATATTTCGGCATCTTTGAGCAGATTGTCTAGTTTGCAAATTTATACTTGCCATATTAATGCGTTGATTATTTTACCGGAAATAAGTTTGCTTTAGATTCTTTATATATCAAGAATCTATCAGCTTGTCATAAGCTATACATGGGCTTTACCTCCCATTAAAATATGGTTGATACTGATTTTTTAACGATCAGTTTTCCGGAATCAGCCGCAACGAATTTGGAGCTAACACTATCCAAATACTCAAAACAGGTGAGTTATGAATAATCAAAATCTCAAGACAACATCTATCAACTTTATCAAATCTTTTCTAGCTGCGGCTACACTGATAACAGCTTCCGTCGGCCCTGCTTTTGCTAACGACAAAGTAGAAATTGTAGGTGCAGAATATGGTGGTAATGGCTGCCCTGAAGGATCTGCTAGTGTAAGTGTCAGTCCCGATGGTCAAGAGCTAAGTATTCTATTTGATAAGTTTATAGCTGTAGGGAATAAAGCAGAAGAAAGACGCAAAAACTGTAACTTAAGTATTCCGATCAAAGTCCCGCAAGGCTTTCAAATTTCCCTCTACGATGCTGATTATCGGGGCTATGTTGCTCCTAGCACAATTGGCAGACTAAGAGCAGAGTACTTTTTTGCTGGTCAGCGTGGCCCTGTTTTTTCTCGGACATTTAACGGCGAAAGTGATTACAATGTTCGCGATCAATTAGTGACTGTGGCTGATGTTTGGTCACGCTGTGGTGACAGTGTAAATATGCGGGTAAATGCTGCGATGACCGCCAGTGGTCAAGGTATGGCAACTGTTGACTCCTTTGACCTCGCCCACCGAGGGTTGGTTTATCACGTCAAATATCGCCAGTGTCGTTAAGTCTTTTCAAAGCCGAGAGCCACAAACTTTTAGCTTTAAAAAAATCTAAGGCTTTGTTGGTTTGAGCAACACGGAACCTAACACTCTGTATCGATGTTAGGTTTTCTTACATCAACTCAACAAAGCTCTTTTTTGCACTTAAAGCTTGCGTTACGCTGTGCTAACGCACCTTAAATTATGGCTGATTTTTGACGTTATGTAGAAAAGTCCACCCAAAACCTAACCCCCTAACCCCCTTCCCGACGCGGGAAGGGGGAAAATTTAAAGTCTCTCTCCTTTTAGGAGAGAGATTTAGAGAGAGGTTTTCCAGATGCCGTGAAGAGTCAGGAATTTACAACCAACCTGTAAAATTGAATATGATACATCAAGGCTTTTAGGCATTGTGAACTTTTTTATTGGTTGTGCTGTTTGGGCATATAAAGGTTGGGTTGGCGAACTTTACCCCCAAGGTACTCGCACCGCCGATTTTCTCAATCTCTACAGTCGTCGCTTCACCACTGTAGAAGGTAACACCACCTTTTATGCCGTGCCTAACCAACAAACAGTAACCCGTTGGGCTGCTGAAACTCCAGCAGGTTTTGAATTTTGTCTAAAATTACCGCGAGATATTACCCATCAAGGGTTGCTACAACCTTATATTCCGGCGGCTTTAAAATTTCTGGAAGGGATGCGCCCTTTAGGTAAGCATCTTGGGCCAATATTTGCCCAGTTACCACCTAGTTATGCACCTGCATTACTTGAAGATTTGACTAGCTTTCTGGAAGCTTGGCCGCGCACAGATGCACCCCTAGCCCTGGAAGTTCGTCATCCCAACTGGTTCAGAGAACCCCATGCTAGTAATTTGACAGCGCTTTTGCAAAAGCTAGGGGTAGGACGGGTACTTTTAGACTCGCGCCCCATTTACACTGGAGATGATGACCCCCAGTTACAATCAGAACGACGTAAACCCAAATTACCGTTGCAATTGAGTGTGACAGCACCTTTTACTCTGATTCGGTTTATTTCCCATCCAAATTTATCAGTGAATCAGCCGTTTATGGAAGAGTGGGTAAAGCAGATTCAGCAATGGTTACAGGCGGGAGTACGAATTTATTTCTTTGTTCATTGTCCAATAGAAGCGCGATCGCCTAACATAGCGCGTCACTTCCAACAGCTATTAGAACAGAGTAATACACCAGTTCCACCCTTACCTTGGAATAACCTTGAGCATCCCCCCAATCAACTGAGTTTATGGTCTTGAAAGGCAAGGCGCAAGGATCAAAGGAAATAGTCCCACAGAATGAAATTTATAAATTTTATAATATATCTAATGTTTAGTGATAAAAAAAGAGCGATAATTAGTGTTTCAGTACTTTTCTGTTAATGGTTGATATTTATTTCTTCTTGACAAAAACGATAATAGCCGTTTTTGTTAAATGGTGATGAGGGTTTAGACCATACATAAATATATCTAAAAAGAAAAGTATTGATTTTTAATATGTAATTTAAGAATTTTTTTAAAGCAGTTACGCCAAAGGAGGTTAAGATGAGTCGTCTTCTTTATGAAAGCTCAGTCTCATACAAAGGATATCTCATCATTCCATTCGTTTTTGGGAAAGTTGATAATTACGAGATTTATTCTTATAAATTGCTATCTGAAATTGGTCGCAGAAGCCAATTTCATAAAGCAGAAAACCCAGCAGGAATATATGGAAATGGCGTTAGCAATATCATTGACATTGCAAAAGAACATATCGATCAAAACTCAGACTTTGTTAACCAGAGAGACTATTTTAAGTCTCGCTATATTTACCGTAACCATTTGATTATTATCTTCCAAGAAGGAGACAAATGCTTTTATGACCATTATCCACCGGAGTTATTGAATAATATTGCGGCTCCAAAATTATTCAAATCCGAATACGAATGCCTGAGTTGGATTAAACAAGGACTTGATGGGCCACAGGTGCGACAAAGAGCTATTTAAAAAAGACAGAAGTTAGGAGTTAAGAGCAAAGCAAGCTTAATATAGGACTCATATTTGATTTTTGAAAAAAATTTAGATAGCTCAAATAAGCTTTTTAACTATTCCCAATTCCCAATTTCCAATTCCCAATTCCCTGTTGCCTTCCTATCACGCTTGCACTGCGCGAACAGAAATCAATTAAACAAATTTTCTGGAATAGGCTAATGTAGCAATGTAGATTACTTACTGTAGTACATAAGGAGGACGAACTATGACTGAGTTGCTAGCAGTCCGGGTTAATTTGACCATCCCAACCCAACGGACACAAGGCACAGAGATTCTTGTTCAGTCCTCTTTCCTATAGGATTGAAAACTAGAATTTACTAGACATTATTGTGCTGGGGGCTTCCTTGCATAAAAATGTCCTCCTCTGTGGAACCTTGTGCAAAACAAGTAGCACACATCGAGGAAACACCAATGTATCCAATCACCAACTTTCCCAGAGTTGAATTTAACCGCAGAACAAATTTTTCGTGCTGGTATAGTCAGCTAAATTCACAGCCTCTATTAAAATTAGATCAAAATTCAGGAGTCAAGAGTCAGAATTGAGAAATTAGAAGGCAACCACGCGCAACTATTCACGCCGACCTACTTAAAATTATGTCTGACGCAATTATTCAATCTGAATTATTGGATGACAAAGCTGATAAAGAGCAAAACCTCTGTCAGATTCTCAGTGTACAGGAGTTAAGTGTTCTAAACACTCGCTCCAACTCCAAAGGGCTAGTTCAACTGGCTTTCCACCTCACAGTCATGATTTGCAGTGGCTACCTGTGGGGAACGAACTTTGGCAATTGGTCACTGGCTATACCAGCACTGGTAATCTATGGCTTCAGTCTGGCTTCCATGTTTGCACCGATGCACGAATGCGTTCACAGAACGGCTTTCGCTAACAATCGATTAAATGATGCTGTAGCTTGGTTTTCCGGCTTGCTCTCATTTTACAACAGCACATTCTTTCGTCGTTATCATAAATGGCATCATCGCTACACTCGCGTTCCTGACAAAGATCCCGAACTAACCGATCTTAAACCGAGTAATCTGGGTAAATACTTGTTGATAATTAGCGGTTTACCGTGGTGGCGGGGTAAATTAAGCGGGCATTTTCAGGTTGCAACTGGTCAATTTGACGATTTTCCATTTGTGCCAGAAGCCGCACGAGCCGAAGTTATTCGCTCTACTCGATGGCAATTAGGTATTTATGTAAGTGCGATCGCAATCTCAATTCTATTTGGTCAGCCTTGGTTTTTCCTGTATTGGCTGCTACCCATGCTTATCGGTCAGCCGATTCTCCGTTTCATTCTGCTAGCAGAACATACAGGTTGCACTCTTGACGCTAATCTGCTCACAAATACGCGCACAACCTTAACCCTTTGGCCTGTGAGATTTTTCATGTGGAATATGCCATTTCATGCAGAACATCATTTGTACGCATCAATTCCTTTTCATGCTCTGCCAAAAGCACATCAGCAATTGAGCCAACACTTTACCCACATTGAACCTGGCTATATGAAAGTCAACTGGGATATCTTAACTAATTCGTAATTCGTAATTGGGCATTGCTTATTTCTCCCTCTGCCTCCCCTGCTTCCCCTGCCCCATTCCCTTTGATTTTAATTTGCTCTAGACTCGACCTTAACGCACCTTTGTCAGATCATGAAGAATGATTAATAAAAACGAGTATAGACAAATATGATAAAAATGCTAGCTGAAAACTTGATGGGAATTGATGCAAGATTACAAATTAATTGGGTTTGGTTAAATGCAGGCTTACAGTTTGCTAGCTGGGCACTTTTTTCACTCTTACTCGCTGAGGTCTTGAGAGACAGCTACCATGCTTTGTGTCACCAAGTCAATTGGCTTGCTAAATGGCACAACAAGCACCACATGGCCTATCGCCGCGATTTATCGATAGTTTCCATGAAAATTTACCAAGAATCGCAACTCTATCACGACATTTTAGAATCGAGTCTGCTGCTGGTGGTGTTGGTAGCCGTTGCCTTAATTGTCCAACAATGGGGGTTATGGCTGGGAGTAGCTTATGGTTCCACCTTCTTGTATGGCGCGTCTGTGCGGTATTTCCAGGGGAAAATTGATACAGACTACAACCACTTACCCGGCCCTTTAGAGACAATTCCATCGATTTGGTGGGTGAATCGGTCTTACCATTGGCGGCACCATTTTGATGATGTCAACGCTTACTACAGTGGTGTCTTTCCCTTAGTTGATAAAATTCTGGGTACAGGGCTGTCTCTCAAGGGGAAAACCATCGCTTTAACCGGAGCATCAGGAGCGTTAGGGCAAGCTTTGGCGGCTGAACTGGTAAAGAACAATGCTAAAGTCGTGGCATTAACCACTAATCCAGAAAAATTAGTAGAGCAAGTTGGGGTGAAAGTGGTTCCTTGGCAATTAGGTAATGAAGCCGAACTGAGGAATAGTTTAGAGAAAGTAGATATTTTAATTATCAACCACGGAATCAATGTCTACGCCAGCCGCACATCGGAGGCTATCAACTCTTCTTATGAGGTGAATACCTTTTCAGCATTGCGGTTGATGGATATATTTTCGACAACTGTAACAGGGCCACAAGCAAAAGCAACCAAGGAAATCTGGGTAAACACTTCTGAGGCTGAGGTTTCTCCAGCACTGAGTCCGCTTTATGAACTCAGCAAGCGATCGCTAGGTGATATTGTTACCCTAAAGCGTTTAGATGGAGATTGTGTAATTCGCAAGTTAATTCTTGGCCCATTTAAGAGTCAACTTAATCCCTATGGAGTGATGTCTGCACAGCAAGTTGCTCGTGCCATCTTATTTTTCGCGCGGCGAGACTTCCGAAATATTATTGTGGCAATAAATCCTCTTACCTATCTGCTGTTTCCCTTAAAAGAAACTAGTACGTCGCTATACTATCGAGTCTTCAGCCGAACAGCGAAAAGTGAACAGGACTTAAGCAAACAATAGCCAAAACCCTGATTTTAAGTAGGGGCAATTCATGAATTGCCCCTACGGAGTTTAGTTTTGCGACACCGAATAGCCAGTCACATCGCTCCGAGTGAGTGCTGATTATTTAATTTTGAAAAAAGCATACTTTTATGCACTTTTAAAATGGAAAGGCTATTCTCTTCCAGATTTTGAGCATTATTACCCTAATATAAAACACTGACCGAATAGGAACGAATTGCCGGGTCTACAGTTAAAATTGTTAAATTATGTTGTAAAGCTTGACAAATCAACATCCTATCAAAAGGATCACGATGTAATAATGGTAAATTCAAGAGTTGAGCAACACTTTCTTCATCTAGGTTGAGACTACTGATTAAATGCTGCTGACGCTGTTTAGGAAGGTAGATTTCAGGTGATTCTGGTAATGGTAATTTACCTAGCTGATATTTAACAGTTGCTTCCCAAACTGAAACGCAACTTAAATATACGTCGTTATTTAAATCACGAATGCTATGTTGTAAATGAATTGGTAATTTTTGATCGCCACTAATAAACCATAAGAATATATGGGTATCTAATAATAGTTTCATTTACCTTCAAAACTATTTAATATTTCTTCAGGTAAGGGACTATCAAAATCATCTGGAACAATGAACTCCCCAGCACATAAGCCATAAGGTCTAATTTGTTGAGAGGTGGCTGAAACTGGTTTAATTTCTGCAATAGGTTTACCTGCTTGCATGATAATAATACTTTCCCCTGCTGCTACTTGTTGAAGATAGCTAGTTAGATTTTGTTGGATTTCATCAACTGTTACGGTTAACATAAAATGTGTATGTAGGAATATTTCTAGTATATCAAGTTGATAGTTTTAAGTTATAGCAATGGCTATTTCCGATTTAGCAGGAGCTTTTAGGCTTAATTAATTAACTGCAAATTCAGTATATTGTCTTATATCGGTTGGTTGGAAGGCTAGAACAATTTGATTTTTAGGAATACCAGCATTAACAAGTTCATTTGCCATACCGTATTCTGTACCGTCTCTTTGAATCAAGATTTTATCGTTGATAATGTCAATATGGACTAAGCAACCATGTACCCGTTGATTATTTTCCCAGCCTAATGTTAGTAGTAGGTAATGGTTGGCGCTTTGGTCTATAATTAGTTGTCTTTCTAGCTCTCCGTAAGCGTAGGGGAGTTGGGCGTATTCGTTTAATATTTTTTGAATGATTTGGCGATAGTTATCTAAGGTATCCATTGCAGTACTATCTCTTTGAGTCGAAGACAAGTGAACAAATTTTATCTCGCGCAAATAAGCAAAGACAAAAAGTAAAAATATAAAATATAGTAATAATTTAAATTAGTAATGTTTTTGGAAATATAAATAATTAATATGTCAAATCCAATTCTAATAAGTTTAAAAATTTATCTTGAACAATTTTGCTGTGATTTTTTCAGTAAGAGGCAAATAGACACTATTTTTTCAGGTGGAGGCTTTACCAGGGATGAATCAATAAATTTTGAGTATAAACGTGATTTAATAAATCAATATTATAAATCAGTCGATTGGGAAAATCCAGTAATAATACCCAAATTGAATCAAGTTATAGAAACAATATTGTATTCTATTCATTTATCTGATGATGCAAAAAATAATTTTCGTAAAATACTATCAGACATTGGCTTTAAATTTGATGTAAATAAAGTAATTTATCAGCCAATTATTCCTAATAATAGTTTATTTATATCACAATTTCCTGTTGGATTGCCATTTGGAAAGCCCAAACCAGAGTTTGCTGTTCAAATTGATAAAGGTAGCCAAAAGTTAAAATTTGAATGGAAAAATGGTATTGGAATTATAGACTTTAATGTTTATCCTGATTTAACTTATCAAAAATTAGTACAAAACTTTAATTTACATTTAGGAACAACAGATGGAAGTTTAAGAAGAGCCTTGAAAGACATGAATCAAACTGAATACGAAACACAATTTTTTCTCCATTATGCTAACAAATTTAATATGGCGAATCAAAATATACCTATACTCATACCTCAAGCTTGGATACAGTGGCATTCACAATCCAAAAAATATTTAAATCCTACCTCATCTCTGAATATTAACGATATTTATAGGGTTGACTTTGTAGCTTTCTGGAAGAATAAAAAATTTGCTATTTTTATTGACGATATTAGTCATTATGCTACTCGTAAGCACAATCAAGAAACCTGGTTAGCTAGTGAAGAAGAATATTCTAAAAATATACAGCAAGATAGAAAATTGATGAAAGAAGGATGGTTTGTAATTAGATTTAGTAATTGGGAAATCAAACAAAAAGAATTACTTGATAAAGCTATGATTGATTTACAAGAAATAATAGTCTTTTCTTGATGTTTTACTCTTATTATTTCGTACCTTCATGGTTTCTTAAATAAATTCATAATGCCGAACACGAAAAAAGGGATAAGCCCAAAAGCCTATCCCCCAAAAAATCAACTAATCAATGTATCAAGTTCCACTTGTCCAAGAATTGATGTACTCAATTTGATCTGCTGTTAAGCTATCAATTGTGATACCAATAGCTTGCAATTTCAAACGAGCAATTTCTTGATCGACTTCAACAGGAATTGAGTGCAAACCAGGGGCTAACTTACCTTTATTCTTCACCAGGAATTCACAAGCCAAAGCTTGGTTGGCAAAACTCATATCCATTACTGCGCTGGGGTGTCCTTCAGCCGCAGCTAGGTTAATCAAGCGTCCTTGTCCGAGAACGACTACTGATTTACCATTTTTCAATTTGTACTCTTCGGTGAAAGGACGAACTTCTTTGATTTCCTTAGCTTGTGCAGCCAAGTATTTCAAATCAAGTTCCAAGTCAAAGTGACCAGAGTTACAAACGATCGCACCGTCTTTCATGACATCGAAGTGTTCACCGCGAACGACGTGCTTGTTACCAGTCACAGTGATAAAAATATCACCTTGGTGTGCAGCTTCAGCCATTGGCAGGACGCGGAAGCCATCCATTACGGCTTCAATTGCCTTGATGGGGTCGATTTCAGTGACGATGACGTTAGCACCCATGCCACGGGCGCGGAGGGCTGTACCTTTACCACACCAGCCATAACCGACGACGACAATGTTTTTACCAGCCAACAAAATATTTGTGGCGCGGATAATGCCATCTAGGGTTGATTGCCCAGTACCATAGCGATTATCAAAGAAGTGCTTGGTGTCAGCGTCGTTGACGTTGACTGCGGGGAAGGTGAGAACGCCTTCTCTAAACATAGCGCGTAACCGCACGATACCGGTGGTGGTTTCTTCGGTGCTACCAATCAAATCAGCGATTTGGTGTTGGCGTTGTTGTACCAAAGTTGCAACCACGTCGCTACCATCATCAACAATGATGTTGGGGCGATGATCTAAAGCTATTTGAACGTGGCGGTTATAAGTTTCGTTATCTTCGCCTTTTTGAGCAAAGACGGGAATTTCGTGATCGAGGACGAGGCTAGCGGCTACGTCATCTTGCGTTGATAAAGGGTTGCTAGCAATTAAAAGCGCGTCTGCACCACCGGCTTTCAGAGCGATCGCCAAATGTGCTGTTTCTGTTGTAATGTGGGCGCAAGCTACAAGGCGTAAACCAGCGAAGGGTTTCTCAATAGCAAAGCGATCGCGGATTTGCTTCAAAACTGGCATTTCGCGTCCAGCCCATTCAATGCGCTGTCTTCCCAAGGCAGCTAGGCCGAGGTCTTTAACCTCGTGCTTTAATCGGGGAGAAGTTGCGGTCATCAAAAGTTACCTCAAAAAATTAAAAAAGCTACGTAAATTTTACGCACTCTACTAGGTTATTGTACAACTTGCGATTTTGGCTTGAAAGAAAGCAAATCACTTGTCAATAGTCCTGAAAACTAGCTTGACGTTTGATTACCCTAATGTCAACTTCATCGGCAGGTTCTTCCCTTTTGTTTTATCTTTGGTAAGAGTAAGACTCTTCTAAGCTTTAATTGCTGATTCTAAGTACTTTGTCATCTATCTAAAGATAGAGGACAAATAAAACAACATCGAACTTTCATCATCTAAAGAAAAAATCTCGACTTTAGATAGGTACATTTACTCAATGTAATTGCGGAGGATGGTTATAGAAGTAGTCAATAGTCAATTGTTTTCAAGGAGGTGTTTGAGTGCGTTTTCAATTTTTGGCGTTGGCTTTGCCCGCCGTAGGCATCGCTAGTTCAATGGCCATAGCCGTTGTACCTATAGCAAAAGCCACAGCCCAGATTCCATTTTTACCTCAATTACAAGCTCCCAGCAGTGTCAGTAGTGATTCAAACGATCGGCTTGTCACAGGCTGGATTTATTTAGATGGTCGGCGGTTATTTCAGATCGCAGCATCAAAAGCCAACTTTCCTGAGCGTTCAGAAGATATCCAAAAGAAGTTGGAGACAATTAGCCAAAATTACATTCAATCACCAGCAAAAACAGCAGTCAAGGTACAAGTTCGCAAGGTAAACGACTTACCAGTAATTTATGTCAACGATCAATACCTGATGACGATCACTTCTGAGGATGCTGGACTACGACAGGTAGATATGTTGACATCGGCAAATCAAGTCGCCGAATCGTTACAACAAGACTTGCAACAAGCAAAGCAAGAAAGACAAACTCAATTTTTAATCAACCAAGGTAAAATTGCTGCGGGTACAGGACTGGCAATGATTATCATGAGTTGGGGGATATATAGTTGGCAGCGCCGTTCCAAAAAAAATTCAGTACAACCCATTGCCTCCCAACCTCTTAGATGGCCCCTAAACTCCCCAATTTCGCCAGCAGCAGCCCAACCAATTACAACACAACTAAATCAACAGCAACATCGGCATATCCAAGAAGTCAAAAGACGATTGTTTCAGCTAACTCAAGCTGGAATTTGGGGTAGTGGAAGTTTCTTTATCTTGGGTCTATTTCCCTACACACGACCATTTCAGCTAGGGATTCTCACAGCTGCCCAATTTCCTTTGCGATTAGGTGTCGTGTTCTTGGGAACTTATGTAGCAATCCGTCTCATCTACGCCCTTATTGACCGCTTCACCACCACTCTAATTAGCAGTGGTGCTTTACTGACTCCAGAAAGTTCAGAACGGCTGCAACTGCGAGTTTCCACATTTTCTGGCGTGACTAAAAGCATCGCTACTGGTATCTGCGTAGGAGTAGGCTTTTTGCTAGCGCTGGTGTCATTGGGGATAGATATCGTTCCCTTGCTAGCGGGTGCGAGTTTGGTTGGTGTTGCATTGTCTCTGGCCTCGCAAAACCTAATTAAAGATGCGATTAATGGTTTCCTGATTATTCTAGAAGACCAGTATGCTTTAGGCGATGTGATTAACGTGGGAGACGTAGGAGGCTTAGTAGAAAATCTGAATCTGCGGATGACCCAACTGCGGGATTCTGAAGGGCGCTTGATCACGATTCCCAATAGTGAAATTAAAATTGTTGCCAATCTTTCCAGTCGTTGGTCACGAGCCGATTTAACGGTTCCCATTGCCTACCAAGCCGATACAGAAGACGCTTTGAAGTTGATTGAAACAGTTGCTTTCGAGATGAATCAAGAAATGCAATGGCAGCGTCAAATTTTGGAACCGCCCCAAGTTTTGGGAATAGATCAATTTGGCGATCGCGGTTTGATTATTCGTGTATGGTTTAAAACACAGCCCCTGAAGCAATGGGATGTAGCACGGGAGTTCCGCCGTCGCCTGAAAGTCGCCCTAGACAAAGCCGGAATTTCTATTTCTGTACCTCAACAAGCGATTTGGGTCAATGACGATCAATTGTTAAATTTTCAAGGTAATGGCAAATCTCATTAGAAATTTGGATACATTACCGCATTTTTCAGTTGATTAGACCAGATTCTGTCCTATTGCCCCTTACAAAGGGGCTATGGTGTACCCACAAGTCTGGGACTTACGCAAACAATCGCTGAAAAGAAAGATTTTCTTCTTAGGGCAATTCATGTAGACGCAGAGCGGTGAGCCAGTCCGGTGGACGGCTTCCCCGGCATAAAGGAACTGGCGTTAGCGTAAGTCTTCCCGTAGGGTATTGCCCCCTGAGCGTATCTAGTTTGGCGTAAGTCCCAAAGTTGAAAAAAGCTTGATTTCCCCTTGAGTCAGCAGCCCAGACCTATGTATTCCCATACGGAGTATGGGAAGGAGAAAATATTTAACATGAAACCTTAATAAATTCTTATATTAATAAAAAGCCACTCTGTCCGTAACCAGAATTAAACTGTTCCTGGATTTATGTTTGTCAACACCTTCATCAAACGTCCAGTCTTAACTACAGTCTGTACGTTTATCATCTTGCTGCTGGGAAGCATCTGTATTCCCATCCTGCCAATTTCTCAGCTACCGGATCTCGCTCCGGTGCAAATCACCGTTAGTTCTAACAATATTGGTGCGGATGCTCAAACAACAGAAAGCAGTGTCACCAACATTATCGAGCGACAAATTAATGGTGTTAAAGATGTATCTTATATATCTTCTAACACGGGTAATGATGGTTCTAGCAATATAACTGTCTCCTTCCCAACTAATGTTAATAGCGATATTGCTCAAGTAAACGTTCAAAATAAAGAAGCACTTGCTTCACCTCAATTGCCAGATACTGTTCAAAGAACAGGTGTCACTGTTGAAACTGCATCAAGCAGTCTCCTTCTGGTTTATGGGTTTTACTCAGAAAATAATGAGTATGACAACATTTTTATCAGTAATTATGTCGATCTTTATATTCTCGATCAAATCAAACGACTTCCTGGTGTAGGAAGTGCCAGGGTTTTTGGGGAACGCAAATATGCCATGCGTCTTTGGCTCGATCCCAACAAGCTTGCCCAACACCAATTAACTCCTCAAGATGTGACAACTGCCCTGCAACAACAAAATATTCAAGTGGGTGCAGGGGCGATTGGTAAGGAACCAGCACCAGATAATCAAAGCTTTGAATTTGCTTTACGGGCAACCAGTCGATTTAAAGATGCGGCTGAATTTGAGGATATGGTGCTGAAGGTGAGTCAAGGTGGCACTAATGGCACTAATGGCACTACCAATAGCACTACGAATAGCACCTTAGTTAAAGTCAGAGATGTCGGTCGAGTTGAACTAGGAGCAGAAAACTATCTTGCTGATGCCAAATTTACCATCCCAGGAAATGCTCCCAAAGCAGCCGTGGGTTTGGGGATATATCAACTTCCGGGTAGTAATGCTTTAGACGTTGCTCATGCTGTTGAAGAGCGGATCGTAGCGCTGGAGAAGAGTTTTCCACCTGGACTAAAAGCACAGTTGGCATTTGATACCACGCCATTTGTGGAAATTTCTTTAGAAGAAGTTCTACACACTTTGGTTGAGGCGATTATCCTGGTGGTCTTGGTAATTTTCGTCTTTTTGCAAGATTGGCGTACCACGATCATTCCCACTGTTGCGATCCCCGTTTCCCTTATTGGGACGTGTGCGGCTCTCTTGGTTTTAGGATTTCAGATTAATACACTGACCTTATTTGGTTTCGTTTTAGCGATCGGGATCGTTGTTGATGATGCCATTATTGTAGTGGAGGCAGTTGCAGTCAAACTGGAGCAGGGCATGAGGCCCTTTGAGGCGGCTGTCGAAGCGATGAAGGAGTTGACTGGGGCAATCATTGCCACTTCACTTGTACTCATGGCGGTATTCATTCCCGTTGCATTCATTCCAGGCACTACAGGGATTGTCTACAAACAATTTGCGTTAACCGTTGCTTGTTCCATTGCCATTTCCACCTTCAATGCTTTAACATTCTCTCCAAGTATGGCAGCCATCCTCATGCGCCCTGCTCAGACTGCACGCGGCCCTTTGGGTTGGTTCTTTACGCAATTTAATCGGGGATTTTCTTGGTTCACACGGCGATATGTCGGGTTTGTTAGCTACCTTACCCATGTCAAGCCGATTGTAGTTGGAGTTTTCATCACTGGTTTAGTAGCAACGGTTTTAATGTACAGAGCAGTTCCTACCGGGTTTATTCCAGAGGAAGATCAGGGTTACTTCTTTGTAATTGTCCAAGGACCAGATGGGGTTTCTTTGAAGTACACCGAATCTGTTATGGATCGGGTTGTCAAAGAAGTAACATCGGCTCCCGAAGTTAGAGCTAGTTTTATGATCAGTGGCTTTGGTTTCGATGGTAATGCTTCTAATTTAGGTATTGCCTTTGCTAATCTGAAACCCTGGAAAGAGAGAGCTGAAGAATCTCAATCTGTTTATGGCATACTTCAGAGGCTGAACAAAAAGCTCTCGACAATTACAGAAGCTAGAGCGATCGCAGTGAATGCTCCTCCGGTTCGAGGGTTAAGTAGTACAGGTGGTTTTGAGTTTATCATTCAAGACCGAACTGGAAGTGCGCCGATTGAAACCTTAGTTGAGACTGCTCAAAAATTTATTGCAGCCGCAAATAAAAAGCCTGTTTTACAACGAGTTTTCACTCAGTTCACCGCAGATACTCCCCAATTTGACATTCAGGTAAACCGCAACCAAGCCAAAGCTCTCAATGTAGAAATTAACGACATCTTTGGAGCGTTGCAAACTTACTTGGGGTCGCAATATGTAAATAACTTTGTCCAAGGACAGCGACAGTATCGCGTATACGTCCAAGCAGATGGGGTTTTTCGCTCTAATCCAGATGATATTGGCAAACTTTATGTTCGCTCTGCAAACGGGGCGATGATTCCGTTGAGCAGTTTGGTGAAAGTTACTCCATTTGTGGGGCCAAAAACCGTCTCCCATTACAATTTGTACCGATCAATCAAAGTCCAGGGCGCTCCTGCTCCCGGTTCTAGTTCTGGAGAGGCGATAAAAGCGATGGAGCAAGTAGCAGCAGAGGTCTTACCTCAAGGATTTGGTTATGAGTGGACAGGGACTTATCTCCAAGAGAAGACATCAGGGGGAGCTACGGGCTTGATTTTTGCTTTAGCGATCGTTATTGTCTTTCTGGTGTTGGCGGCTCAGTATGAAAGCTATGTTGACCCAATCATTATTTTGCTGACAGTTCCCCTAGCAGTTTTGGGAGCGATGACGGCGATTTGGCTACGTTCCAATATTTTTATGGCAGGTAGTCTCTTCCCCAAAGTAGTGGATGATATCTATTGCCAAGTGGGTCTAGTAACTTTGATTGGTCTAGCTGCAAAAAACGCGATTTTAGTCGTGGAATTTGCCAATCAGCTGCATGAGCAAGGTATGAGCTACACACGCGCGGCGGTGAAAGCGGGACAAGAACGTCTGCGACCCATCTTAATGACTTCTTTTGCAGCGCTGTTAGGATTTTTGCCCTTGGTGATCTCTCAAGGGGCTGGAGCCAGTAGCCGTTGGTCTTTAGGAACAGCGCTCTTTGGAGGGTTGCTGCTTTCCACGTTCTTGAGTTTGTTCTTGGTGCCAATTTTGTATATCTTAGTCAAGACCTTCGCTCAGTCCATATTTTCTCGGAAGCGATCGGGTGGCTCAAAACCTCCAGATTATCCTAATGAAACTTCGGGATCTGAACATAAGGCTTTACCTGCTGGCTCAAGTCAGCCAGAGACACAACTCAGGTCTCAGCAGGACGGGATAACCTGATTTTTACCATCCTGTCTCTTTTCTGCCAACTCTACCGTGTAAATGCAAGGCTTGCTCTAATTCCCTCCTTTTTAAGGAGGGTTAGAGAGAATCAAGCCTTAACTCAAGCATATTGCACTATGGACGAAGCCTTCAGTAGTGAAAAAGTGATGTTCATAACATCCTCTAACTCTGATACCATTTTCTGTAATTTCCTGCTTGCTAAAAAAGTTAGTCGAATAGAAATTAAGTACTGAGATAAGGAAAAGTGAAATGGGACTTAGCGAAGGACTTTTGAACCCGACCAAAAAAGCGATGGTCGTAGATGAATGTTGCAACATGATAGAAGTACAGCTTGCATCCAAGTCAGGTATGAGCGGTATCGCTTTGAAAACTGCCTTTGCTGCTCTCAAAGGTGTCAAGCCAGGGTATATCCCCTACGTAGTTGAGCAGATCCTGCCGCAGTGCCTCACCGCACTTGATCCCATCTGGAGCGAAGGTGTACAGAAAGGCGATCCAATTGGACACCTGAATGCAAACCGCTCTCATACGGCAGATGCGCTACTGGGTGTAACTGATGCTAGAGTCAAGAGTGCCAAGCGCCAAATCGTGCGAGGAACCTATGAAAAACTTCGCGGTTCAGCCAAAAAGCACGTAGAAGAAGCTATTCCAGACTTAGCCAAAGTAATCGATAATTACACTAAGGTTTGAGGCATAAGGTAGATCGCGCAGCGTGTCGCAGACAAGGCAGGAGCAGTATTACTTATAGGATTCGACCCCTCCTAAATTGAAGCCACTGAACTCTCGTAAGAAAGCAGAAAGCTGACACAACATTGGGGGTCTGAAACCCAAGACTCTAGCAATTGATAAACGTATGCCGCCGTTCGATGCGTCGATAACTGGCATACGGAGCAGATATTAGACATCTTCGAAAATAAATGTAGAGACTTAGCAGTGCTACGTCTCTACAAGGGTTCTGGATAAAACATATTTGATTTCTGGAGATGTTTATGTACTTCTAGCACGAAAGTGTCTGGCTAAGGTCTTAAAAATAACATATCTGCTAAACTTCCTGATAATTTCCGAGTTAGCTTGAAACAGCAAATAATCAGAAACTATCTGAATTATTGTTTTAATAGGCTTGCAATTATGAAAAAACTTACCGTTTTTCGATACCGCACTTATGGACTAATTGGTTTAATATCCTTAACCGCCGTATTCAGTACAACTACATCTGCCCTAACACAGTTAGCAAGCGATTCCCCAACTGGGCAAACTCCTATCCCCGCTTCTAACTTAATCTGGCCAACTCAAGGGTTTATTTCTCAAGGCTTTCGCAAATATCAACATGAAGGAATTGATATTGCAGGGGCATCTGGAACCCCAGTTGTTGCTGCTGCATCGGGTACTGTTGTAAAAGCAGGTTGGGATAATTGGGGGTTAGGCAATGCCATAACTATTAAGCATCTTGACGGTAGCACTACTGTTTATGGTCATAATCGCCGTTTGCTGGTGAGCAAGGATCAACAGGTCATTCAAGGTCAAATTATTGCTGAGATGGGATCTACAGGCAATAGTACAGCACCTCATCTCCATTTTGAAGTGCATCCAAATGGTCGAATAGCAGTTGATCCTCTTCGTCTATTGACATCTTTAACTGCAAGTGTTTCCCCTGCTTCTAAAATTCAGCAAGTGGATAACCCGAACCGCCCAGTCTCGACACCCCCCGTAGCAAAGCAAGTTTCACCTTCATTGCCTCCAATGGGTTTTGCACCTATAAGCAGTGATACTAATTGCAATGGAGTTACCATTATTGATGGTGAAACTGCAAATATTCGTGTCAAGGTCTGTGAAGAAAATGGGCAGTTATTTTATATTGGGCGGTTGAAGCAAGACCCAAGCAAGCCTATAAAAATACCAGCTTTGAATATTGGTAAAGGCAGATATCGAGCAGATAATGGTAGTTTTTATTATTTAGTCAGCCCTGAAAGAGTGGAAGTTTGGCGAAATGGCACCCAAATGCGTTCTGACAAATTTTATACTTTAACAAAATCACCATAAAGTTAGTATTTAATGTTTGACTATGGCTTGAGTTGATTAATTTGCTCAGTGATTCCATAGCTATATATATATTGCTGTAGAAATTATCACTTGTGATGCTGGGCTTGCTTTTGTTTAAGTCCAGTTAAAAGAGATAACCAGGGCGTAGGATGTCACTTATGCTGCTGACAAAGATATGTTCAACTTAACCAGATTTACGTTTGATAATTATCAATCGCATTTGGTCATAAGTAATTTCCTATCGCTCTGGTGCTTGTTTGGCGGTGAAGTTTCGCCAAAAGTATAAAAGTAAAGGGCTTTTCAAGCCTATAACAATCGTTACTATTTTGTTGTATGAATGGACACAATTTTTGCTAGCTTTCAAATTTCTTCCAGCCTGACATAACACCAACTCGCAATGCTCTTTAAAAATAAAGTGCCAAATTAACCTTCAGCACTTTCAGCACGGATGGGAATTACAATTCCTTCGCGCAGTAGTGCATCTGTAAAAATCTTTCGAAGAACACGTTGAATCTGAAGATGTTTTCCTGGCTTCACCTTCGTTAATGTCCGCAGCAACAAGTTAGATTCTCCAAGGCTTTCCACTCCATCTATCTGTGTACCTTCGAGTACATCTGGATCGTTTGTTTTTAACTGTTGTCCTACCTCCTCAATCACTTTGTACACATGAGCTAAGTTGGAATTATAGGGCACACCAACTTCCACTACTGCAAAGATATACTGTTTAGAATAATTGGTAATTGAGCCAATATCTCCATTGCGAATAATCTGCAATTGACCATTGGGATGTCTAATACGAGTGGTTCTGAGTTCAATTGCCTCAACAACACCTTCGACAACTTTCTCTTCGACTTTCCCAGCCTCGATATAATCACCCACTAAGTAGTAGTTTTCAAACAAAATAAAGAAGCCACAGACTATATCATTTATCAGTGTCTGTGCCCCTAAACCTACAGCTATACCGACAATACCAGCACCTGCTAGTATAGGAGTTGGATCAATGTCAAGAGTATAGAGAATAGAGATAATAGCAGCAAAGTATACAAAATATTGTAAGAAACTACGAAAAAGAGGAACGAGTGTCAAGCGTCTACTTCTTTGAATATCAGTTAGATTCCGGTCTTTAAACAGCACCTCTTCAACAAGTAGGTAAACGACCTCAAACAACACACGACTAATGAAGATGATGCCGATGATCTTGATGATTCGCGGGCCAAAAGCTGCAATATTGGCGATTAACTGCACCTGCTGAATCACCAATGTTGCCATGCAGACATAAATTACAAATTCTAGACACCGTTTTAAAAAGGGTATCAGATGTCGGAGGCGATCGTAAAATCTCAAGAGGTTATCAGGGTTGGAGTATCTGACACTGAGAGCATCAAGAAAATCAACTACCGCCGCGACTGCTTTGAGAATCAGCAACCCGACGGCAATAATTAGATAGATTCGCAGTGCAATGTACAAATATTCCGAAACCGTTGCTGGCAATTTGAGAAACTGGGCACACAAAATGACAGCCCACAGCCAGATTCCACCGCTAATTCTGTGATAGAGGGCGTTAAAGAAAGCATCAATACTTTCATCATCGGCAGTATTTTTTTCTAAGTTTTTGGCGCGAGTGCTAGCTATCTTCAGCCAATATTTCAGAAATTTCAGTGCGATCGCGGCTAATATGAAAGTGCCAATGCTCTGAGCTATGCCAATTCCTAGAGTTATCCAAAATCCTGATGGAATACGCTCAAGCATTGCGATGGTGTATTGTTGAAGGTTTTCGCCACGATAAACTAGATAACCATTAGCACCCACAATCAAAATACATGACACCAAGCAAGCAAGTAACAATAACCCTGTGATGTTCCGACGCAAGGTTTTGATACTCCTATCTTCGCTCTTTAATTTTGTAAATAGCTTGAATAACTTGTTTACAAGCCAGTTCAGTAATAAAAAAACAAAGATTACAAGGCTGACTTCAGCTAAAATGATTAATATATTCATGCGCGATCGTAAAACTTAAATAATTTAAGCGTTTTATTATCAAAACCTATTGAGAGATACCTTGATATCTCTATAAGATAGATGATAATTATTTCATATAATCATCTGTTGTCAAGCTATTAACATTTAAATCACTTTATATCTAAGTGATGATTTCCAAAAAGCCTTTAAGGAAGATATTTGTGTAATTTCGGCTTCAAGAGTTATATAAATCACCTTAAAATTCAAATACTTAAGTATGTGTTCATTGATAAGGGAACTCCAAGAAATAAATTATCCAATCTTGTGGGGTGGGCAACATGAGCGCCCTATATCAGGTATTACAGAACACTCGTTTAAGCTGCTTAATGCTAGCCCGTGGCAAGCAATGATGAGATTTTTTAGGGCTTTTGAAAACCGTTAAGTAACCGGAATAAACTACACACACCACAATAGACGAAAGAGAAACTGAGGACTGAGGAATAGTATTTTTTACTCAGTACTTTCAAGCCAAATGGGTGGAAATAAAGCAATCTATATTAAAAAATATAAATTGACCTTTTTTTAATTACAGCGATTTTCAGGTAAATAGACCATACAGTAGGGGCGCAAAGCCTTGCGCCCCTACTAAAGGAAAGATTTAGGCTCAACATCCTGACAGTTTATCTGCACCACACAATTTCTTCCTTGTGCTTTTGCCTGGTAGAGTCCCTGGTCAGCAGCAGCAATTAAGGTTGCGGGAGATAATTGGCTATGAGGAGTGATGGTTGCCACACCAAGACTTAGAGTGATGAATTCGCTAACCTGGGAATGGGGATGAGGCATTTTTAATGCACTAATATTGGTCTGAATATCTCTTGCAACTGCAATAGCCCCTTCAATATCAGTATTCGGTAAAATAACTGCAAATTCTTCTCCACCATAACGAGCAACTAAATCAGCAGGGCGTTTAACTGTCTGAGAGATTACCTTGGCAACCTGTCTAAGGGCATCATCTCCTGCGAGATGTCCATGTGTATCGTTGTAAAGCTTAAAGTAATCGACATCGCACAAAATCAAAGATAGCGAACCTTGCTCTCGTTCCAACCGTTGCCACTGTGTGTTGAATGTGTCATCAAAGCAGCGTCGATTTCCCACTTGAGTCAGACCATCCGAACAGGCAAGGCGCTGTAATTCTTGGTTTGCTTGTTGTAATTGGTGGTAAAGTTCTGATTGCTGAATAGCGATCGCAGCTTGTCCTGCTAGCTGGTTAAACAAGTTAATCTCCGATTGCTGCCATTGTCTGGCATTACGGCATTGATGAGCAATCAATAGTCCCCACAAACGCTCTTTCTGCAAGATAGGCACGACAAGGTTTGCCCGGATTTGCAAACTCCGCAGGAGGTCAAGATGACACGGCGATAATCCAGCAGTTTCAACGTCTTCGATCGCTCTGGTGTTACCTTGTTGAAAGTAAATTGCACGGGTAGATTTAAAACATGTGTCCATAACGTGAAATCCCAGAATGGACATACACTCTTCTGCTAAGGATTCTACAGCTACTAACCCACTCCAGTCTGACTCAAACTGGTAAATTATTACTCGGTCTACCTCAAACAGTTGCCGCACTTCGGCTGCTGTGGTTTGCAAAATCTCATCTAACTCTAACGATTGTCGAATGCGCTGCGTCACAGCCGCGACAATTCGCTCGGACTCATTTTGGTGTTGGACATGCCGCTTAAGCAACTTAGAATCTGTCGATGCTACATTTAACGTGATCGGATCAAAGTGAGGGGTTGTAGTGATAGGGACTGCACTAGGTTTAGCAATCAAATAGCCTTGAGCAAGATTTGCACCTCGTTCTCGCAGCCAGTTCAGTTCCTCAATACACTCAATTCCTTCAGCAACGGTCTGGATGTTTAACTTTTGAGTAATCTCTAAAAGCTTCTCGGTAATCGAAGCTTTGTAAAGGTCTTGATGTACATCTCGAATTAACTCCATATCCAGCTTGATAAAGTCTGGACGTAACTGATGCAGCAAGTTTAGGCTGGAATAGCCAGAACCAAGGTCATCAAGAGCAACTAAAAATCCAGCATCTCGGTAGTATTTAAGCACTGCCTTGAGATGGGTTAAATCTTGAGGATTATCTGATTCTACAACTTCAAAAACAACGCGATCGTGGGAAATTTCGGCAGTATCAATTGCCTCAACTGAACTACTGAGGCAAAAAGCTGGATCGTAAAGTGATGTTGGCGCAAAATTGATGAAGATATGCCCACTCACTTTATACCGACTGAATTCAGTGATTGCGCTGAGGCGAGCAATTTGGTCGAGTTGTGGTATTAGTCCGGCTTCGGTTGCTAACTCCATAATTGGTGTCGGTAGCATTAAATTGCCTTCTTCATCCAGCCCCCGCAAGAGCGATTCATATCCAAAAATCTGCGATGTATCGTTAATTGAGACAATTGGCTGAAAGTAACTGGTAAATCGTTCCGTTGCCAACATTTCAACTAGCCAGTCGGATTGGTTCAACTTAATGAAGCGTTGTAATGAGGCTATGTCACTAAAATCATGGAGTTGAGGTTGGATATTACCTTGAGTGAAAAGGACTTGCGTCTCTTTTAATTCTCTAGGTGCAAGTAGTTTGGCCAGGTTACGGGCAATTTCTATAGACTGTCCGGGTTTACACTTCAAACTCAAACCTGGTCGCTCGTGCATCAGTTCATACTCAAGGCCAAGCTGCTGTAGGTAGGAGGTGACTTTTTTGAGGGTATGTGTAACGGGAAACCAGAGAAAGAGCCTGCCTGCCTCCTTAGTCTGGCAGCGTGCAACATTGCGACAAGCACAGGTTTTGGAGATAGAACATATCTGGCTCATAGCTAACTACTTTGTTCAATCAAATTTATTTTATTATTCCCACTATTTTTACAATAAAAGATAAACTATGCTTCAAATATATGAAGATTTGATGAGTTCGGTAATTTGAAGAATTTGGTGTATCAAATAACAGAGCAGCACATCTATAGCTTTGTATTAAAGGTTTAAGTAATAGTCGATCAATTTTCTAGAATAAAGCAAATTAATAAGAGTTAGATAAAAAATTTAAGCCATGAAATAAAAAGAAAAATTAGCTAGGTAAGGAATAATTTTTTGCTAGACTAATTTAGCTTGACCTTATCCATATCGTTAACTGATGCGCTTAGTGTTAGTTTTTACATCACTCAAGTAGGCTGACAGATAAGATAGTTAAGTAATTAATTTCAAAAATAAGAGTAAAGACGTTGCAATGAAACATCTCTACTCGCCAAGATAGTGGAGAATTGCGATCGCTGGAGATTTTGTATTATTTTTTAACCACAGATTCACATAGATAATTCATCGGTATCAATCTGTGGTTTCATTTTCATAAAATTGACTTTTGCACAAAGTTTACTGTTTCATTCAGCAGATGAAACACTTGGTATTGCAGAACGAATTGCACTAATAAAGTTTTGAGCATAATTCTGCGTTGAAAAATCTAAAGCGCGTTGTCTGGCAGCTATTCCTGCACTGCGGGCAAATTCTTGTTCGTCAAGATAGCGGAGAATTGCGATCGCTAATTTATCCGCATCGCCGTAAGGTGTTAATAGTCCATTCATCCCATCGGTAATAATCTCTGTCGGGCCGCCTGCATCGCCAGCAATCACAGGTTTACCCAGCGCCATCGCTTCAATAATCACAATTCCGAAGGGTTCTTTATCCGAAGCATGAACGAATACATCCATTGCCTGCACCCACTCCGGGATATTACGCTGTAGTCCAGCCATAATTACTTGTTCTTTCAAGCCCAAGTTTGTGATTTCTGCTTTTAAGAAGTCCTCATAGTCTGGTTCTAAATCGTGCTTACCGCCAACTACCACACAATGAGCATCAGGATACTTCTCTAAAATTTTGGGCATCGCTTGCACCAATATGTGCATTCCCTTCCATCGTTGCAATCGTCCCACAATTCCAATCAGTGGGCCGTGTAAAGGTAAGCCCAGTTTTCGGCGTGCTTCTTCTGGAGTTGGCAAAGCATCAGGCTCAAATCGGTCTAGCGCGACACCGGGATAAACCAAGGGTGTTGGCCTGTGGGGCCAAATCTCTGCTTGTGCTTGCTTACCATCTTGAGAGAGAGTGATAATTGCGCGAGCTGGGATTAAAGTAGCGAGTCGTACCAACCAAGTTTTATCGCTAGGTACTTCTAGCTGATACCATACAGCAGGCAAACCAGCCAGCATTGCCGCCAAGCCTCCAGATATATGCGTAATCCACATCCAATTGACAATTATATCTGCACGTTCACGGCGTGCGATCGCAGCTATCTGAAAAACAGCACCAATAAAACGGTGGATTTGGCGTAAACGTCCACTTTCTACAACTCGTGCATCAATGCCAAGGGACTTGACTTGTTCTACCATCGGGCCGTGTTCTAAAAATATCACTAGCCACTCAACACCAGCATTACGTCCTTGCTGTACTAAATCCCAAAGCATCATTTCACCGCCGCCTCGTTGCTCGGCTAGTGGCATTACAATAATTGCTTTCATAATTTAATCAGTCCTATTTTAAGTTGTAAGATTTTGTTTTTTAACTCAATTGATATAGCAATACACTTGGATTAAGCATTTTATTTTTTCTTCTCTCTGTGTTCTCTGCGCCTCTGTGGTTCGTTCAAAAAACTGACTTATACAAAGAGCTTCAACCTTAACCCAAGCGTATTGATTTATATAGCAGTCCTAAATGAGTCGTGAAAAATATAGATAAGGAAACGAACCGCAAAGGACGCAAAGGACGCAAAGGGAAGAAAGAAGAAAGAAGAAAGAAGAAAGAAATATGTAATTTTAACCAATGGTTTAGAATTGCTATATTTATGAATTTTTCGGATTGCTATAGTATTTGTGTCCTGCCATAGCCATAGCCAGAAATCCCCAAAGAATCATCCCTGCTACACTCAACATTCCGCTACCGATAATTAGCTGTGTAGCAGAACTGATGCCAATGGCGCGGGCAGCACTAATAAAACTATCAAAACGTCCTTCACCATAACTGCTAACACTAATAATTAACAAAAGTAATCCACCCATATAAAAGATGGCTCCAAACCAACCAAGGGTGAAAAACATATCTAAAATGCCACTATCAATCACCACTACTTCAATTTGACCAGTTTTTTCGTTGACTTTCCAAATATTTCCTAAGCCGTTACCTAAACCATTAGAAAGTGCTAGACCAAGGTTTTTGTCATAACTTCCCGATCTATCTTTAAAACTTGTATCATCTTGAAGATTAGAAAAAGTTTCCAAACGGGCTGATATAACTCCAGCAATTGGCTCAATAGTTGTCAATGGCACAACACAAATTGCCATCACCGCAATTATAACGATCAAGCGCATTTGAATTCGCGCCTTGACTGAAGCCACAATCATAATTATTCCAAATAACCAGCCTCCCCAATTAGTTCGTGCTTGTGTTAGTAAGAACGACAAGTAACCAACAGCTGAAGCAGGAAAAATTAAATTTCCCGAACTGGTAAATAACAACAGTAAACCAGCTTGCATGACGGAACCAAAAGGGCCGACTGAGTGCAATGTACTCCAGACACGCATCCCGAAAGGTACGGGGTTCCCAGAACTCATAAATAGTTTTGATTGGATGAGCCAATACCTATCCCACTCAGGGGCTACTACGAATTGATATATGCCATAAGTTCCTAAAATTAGCACGCACCAAAGAAATGTTCGCTGAATATTCTGGCGATAGCTAGGATAATCTCGCCAGTTTATAAATAAGTGAAAAGCGAAGATAATCGGACTGAGCCAATCCAGGAGTCCACGTGCTACAGGGATTGGTGGGTTATAAATCAGACCGATGAGAAAGCCATAAAAGACTCCGATAAAAGCCATAACAAACGGCAAACCCCCTTGGCGTGAGGCGCGGGGAAAATGTCGCAAGAATGTTGCTATGGTTACAAACACCACTAAATATGGTGCTATGAGCATCTGGCGGGTAGCGTCCCAGCCTACCCGATAGTCAACTAAGCGGGTAGCTAAGGGTGTGAGAAACCATATCCACCAGGTAAAGCTGATGTAGAGAATGGGATGCCGCAAGTATAAAAACACGGCTACAGCTAAAGCTGTCACCGGATAAATTAGGCGCAATGCAGCAGTAGCACCAGCAAAATAGCAAACTACAATCAGTAGTATAAAGCCTGCGATCGCCATCCACCCCTGTTGCGATCGCTCTTCTGGAGAATAATTTTCTTCTAAAAAACTATTGAAAAGTATCTGTCTAGAATTCATTCAATTTTAGATTTTAGATTTACACATAAAAAATCCCAAATGAAATAATCAGTCTGCAATGACCAATGACAAATGACTAATGACCAATGACTAATGACCAATGACTAATGACCAATGACCAATGACTAATGACCAATGACAAATTCTTTATATCCCTGCCAACGCCCACGCCAAGATGCCAGCAACTTTTTCCCCGCCAACTGCCCTTGGCTAGGTAAAAATCTCAGCCATTGTACAAAACCCAAACTATCGCATGTACCCACAAATACTGCCCAGAATAAAAATACAATCCGGCGGATAAATGGCAAATGCTCTAGTAAAACTAGGGTTTCGTTATGGACTAAATTAATAAAGGCAATCTCGTTAAAATTATTTCGCTGATCTTCATCAAAACGTTGTGCAGGATAGTGATCTACAGCAACATTAGGATCATAAATTATCTTCCAACCAGCCCGCTTTAATGCCAGAGTAAATGCCATTTCAAAATGTACCTGCGCCCCAGTACCACGCATCCGCTCGTCAAAGCGCAATTGTCCGATGGCCTCTTTACGAAAACTCATGTTTACGCCTTTGAGAATATCGACTTCGCGGGGTTCTCCCACTCCCAGATGATGGTTGCCAATCACTCGTCCAAACCACTGCAACTGTCCCACTACTGGGCGGGATTCATCTTCTAATTTGCTGCCGTGGTATACCCAATCACGCCCTCCCAAACCGCCAAGGCGACTATCTGAGGTAAAGTAAGCGGCGATGCGCTCTAACCAATCTGGGTGAGGTGCGGCATCATCATCAGTAATAGAGACAATATCGCCCTCCACTGCTGCTAGTCCGGCGTTGAGGGCTGCTACTACGCCCGGTTGTGTCACTTTCACAGTATGCAGTGGCAGATTGGGAGCGTTTAATTGCGCCAGAAATTGCCAAGTTTCTGCATCCGTATCGCGGACAACCACTATCACCTGATCGACTGGTTTAATTTGCTTCTGTAGCGCTAAAAGGCAGCGTGATAGGTCTTGTGGACGGCGATAAGTTGGTATCAGAACGGTGTTCCGCATTCTTGCTTAACTCCTCGAATAGATCCACATAAGTTTGTGCCATACTAGTCCAGCTATGTTGTTCTGCCACAGAACGAGCAGCTTTGCCCATTTGCTGTATGAGGGTGGGACTACTCACCAAAGTCAGCAATGCCAGAGCCAAAGCATCAATATCATCTGAGTCGGATAAGACGATGCCACATTCTGGTGTCACCAATTCTCCTCCCCCGGTGGCTGTGGCAGTAATTACTGGTAGTCCTGAAGAAAGTGCTTCTAACAATACGAGGCTGCAAGCTTCGTATCGGGAAGGAAAAACAAATAAATCTACTGCTTGCATAATTTGGGGGATATCACGGCGAAATCCTACAAAATGCACACGTTCATTTAACCCCAAAGAGGCTGCTAACTGCGGGAAAGGACTATTTTGGGTGTGTCCCACTACCACCAGATGTAAATCTGGAACTTTCACCAAGGCGTGCAGTACTGTATCTAAGTTCTTTCTGGGTGTGCGGATATCTCCGGCGAATAAAGCCAGGGTGACATTCTCCGGTAAACCCAACTTTTGGCGATTGCTTTTGCTTTCACCAGGAGTAAACTCGTCTAAGTCAACGCCATTAATAATTACGCGAATGCGAGAACGCGGTACACCAATGTTGACTAATTCGTGAGCTACTTTTTCTGATACTGCTACGACAACTTGCGCTTTTTGGAAAGCCAGTTTTTCCCAACGGGCATTAAAAGCCGTAAACAGCCACTGGTACAAACCATATAAATCTCGGCGGTTGCGAGAAATATGAACAGGCGATCGCAACCATGAACTATGGACAAAATGTACAGCATTCACATCAGCCGCAGCCAGATTAATTGCGCCATTGACTTTAACTAAATCAATCTCAGAGCGATGTTTCCGCAACCAATCTGTACTTTTTTGGGCAAATATGAAATTACGTACAAATTCTGTCGGATAGTCTTTGACTGGAATTGGAATCCAATTAACTTGACTATTCTCCTCTAGTTGTGGTGCAACTTCACTCGCTAATAATGTCAGTTGATGACCACGACGAATTGCTTCATTAGCAACCTCATAGTTTACCCGTCCCTGTCCATCACCTTTTTTAATTTTATGAGTAACAATACAAAGTTTCATCCAATACCTTCTTTAATAATCTAAGCTCACATATAACCGCAGCCAAAGAACTTTAAATAATCTTATTTTTTCCCTTCGCGCTCTTTGCGGTTCGTTCACAAAAGAAATGTTTTTACTTAGGGTAGGGGCAATTCATGAATTTCCCCTACAAGACTCTACTATTTCGACAATTCTATTAATTTATTTGCCAAAAATTGCGGAGTAAAGCTAAGACTTAGCGCTACTAAAGTTCGTGCATTAAATTTTTGTTTAGTCAGCGCCTGCCAAAAATAAGGACGTGCTACTGCTATCTGTTTACTTCGCAGTAAACCAATTCCCAAAGTTGTATTAGCCTCTAACCATTTCTGTTGAAAGTGCGTTTTAAATTTCTGTAACCGAGCGTCTTCCATAAAGACTTGATAACAAAACATTTCGCTTTTAGCTTTGCGGATTTTTGCTTGTACATCTCGACTACCACTGAGCATAGTATCAGTTTGCTCATGAGCGCGATATCGCGTCAGTCTTTCTGGATAGTAGTAAGCGCCATAACCCGATATACAACACAGGTAAGTTAAATATAAATCCCACATTCCGCCAACTTCTGGAGGAATACTATCCCAATCAACCAGATTATTGCGAATCAAACAAGATGCAGCAGTAGGTATACTTTTATCTACCAATCCAACTTTGTAGAAAGGTTGATAAATTCCTTCTTTAAGTTTATCTCGCTGATAACCACGTGTATTTTTTTCAGTCCCAGCATTATCAATCATGCCATTTGCATCTATGATATATTGGTCACAAAAAGCGAGAATTAACTCAGGATTTGCTTCGAGAACTGGTACAAGCTTTGCTAGAAAGTCTTCATTCCAGATATCATCATCATGAAGACTAGCAACATATTTACCTCGTGCCATATTGAACCCATGCTGCTGATTAGCAAGCATACCTACATTTTGCTGATGTCGCCAAAATCTAATGCGTGAATCACCAAAAGATGCCACAAGTGCTTGAGGATTTTCTAGACTGCAATTATCTGAAACAATAATTTCAATATTTTGATAAGTCTGTTTAATAGCACTAGCGATCGCTTGCTTGAGATAGTCTGGTCGGTTATAGGTAGGGATAATAACACTGACTAAAGGCTGTTGGCATTTTTGAGATAATGACATATTTTTTTCCTTTATATTTAAATAGATAGATAAAAGATGCACCTTTGGAGCAAACTAAGCTTATTTCACTTGAGAAATGCTATATAATTTTTTCGTTCTCGCAGGAAAGTCGGCTATTGTTTTTGCATAAATTGTTCGCAGATTATTTACATGAGCAGCCATTGTAAATTCCTTCATCAATAAAGCATGTCCTTGTTCGCCCATCTGCCGACTTTTTTGATAATCTTCATCCAAAGAATGAATAGCATCAACTAGCTTTTTGATATCATTACCTGGAACAAGAATACCTGTTTCTCCATCTCGTAAATGTTCTGGAATTCCTCCGACTGCACTACCAATTACAGGTCGATAATTAGAGTATGCTTCCAGTGTTACAAGACCGGCAGGTTCAGGCCAGACACTAGGAAAGATGACTGCAAAACACTGTTGATAAAGTTGATTGATCTTGTCAGCATCGCACCAACCATGCCAAGTGATCCGATTACTTAATCCGAGTGTGTTTGCTAACTTTTCTAACCGGGGTCGTTCCCAACCTTCTCCTGCAATATCAAGTTGAATTTGCGGATTTGTATGTATTAAGGTTTTAAGTAGCCATTCCAGACCTTTATCAGAAACAATGCGACCAACAAATAAAATTCTATGATTTTGGTGAACTTCTAAGCTTAGGGGAGCGGTCTTTATTTGTGGTACAGAAATACCACAGTGTAGGGTTACAGTTTGCTCAGAAGGTACGCCGTTTTTAATTAACTCTTGACGCACGTATTCGCTATTAGCGACAAAAGTAATTTTTACCTTTTTTAAGGTATCTAATAACTGATGAGTAATTTGAAGTTCTTTAAGAGTCCTTAACGGTCTACGGCTACCACATTTATCTACTAACTTACCCCAAGTACAACCTAAGTAAGAAAAGTTGCGATCGCAGATTGTCCGTTGCCCTGCTAAATACTTTGTGCCACTAGGACAGTACAATGAGTGATTATGAACACTAAAGACAGTAGGACATTCGCCTGTAAGCTGCAATAGTAAATCTGGGCTGTGGATGTGCAGCAGCTTGAATTGGCTTTGGTCAACACCCTTGAGCGATTTTATCACGCGATCGCTAACTTCAGGTGGTCGATGTTCAAACAGAGAAGCTAAATAAGTTTCAACACCTCCGCCTTCACCTACATCAAAATTGGAGCATTGATAAATTAGGTCTTCTTCAAAAATTCCTCTATGCAAGTGTTTATTATCTTGTTTGGCTTCATTGATTGAGTTAAGCATTAATCACCATCTGTCTTTACGTTACTATTAGTTAGATTCCTCATATCAATAGAGGCTTATCTTCATCAACTTATATGCCAACATTAAACCAAAGCTTGTGTCTAACATCGCTCACATAATGCCTGAGAGCAATGTTTTTACTTGCAGATTTATCTGGATAAATAAACTGATCTTCTACATTGAGAACATATTTATTTGAGCATAGAGCTTTACCATGATTGTGGTGCATGGTCAAATGTACAATTGTTTGCTCAGTAAAATAACTAGGAACTTCTGGAAGATTTGCTAAACGTTCGATGGCAAAACTCCAGTCAAATTCATGCCTAAATAATATAAATCCACCATTGACCGGATTTGACTTTTCAGACTCATCATAAATAATTCGCTCGTCAAGCGACATCGAACAATCAGGTAGATAAAGAGAGTATTTATCATCCGACTTGCTCAAATCAATTAAGTCAATTCCGCCAGGAAAAAATAAAATATCTGAATCAGTGTAAATCGTAGTACCATTAACAGGAATTGACATCAATGCCGACAACTTTCTGCCCATTGGATGCAGTTTGGCATAATCAAGAACACATTGAGGTAAATCTGTTCTCAGGAAGTTTTGTAAAAGTATTACCTGAACGCAGGGATGAATGCGGCGGAGTAAATTACAACTAGAATCAGTATAACTGCCATCGGAAACTACAGTAAATGTCTCTGGAATGCCGACATGACGAATGAATGAGCGAATACTTGCCACTTGTTCTGGTAAATCGCGTTCGCATGATAAGGCATAGATACTTACTGGAACTTGCCGAGCTTGTTTAATGGGAATATTGACAATCTGAGAAATGGCTGATTTATATAGAGAACGATTAAATTTACCCTGAATTTTAGCAGTGTGGTATCCTATATTTACCATTTATTTTTCCTTTTTAAAATTATCAATAACTGAGTAGGGAAATGAATTCGTAATTTACAAAATATAAATTACGAATTACGAACTACGAATTACGAATTATAGTATTGCATCTGGTGATATTCCCACAGCTTGCCTTGGCGTGCGAGTAATTCTTGATACTTGCCTTGTTCTACTATCCGCCCTGCTTCCAAGACCACAACTTTATCTGCTTTCGCAATAGTAGAAAGACGGTGAGCGATCGCAATTACTGTTCTACCCACAGATAGCTTTTCTAGTGAATCTTGAATTAAGCGCTCGGATACAGAATCTAAGGCGCTAGTTGCTTCATCCAAAATCAAAATTTCTGGGTTCCGTAATAGTGCCCGTGCGATCGCAATTCGCTGTCTTTGTCCTCCAGATAATCTAACACCCCGATCTCCTAATTGGGTATTAAAACCTTCGGGCATTTCTAAAATAAATTCCAGCGCATTTGCTAATTTAGCAGCTTCTTGAATTTGCTCATTAGTGGCTTGTGGAGTCCCATAAGCAATATTTTGCCAAACATCAGTATTGAAAATAAATGTATCTTGACTGACGACAGCTATTTGACGACGTAGAGAGTTAATTTCAAACAGTCTTATATCAACTTCATCGAGATAAACATTTCCCTCTGTAGCATTATAAAAGCGAGGGATTAAATCAGCCAGAGTTGTTTTACCAGCACCAGAGGCTCCGACTAGTGCGGTCATTTTGCCCTTCTCAATAGTTAGGGTAATGTTATGTAGCACTATATTCTGGTCATCGTAACCGAAATCTACAGATACCAAATTTATTGCCCTTTCTAAAGCCTTAAACTGAAGTTTTCCATTCTTAAAATAATATTTATCATCACTTTTCAACAAATTTTTAATGTTGTCTGCCGAGCCATGTAGAGTACTAAGAAACGCTCGTGTACCATTAATATCTTGAACAAACGGGATGAAGCGAAATAGCACAAAGAAAAATGTTAGCAAAGAAGCAACTTGTAGCGTTCCATTACTAACCAGGCTAGTGAATGCCAAAATAATCATTCCCACCAACACTGTAGTAGCGACCCCTTCGGCAATTGGCTTGACAAGTGTCCAAGTGAATACAACTTTAGTTGTAGAACTTACTACCTTGTCGCTAGCTTTGTAGTAACGCTGGCGTTCAAATTCTTGAGTACCACAAGAATGAACAGTGCGAATGCCATTAATAAATTCTATGGCTGTTGATGTAAAGTTAGCATTAGCAGTTGTCATGCCAAAACTGGATTCTCTAACTCTGGCATTCAGATTAGATAACCCTACACCTAACAGTGTAAATAGTAACGCTGAAATTATAGTTAGTTGCCATGATATCAAAAACATTGAGATTAAGTAGACAAGAGTTGTTATTCCTCTAGTTACTAAAAATGCTGCACCACTAAAACCCTGTCTAATTTTTTCGATTTCTGTGGTTATTGTGTTAATTAGTTCACCAGAACGAGTTTTGGCAAAGTAACTTAACGATAAGGATTGTAATTGTTCAAAAATTTGCTTGCGTAAGCGATCGCCAAAATGCAGTTGGGATAATTCAGTATAAACTAGTCCAAAATAATTGAAAGCGACACGTAACCAAGTACTTAATAATATCAGTGAGGATATGCGGTATAGACGGTTAATTGATGATGACTTAGATCCTAAAACTAAAGTATCAAACCATTCTATTCCTGTTTGGACAGGTTGAGCATTTGGACTAGTTAAGCTTTGTAAGAATGAGAGTAAAAAACCAATGCTTACTCCTTCAAAGGTTGCTGCTAAAATTGAGAATGTCAGAGCTAAAATTACTATTTTGCGAAAGTGTTTAAATTCTCGCAATATCAAATAGTTGTCTTGCCAAAAGCTGGAAGCTTTGAGCAGACTACGGAATTTTTGAGGGAGTTGAGAATTCATTGATTTTATAATAATAGTTTGGGAAGGTAGATAGACTGCTATGGATCGATATTGGGGAGTTAAGGGTTAATTCTTTTTTTGAACGTAGACGCTTCGGCTTGCCGCAGGCTACCGCAGAGGCGCAGAGAACACAGAGGAAGAGAAGGAAGAAATGCTTAACTGAACTGTATTGCTACGTAAGCAATTTTTGCGTTAGTCTCGGTGCGGTAGATGAAATCATCAATTACCGCACAGATGTATTACAGGGTTTGGCTATCTAGATGTAAGAGGTGAGACTGTGCTTCTAGTTCCCAAGAAGGTTTAATTTCTGGTAGTTTATTTAGCTGTACTGCATCTTCTAAAGTCCAACCATGAGATCCAGTCAAACTCATGTCACCGCGCAGCACGTTAAATAACTGGGGCAGATTGTCGAGATTATATTTACCCATCCAATACGCTAGTGGTGTGATATTGTGCGTACAAAATTTCATTGCTTGAAAGAGTTTACCCCGTTCTCCAACACGCCATTCACGACAAAAAAGCGATCCTGGTGAGTAAACCTGCATTAATGCCATCAATCCCAACATGACTGGACTTACTAATAGCAGCAATACTAAAGCAGCAATCCAATCAATTAATCGCTGCAATTGTCTCCAGGGTTGATTAAAAGGTTTATTGCCAGCAGGTATGCTTAGGAATATTGGTTTTTGAGCTTCTTGACACGCATCTGCCCAAAACTTCAGCAAAGTCTCACCCAGCTTTGGATCTATGCTTACCAAACTTACTGGAGAATGTTGTAAGCATTCTACTAGCGATCGCTTACTATCTAATGCAGGCAGATATGGTTGTTTCACTTGTCCAGGCTGCTTCACCAACAACTGACCCCGCCGCCACAGGAGTGTGCAGTACCCACGATTATCTTGGTGTTCCTGGGTTACATCATATAAATTCTCTAGAGATGGAATTATTGAAGCTGTCATAATGTCTTTGGGTTTATACAGGAGTGAATTACTGAGGCGTTATCAAAGGCTATCAATGCCAAAGACCCAAATCCGAATCTTGTTGTAAGTCCAAAAAATTGGAGATAATTGAGGGCAAAATATGTTATTGCTATTTGCCACTCAGCCAAGTACATATCGTCCAGAAGTTTGCTGGTGTAGAGGTTTACAAATCAACGTTACTATCAATATTCATGGGTAATCGGTATTTTCCGGTAACTACTGAAAGTAGAAATATGTAGAGGGAAATTACCCATAAATTTATATCTACGTTTAATTGCACTGAGGTGTTTCTTGTATCGATAAATTTACCAAAACCAGTCTGCTCTTATCTTCTAGCCTTTGTGAAGTGCTTTGATCTCTAGAATATAAGACTATTTAGGAATAGCGATCGCTCAAATAAATTCTTTATTTACTCTTTAAAGAGCCAGTAATTTCTCTGAAAACCCATAAAGATCGCATAAATATACTAAAATTTTCCTGATAGCAATAAAATTAAATTTGTTCATAAAAAAGTAGGGTAGCACAGATGTGCTACCCTACCATATGTTGCATTTAAACTAATTTAGATTCCCGACTTAATATAAAGAAGTCAGGGATCAATCGTAGCCGTACTAGCTACTTTTCTACAGCTTGGCGTAGAGCCAATTGCTGTTGTTTGATATAAGGTACGTAATTACTGCTAGAGTTTGATACCCCATTAGCTACAACCCCAATCAGGTTTAACTTACTTAGCATTGCTGTAGCCTGAGTCAACTGGCTTCGTGTCACAATACCAATGCTTGCCACCATGACCACGCTACGACAAGATGATGCAGTAAGCATGGCATCCACCAAACCAAGAACTGGGGGAGCATCTATGAGTACCAAATCATAGTTTTCCTCAAAAGCTGCCATCAATTGCATCATTCGGGGAGAACTCAACAGATTAGCTGGGTCAGCAGGTTTGGGCCCAGCAGTTAAAATATCGATGTAGGCGGAACCTGCGTATTGAAGACTAATCTGGCTGGGTAGACTTGCATCACTCGCTAGTAGAGTTGAAAGCCCCTGTTCATTAGGAAGATTCAGTTGGTGGTGCAGGCTGGGATCGCGTAAGTTGGCATCAATTAGTAATACCCTTTTGTGTAAACGGGCAGCACTCATCGCTAAACCTAACGCCAAAGCTGACTTACCCTCATCTGGTAAAGCTGAGGTAATCATCAAAGATTTTAAGTTAGCAACAGTATTTAAAAGTTCAATGTTTTTGTAAATCAGATCCAGCGATTCCCAACGCGGTGGAGATTGCAATACCTGAATTGTCCAAGGGGCGAGAACTTCTGGCTTGCCAAAGGGCAATTTAATCATTGATTCTCTGGGTTTAGCTGGCGGCAACTTGGGGGTTGTTCCTAACAAAGGTAGAGCCATTTGCTTCTCTAACTCAGCAGTGGTATGAACCGCATCATCAGCCGAATCTCGAATAAAGGCAGCAATGCCTCCTAACATCAACCCAACCACAGCACCTAACAGCAAGTTCTGTTGGAGATTGGGGCCTAATTGTGCGCCTTTTTGGGGATCTTCTACCACTTCCCAATTAAATCCACCCTTGGAAAGTTCTTGCCGCAATTGCTGTTCTGCTCTTAAAAGCTGCTCTAATCTTTCACGACTAAATTGCAACTGCGGTAGCATCCGATTGTAATAAGCCAAAAGAGGCGGGAAGCGTTTGATTTCCAAACGTAGCTCGTTTTCTTTCTGAGCTAAACTTTGATCGCGGGCAGTTAAAGCAACTATAGTTGTCTGCGTTTCTACTAGCTGACCAGCAAGGCTAAGATCAATTTGCCCAAGTTGTCCTTTTTCAAGAAGAGAGTCTCCAGATGTGAATGCACTAGCAGACTTTTCGCCTAAAGTTCTTCCTACTTCTTGTTGCAATAATTCCTTCTGTCCCTGAAGCTGTTCTTTGAGCTTTTGCACACTTGGAGTCTGATCTGTAAAGCGTAAGCGTTCTTGTGCTAGTGCCAATTCGCTTTTTTGGATTTCGTTTAGTAAGCCTTGATAGCGAGTAGACTGACTCAGACGAGAAGCAACTAAAGCATTTTGAGGAGAACGGTTAAGTTGTTCTTCCAAAGATTTTTGGCGTGCTAAGGCTTCGCCATACTGAGCGCGAGTTGTCTGTCTTTCTTGAGCAATATTATTCAAAGCTGTCTCAATCGCTTTGGCCTGTGACTCTGGATCAATTAAGTTCTGATTTCTGCGAAACCTTTGTAAATTAGTTTCAGATGCGTTTACTTCTTCACTGGCTTTACTTAACTGTTCCCTAATAATTTGCAGACCTTTTTGTAACCGCGAAGTCTGCTGTTGTTTGTTATATTCCAGATAAACTTGTCGAATTGCGCCCAGAACTTTTTGTGTCTTTTCTGGATCTCCAGCAGTGTATTCGACTTGAAAGATTTTTGTAGCGACATTATCTTCTTTGCTTCTCAATTGAGTTAAGACTAAAGAAGCTTTAATTTCACCTGTACTGATATCTGGATAATCAGACTGAAGTTTATCAACTGCTTTTTGGATAAGTCCAGAACTCTGCATCAAGTTAAGCTGAGTTGCTGTATCTATGACAATATTAGAGTCGGTAAACTGGCTATCTACCCCTGCTCCTTCTTTTTTACCTTGATAGTTAGATTCTACTAGCAGTTGCATTGAACTTTTATAAGTCGGTTTAGTTTTTAAAGTTACGATGCCTGCTATAGCAATAGAACTAATTAATACTGCTAAAAACCAAGGAAATCTTCGCACAAATACGGCAAACAATTGTCCGTAACTTGGTTCAGTTTCAGAGGCTGGATTTATTTGAGGATTTAGACTAGTTTGAACCACTTTTATTATCCTTGTCTTCAAGACTTACGCTAAGAGATATCCCAAGGAGTACCTATTTTTTAACAACCCGCCGAGGACGAGATATAAAATAATAGGTAATCTTATAGTGTCAAGAGATTCCAAAATCAAATGAATATTTGATGCTCGCCACAAGCCTGGTTAATAATTTGCTCAACTTTCCCAAAGAAGGCATTCTCTGAAAAGTTTGCTACTGCATGATTACGGATGCGATCGTAATCCCAAGAGATGCCATTGGCTTCTTGTAATGCAATTTGTAGAGATTCGGGTGTTTGTCTTTTGAAAAAGACTCCTGTTTCACCTGGTATTTGAGTATCTATTACTCCGCCTGCTCCATAAGCTATGACTGGTGTGCCACTAGCATTAGCCTCTACTGGAACTAACCCATAATCTTCTAAGGCTGCGACAATAATAGACTTGGCTTTGGAAAACAAGTCTTTGCGGGTTCTATCACTTACGTGTCCCAAGAACACAATATTTTTTAATGCTTTGGATTTTAACCGTTCTAGTTCTGGCCCGTCACCTGATATTAATAAGTGCCATCCTAGCCAGTTAAAAGCTTCGACTATTATATCAAGGCGTTTATAGCTAATCATCCGGGCTGAAGCCAGATAATATTCATCTTTTATATCGGAAAAAACAAATTTACTAGTATCAATTGGATAGTTTACCATCATTGCCTTTTTGCCATAAATACTTTCAATACGGCGGGCAACAACACTAGAATTAGCAATGTAAAGGTCAGGTTCCTGTGCATATTTCAGGTCTACCTTTCTCATTACTTGAAATACTTGTTCGATTAAAGGTGCAAAATATCTATAGTCTCCGTACTCTCTTAAATAGGTTGCTGTATCCCATAAGAAACGGGTGACATTATGGCAAAAGCAAATGTGGCGGGCGTTGGGGTTTTTTCGTACTGCTTTGGCGAAGCTGGTGCTACTGCTAATAATTAGATCGTAGTCTTGCAGATCCAAGGAGCGAAAGGCAGGAAAGTATAGAGGAGCCATTGACCTGAAATACTTTGCTGCACCAGGGATTTTTTGTAAGAAGGTTGTGTTAACGATGCGATCGCCTAGATCAATAGTTTTTTGAGGATCGTACAGAGATGTGAAAATGTCTGCTTCAGGATAACGCTTACAAAGCAGTTCAAATACACGCTCTGCCCCACCTCGCTGGGTTAAATAATCGTGGACTAGAGCAATTTTCATGAATTTGACCTAAAGTTTTGATCGGGTTTGTTTCAAGGCTCCCCAGCAAGTTATTATCAACAACTTTAGTGTCCCGCAGTATAGCTTCCTATCCTCTTGACGAAATTCTGGCGAGAAATATGTTGGTAGGGCTTCGGAGATCCCCCCAACCCCACTTAAAAAGGGGGGCTTTTTGTAATTTTTACCCCCTTAAAAAGAGGGTCGCCGCAGGCGGGGGGATCTGATCCGAAACGTATTAGAGGTGTACAGCTAGCTGTACACCCTTACAGCCAATTTATTTGTCGCAAATATTTTTGGAATCGATATTACCCAACTGCTACCAAGATTTTTTCTGGGGCGAAATAATTGTTTTGCTCAGTTCTTAGTTGGTCGCAGAGTCTGCCTTCAGGTAATTCTACATCCTCATAAGTGAGGACTTGATCCTTAGAAATATCCCGTTTCAGGCGACATCCTTCAGCTAAACCAATTGGTAGGAGATTTTGCTGTTGGACGATATTGGAATTCTCACATTGTCCGTAGGTCATGTAGTAACCGATGCCATCTAGGGTTTCTCCAGCTTTCAGGTCGATTTTGGCGGTGGTGACAACATCTACTAATGGGCCTGCTAGCGGAGACATAACGGCATCACCGAAGAGGACAGCACGCGCTACAGACAAGGGAACTTCAAAATGACAGAGGTGATAAGGAGTATAGAAGCTGTAAAGTGGGCCTTCGCCTAATTTGTATAAGTTGAGATAGTGGCGTTGCTTGGGGTCGTCGTGAGTGGCAAATACATATACGCCTGGGCCTGGTTTTGCTCCAACTACATAATCGACAATACCACCCAGTTCTTTGAGTTGTTCAACATCATATAAATGGGTCATTTCCTCGACATAACCGTTGAAGTCATATCCCAACATTCCCCGTTTGGCGACTTTCATCCCTGTGGCATTGGCAACGATCGCTTGCTCAAAGGAAATTTTGGTTCCGTCAGCGAAGCTAGCCACCATGTGGGGCTTTTGACCCCAACGTTTAGCAAATCCTTCCTGGGTGGTGGGATTGCGATAGGGGTCTTGGAGTCCTTTAATGTTACCGCACAATAAGGGAGTTAAACCAATGCTTTTTACAAAGCGGTAGAGGTTCATTTGCACCCCTGGCTGATCGCCATCACAGGCACTGAGAATGACACCTGCTTTGTCAGCATAGACTTTGAGGATGGGGCCAATGGTGCCGTCGAGTTCGGCATTCATCATGATCACATGTTTGCAATGAGCGATCGCTTCCATTACGATGTGAGCGCCAAATTCCACTGCACCTGTGACTTCGATTATGGCCTCGATGCCCTCAGCCCGACACAGTAACTTAGCGTCTTCTGTGACTGCATACTTACCGTTTGCGATCGCATCTTCTAATTCGCTGACAGTTGCAACAACTTGAATATCTTCAATTCCTGCTTCCGAATAAGCTTGTTTAGCTGCATCAATCTTGCGATTGGAGATAGCAACTAACTCCATTCCTGGCACTGAATTGACAATTTGGTTGGCAATTCCTCGACCCATAAAACCAGCACCAATCATTCCCACCTTGATAGGATTTCCTGCTGCTGCACGGGCTTGTAAGGCGCGATCGATAATAATCATGAACTAAACTCCTTTTTGGAACTGTTGGTTGTGATACAAATTCTCTATAAACTTGCACTTAATGATTTTTTACAGCTAAATATTAAGTACATTTTCATTGGAATTAAAATTAGCGATTGCTAGTAACTGGTTGTTTGCTAGATGATGTGGAAGCAGTATGTTTTTTCTGGCTGTGATTTTCGATAATTTGCTCCACAACATTTCTGTAAACTTGGGCAAACTTTTCTTTGGTATGATTTGCTCTTGCATATTCCCAAGCCTTCAGAGACATCATCTGTAGATTTTCAACAGGCAAATTAGAAATACTTCTAACTTTTTCCTTAATTTCTTCAAGGGAAAGGTTATCAAAAATCACACCAAAATTGTGAACATCAACACCAGATTCGTAGCTTAAAATGGGAATTAACCCAGCTTGTAAGCAACTAATTACCGCTCCTGACTGTCCTTCAGAAACGGAAGGATAAACCAGCCCTAGGCAGTTATTTGTAACCTCTATAAAGTCAGGGCTACTAACATCAATCCACCCATAAGTGTGAATGTTAGGTGTTTCGTACAGTTCTTTATAGAAAGCTTGTTCAAATTCTTTGTCATTACTTACCGGGCCACAAACTGTTAAATGGTATTCCGGCATTTGGGCAAAGGCATCTAAAACTAAATCTAATCCTTTAAGGACTAAAGCACTACCACCAAACCACAGAAAACGTTTTCTTACCGCTTCAAAATCTTTCTTGTCAGGATAGGGATAAACAACAGGCGAAGAAATTGGGATACGATACATCGGTTTGTTGGCATACTTGAATGTATCAGTTGTGAAATCGTTACCCAACACAATAGCACAATCGGCATACTCAATTCCCAAGTTAGGAACTTCAAATCTCTGTGGTTTTAAAGTTACACCTTTGCGCTGTTGTACTTCTAAAAGCCTGTTGCATTCGGCTGCATTGCGAAACACCATATTTGCAATGTCAACATGGAAAATTTTGATGCAATCTTTATTGAGTTTTGGTGCAAGTGCTTCCATCCGATGACGGATATCAATGAAAAATGCGTAGTGCTTTTGCGGAACGAATTTATCATTGTGGAACTGGATAACATCAACGTTATAGCCCAAGTCTAAAAAAGTTTGGGCTATTTGCCAAACTTCCCAGTACCAAGTATGGTCATTAGGCATTGGCTGACCAGGTTTTAAGAGAAATGGCTCAATCCGATAAGAAAGAAGTACATTCCCCTTAGAAGGCTGTTTCGGTTTTAGAGAAACAACCTGTAATGTTTTCGCGTAATTAATCCGAGCTTGAACTTTGTTGGAAACAAAAGATATAGTATTAGCGATACGAGATAGAATCTTATTTGACATTTATTTCTACCTTATTTCATTAACTTAATACCTCAAAATTTAATTAGTAATTGATAGTTGTATCTACATCAATTCTAATTTCTTTCTTTCTTTCTTTCTTTGCTTTGCGTTCTTTGCGGTTCGTTAAAAATAATTTTACGAACCATTTAATACCCCTATATTTATCTAGAAGTACCGCCAACAGTCATCATTCTCAACAAAGGCCAACTCAAATCTTTCTCAGATATTTCAGTCACATCTAGAGGCCAATCAATGGCAAAGAATGGGTCATCATAGCGTAAACCTCTTTCATACCCTGGCGTGTAAAATTCGCCTACTTGATATACAACTTCCGTCTCATCTGTAAGTGCTTGATAGCCGTGAGCAAACATTTCTGGAACATACAAAGCGCGGCGGTTTTCTGGTGTTAGTTCCACCCCAATGTGGGATAAAAAGCTAGGAGATTCAGGACGCATATCAATAATTACGTCATAAATAGCGCCTTTAGTACAGCGAATTAGTTTTGTTTCTGCTGCTGGCAGAATTTGATAGTGCATTCCCCGGATAGTGCCTTTTTTGTAGTTAAAAGACAGGTTACATTGGGCAACTGTTGGCTTTAATCCGTGGGCTTCAAATTCTTGAGCGCAGAAAGACCGAGCAAAAAAACCTCGGTGGTCTGGCTTTTCTTCTAAGTCAATAATGAATGCGTCTTTGAGTTCGGTTGCGGTGAAAATCATTATGATTCCTTTGAGATGAATGTTGATACTTGCTAACTGCTTAACGAACCACAGAGACGCAGAGGGCACGGAGATATGAGAGTTTGAGAGATATTTTGTGTCAGTTATAAACCTACAAATTTGGTTTTCTGGTATTTTTAAATTGACACATAAACCCTTATTTCTACCTTTACATGAAGCTAATTCTCTTTCTCTGTGTTCTCTGCGCCTCTGCGGTTAATTAAATTTACGTTTTTAATTCGAAACTTTAACTGCATCAGATGCAGAATGTAACTCTACTCTGGGATAAGTATCATCCCAGTATTGGGTGCAGAGGTCTGGCCGTTCAGGAGGATTGGCGGTGTAACAAAAGAATAGTGTTGACCGGTCTTCTGTACGAACTGTGCCGTGATGTAAAGCATTTTTCGTATCTACAATAATGACCGTACCTGCTGGGCCTGGGCAGGATTTCCAAGCTGATTTGGGGATGACTGGTTTTACTTGTTCATCGTCGATACCCATATAGCCTGACTTCCAAAGTTTGTAGTAAAGTCGAAAATAATTCCAACTAAATAAGGAAGTTAGAGAGCGGGGGATGTATTGAAAAGGCCCAGTTTTTTCTTCTACATCATTCAAGTAAATAATGATTTTGATAATCCGTCGGTCTTCTGCATCACTATGCCATAGTAGTGTCCCAAACTGATATTTGCTCTTGAAATCTTTGCGTAAATGTACACCATGAAAAGCAATTGGAAGACCGATATAATTTTCGATGATGTTGAGTAGTCTTTTCTCTACCCCCCAGGCATAAAATTCTGGTAAACCTGTAACTGTATAAATTTGTGGCAACCTTTCATCTAGATGCTCATTGGTGGGATTTTCCATCTGAAGCAATTGATGGTGAGCAGCTTTGAGCAGTTCGGAGCTAGAGTCGAACCCTAAATCTGCCAAATTGGTGACGCAAACACCATCTTTTTTGAGAGTCTTAAGGATGTTGCGATCGCTTCCTGCTAATGCTGGCAGATTTTTGCTATGCTTCCAACGAGCTAGGTAATATTCAAAGTCAGATGAGAGTGTAGTTATTTTGCGTTTAATCGCGTTGAACATGGCGCAAATCCTTCTCTGATTGATATATAGTTGTTAGTAATTAGGTAGTTTATGGCTTATAGGTACGTACTTCTTCAGTAGATATTTCGCTTGATTCTGCTAAACCGAATTCTTTAGAAACCATCACATCAAAAGCACATAAGCTGACTAAAGCCAAAAATGGAACTACTGTTTTGATGGCGGACATCGGCCATCTTCTTAAAGCACCCAAGAAAACTTTTAAGTTGACTTCTTTACCATTCTGCAAAAGCATCCGTCTACAAAATTGCTTAGAATATCCACTTTGCTCTAATTTCAAAATCACTTCGGGGATGTGTTTGTATTGCATTAACAGTGCTGATTGTGGTTCTTTCTGCCAATAACTGACACCAACAATACATTCTAAAAAAGTCTCTTTAGTGACAATTACACTCCCATTAGCAGCACAATATCCGGCTAAATATGCTAAAGATATCCAGTTATTCTCAGCATCTTGCCAATCTTGTAGAGCGCGTTTTACTAAGTCAGTGCGATAGACTGTAGCAGTCAGAAAAATGACTGCACCGACACTTTTTGAAAAACAATGTTCAAATATGGCTTTACCATCACCCTTAGCATCTTCACTATCAACATCAAACCAGCGATTTCCAACTATTTTTGGTGGATGAACTGGTTCACCAGTAATTTGGTTACGACCAGAAAAGTTGAGGAACAATAATGATAAATCTTCGTGTTGTCTGAGTTTGCTAATCACATAAGCAATTGCTCTATCTTGAATTGGGTCATCATCGCCAATTGTCCAAACATATTTTGTTGTTGTAGACTTTAGGCAATACATAATATTTTTAACTACGCCTAAATTCTTTAGATTCTTATTTGATTTAAATGTAATATTGTTAAGTATCGCTTGCCATTTTTGGATTACCTCTTGAGTATTATCTGTTGAACAATTATCGGACACTAAAATCTCACATTCATCTTCAAAACCTTTGATAGCTTTAGCTAACCATGTTAGCTGTTTATCAAGTAATCCGGCACGATTATAAGTGGGTATGGCAATAGTCAGGAGTTTATTCATATTAAGCTTAAAGCTATAGTTAAAAGGCTATTAACAACAGCTTGTTTATTAACAAGCTGCTTTTAAGTTGATTTTTTGATATTTGGTAACAAAAGCTTTATGAAACTACGCCTTTTAATTACTTTTTACCTATTCTCTATGCTCATATTGAAAACAATAAAATAGTAATAAAAGGCGCTTTTTGGGTTATATTTAGTAATTACGACGCTATTAAAAGCCTATCCGGAATAGGAGACGGATAGATTTTTACTTCAGGAATTGGTACAACAAACTGTCCACCCCACTCGCCAATAAATGCCATTTGCTCCATAATTTCCTCTTTGAGATTCCAAGGTAAAATTAGGACATAATCTGGTTTAGTTTCGCGGATTGTGTCTGGTTCAAAGATGGGAATATGAGTCCCAGGCAAAAATAAGTCTTGTTTGTAAGGGTTGCAATCGACTGTGTAATCAATAAAATCTTTCCCAATCCCACAGTAATTAAGCAATGTATTGCCTTTGGCTGGTGCGCCATAACCAACAATTGATTTCCCTTCTGCTTTTGCACTCAAAAGGAAATTTAATAGCTTATGCTTTGTTTGTTTGACTTTTTCGCCAAATGTAATATAAGTCTCTATCCGATGCAGTCCAGCAGCAATTTCTTTTACTTTTAGATGGCTAATTCGGTCACTAATATCAGGACTATCAGCATCGTCATGTTTGGCATAAATTCTTAGTGAACCGCCATGAGTTGATAATTCTTCCACATCAAAAAGTTGCAAATTGTGTGCTGCAAAAATCTTTTCGATAGTCAGAAATGAGAAGTAAGAAAAATGCTCGTGATAAATAGTATCAAATTGATTTTCTTGAATCAATTGCAAAATGTGAGGAAACTCCATCGTCAAAATACCATTCGGTTTGAGGATGAGTTTCATTCCAGCTATGAAATCATTTAAATCTGGTACATGAGCTAAAACATTATTGCCTATCAAAAGATCGGCTAGTTTTCCTTGTATCACAAGTTCTTTGGCAGTCTCAACCCCAAAAAACTTGTTGATACTAGGAATACCTCTATCTTGAGCTATCTTAGCTATATTTGCGGCTGGTTCTATTCCTAAAACTGGGATTCCCTTTTCTACAAAATATTGCAGTAGGTAGCCATCGTTGCTGGCAATCTCAATAATTTGATTATGATGATTAAAGCCAAATTTATTTACCATCATATCGGTGTAAGCTTTAACGTGTTTTAGCCAACTTACTGAGTAAGAAGAAAAGTAAGCATAATCGCTAAAAATATGATCGGGAGTTTCAAATTGTTCTAATTGAACTAAAAGATTGTCTTCAGAAACATAAGCATGGAGTGGATAAAATTTTTCGGCATGATTTAGCTGTTCTGCTGTCAGATAAGCATTGGCTAAAGGTGACATTCCTAAATCAATAAAGGTTTGGTGCAGAGGTTGACCACTAAAACGACATTTTGCGTTCGCCATAAATTTCAACTCACTGATTACAAATAATTTGATGGATGAAATAAGTCCGAACCAAATATTGTTGATTCGGAAACTTAGATTATTTCTTCTTTGCTGATAGGCAACTCTATCTACTTTTTATTCCAGAAGAAATCTTTGTCAATCTGCTCGGTGCGGATTAGATACTCTAGCTGTTTTAAGCGAGTAAATCCTCTAAATAAGAAAGTGTCTTCAGCCATATCTATTTGGCTAAATAAATCAAATAGCTGCTGGGCACCAAGTCGGGCATTCCAATCACATTTAAATCCGGGGAGAATTGTGTTGATTTTCTCGAAGGATACCCGATAGCTGCGGTTATCTGAGCCGTTGTCACCAAAGGACAATTTACAATCTGGGAAAATGTCAGCAATAATTTCTGCGATTTCTTTGACACGATAGTTGTTTGCTGTGTCTCCCACGTTGAAGATTTGGTTATGTACAATATCCCGTGGTGCTTCTAAAGCACAGACTATTGCTTTGCAAATATCCAGTGCGTGGACTAATGGCCGCCAAGGCGTACCATCACTGGTCATTTTGATTTGTTTGCTAGTCCATGCCAACCCAGCTAAGTTGTTTAAAACAATATCAAAGCGCATTCTGGGAGAAGCACCAAAGGCTGTGGCATTCCGCATAAAGGTGGGAGAGAAGTCATCGTCAGCTAGTGGTGTGACATCCCGTTCTACCAAAGTTTTGCACTCTGCGTAGGCTGTTTGAGGATTAATTGGGGATTCTTCTGTGACATCACCTGCGGTAGCAACACCGTAGACACTGCACGAAGACATATATACAAAACGACGCACACCCATAGCTTTAGCTAGGCTAGCGAGACGAACTGAACCTATATGATTTATTTCGTAGGTAATATTGGGTGCTAATTGTCCGGCTGGGTCGTTGGAAAGTTCCGCCATGTGAACTATTGCTTCAACACCTTCCAAATCGTCAGGGGTGATGTTGCGGATATCTTTGTTAAGGGTTTTAGGTGTTACCCCATTAGCGTTGTATAGCCAACCAACTTTATAGAAGCCGGTATCTAGACCGATAACTTCATGTCCACGTTCAATTAACAGAGGCGGTAATAATGAACCTAGATAGCCTTCTGTTCCAGTTACTAATATTTTCATTGTGGTTAACGCCTTTGTATTGATGAGTTAAATTTTTCGTTTAGTAGGGATGCACAGATGTGCGTCCTAAAGGGTGTTGCATCCAAGAGGGAACCGCTATATTTTTCGTTTGTATGCAATAATTTGACCTCTCTCTAAACCTCTCTCCTAAGAGGAGAGAGGCTTTGAATCTTGCTCCCATTCCCTTGTAGGGAAGGGGTTGGGGGTTAGGTCATTGGACTCAACCCAGAAACGCTATATATAACTCGGCTAACAGTCATTACATAGTTTGCCGACTTACCTATTGGGTAACAGCACTCTATAGCGGTTCTTAATTGATGCACTACACTTTTTTCTTGTGAGATAGGTATCTTACCCGTCTCTTATATTTCCAGGCTGGAAAAGATGCCCACTATACAAGATTCATCCTTTTATTCAGCAGCCCGGAAGTAATAACAATGTTATCTATGCAGTTACTGCAATATCTAGATGCGAGGGTTGGGGAATTTCTGCTACGAGCGCTTTGCCGATTTCTAGAGAAGATGTGGCAGCTGGAGAAGGAGCATTGCAAACATGGATGGAGTTTTGACCGGAAACAATCAAAAAGTCGTCCACAAGTTTGCCGTCGTTCATTAAAGCTTGAGCGCGAACTCCTGCGTGGGTGGGAACTAAGTCTTCTGCTTGGACTTCGGGAATTAGTTTTTGCAAACTTCTGGTGAAGGCTGCTTTACTAAAGGAACGAATGATTTCTTGGATGCCTTCATCAGCGTGTTTTGCTGCCAATTTCCAGAAACCTGGATAGGTGACGACTTCAAGGAAATCTCGTAAATCAAAGTCGGTTTTTTTGTAACCTTCGCGTTTGAGGGATAGAACCGCGTTTGGCCCTGCGTGAACGCTACCATCAATCATCCGGGTAAAGTGGACACCCAGGAAGGGAAAATCGGGATTGGGAACTGGATAAATTAGTGTCTTGACGAGATAGCGTTTTTCTGGGGTGAGTTCGTAGTATTCTCCCCGAAATGGGACGATTTTGGCTTGAGGTTCAACTTTACCTAATTTGGCGGTGCGATCGCTATGCAATCCCGTACAATTAATTACAAAGCGGGTTGCAAAGTTACCTTTGTTTGTTTCTAGTACCTGATTTTTACCACTTGGGGAGATTTTCAGAACTTTTGTATTGAGATGCAAATCTCCACCCTGCTGTTGAATTAGCTGGGCATATTTCAAACAAACTTGCTTGTAATTAACAATCCCAGTTGAGAATACCCGAAGCCCACCTACGCATTTTACGTGAGGTTCAATTTCTCTGACTTCTTCGGGGCTGATTCTCTTAACTTCTATACCATTGTCTAAGCCGCGTTGGTAGAGATTTTCTAGACGTGGTAGTTCTTGTTCTTCTGTTGCAACAATGACTTTACCACAAACTTCATGTTCTATTCCATGCTCTTGGCAAAACTCTACCATAGAGCGAGAACCATCACGACAAAATTTAGCTTTGAAACTCCCTGGCTTGTAGTAAATACCAGAATGAATTACCCCGCTATTATTGCCGGTTTGGTGAAATGCCCATTGACTCTCTTTTTCTAGTACTAAAATACGCGCATTGGGATAGCGTTTTCCTAAAGCCAATGCTGTAGAGAGTCCAACTATTCCCCCACCTATAATCGCAAAATCATACATTAGTATTATCGCACTTAAAATTACAGTAAATTTATTTGTCATTAGTCATTAGTCATTAGTCATTTGTCATTTGTCATTTAACTTCTGAATTCTGACTTCTGACTCCTGACTTCTGACTTCTGACTTTCTTTCTACCATGCCTTCCAAGGAGCCTGACTGCTTTTCCATAGCCCCTCTAGATAGTTTTTATCGCGTAAAGTATCCATCGGTTGCCAAAAACCATCATGTTTGAAAGCAGATAGTTGTTCCATATCAGCTAACTTTTCTAATGGCTCTTGCTCCCATACTGTAGAGTCATCAGCAATCAAATTGATTACTTCTGGTTCTAACACAAAATAACCGCCATTAATCCAAGCTCCATCACCTTCAGGTTTTTCCCGAAAGCTGGTAATTTTAGTTTGCTCATATCCCAAGGAAATGGCTCCAAAACGTCCGGCTGGTTGAACAGCTGTGAGTGTTCCTAATGTATTTTGTTCTTTGTGAAACTTCACTAGCTCGGTGATATTAATATTACTTACACCATCACCATAAGTAAAGCAAAAGGTCTCATTACCAAGATGTTCCCTGATTCGCTTTAAGCGTCCACCTGTCATGGTATTATCACCCGTATTGACTAAGGTAACACGCCAGGGTTCTGCATAACCAGAATGCACGTTCATCTGGTTAAATCGCATATCAAAGGTAACATCTGACATGTGTAAGAAGTAGTTAGCAAAATACTCCTTAATTATGTAACCTTTGTAACCGCAACAAATTATGAAGTCATTAATGCCGTGGGCGGAGTAAGTCTTCATTATGTGCCAGAGAATTGGCTTACCACCAATCTCAACCATCGGCTTGGGTCTGATACTAGTTTCTTCACTGAGGCGTGTACCAAGACCTCCAGCCAAAATCACCGCTTTCATGCAATTACCTCGGAGATTTGTAGGGATATTATTATTTGACTTTTCGACATGAAGAGGATGCACTTAGATAGAGAAAAATTGATTTCTAATTTGTTTTTCTCCGTCAACAATCTAACTGTAATTTCCCCCGAAATTATAAAGGAAAGATAAATTAACATCTTTTCTATATAAAAGCTCTATGAATATCTATAAACATGAGATTGAAGAAGAATTCAGAAGTCAGAATTCAGGAGTCAGAATGAATCAGTGGATTCATCCACCAGTCGCACAAAATTCATTATGTTAGCGGATAGCTAAGGTTTAGCCCATTCTGGCTCCTGACTCCTGAATTCTATTTCGATAAATTACTTAATTAAATAAAAATGTTACCAAATAAATAACTAGGGCTAGATGATGCTAACCCTAGTTAGGCTTGATTGCTCCAATCAAAACCGATGATATGCGAGTAAAAAAACTTACTTGTTTTTAGTTAGTTTTTTCCAAATTACTTGAGCTTTGAAATAAAGGATCGCATTTGTTTTCTACGACTACACATAAGTTACTGAGTGCTTGCTGATAATTATCCATATCATCTTGCTCAAGAAACATTTTGGCAGATGCCTGTACATCTTCGATCGCTTTCGCCTGATTTTTGTTAGATTCACTACCACCATATTGTGCTAGTTCATAACGAACCATACCTCGTTTGAGATATACTTTTGCTAATTTAGGGCTTAGGGTTAATGCTTGGTTAAAGTCAGCGATCGCTTGATTGTATTCTTGTTCATAATTGCTGCTATATTGAGCAATTTGATAATAGACAACACCTCGCTGAAAATAAGCTTCTGCTTTCGATACATTACGTTTTATAACCTGAGTGAAATCTGCGATCGCTCTTTTGTAAGCTTGTTGAGATTCACCGCTATATTTAGCCATTTGGGTGCGGACAATCCCTCGTCTGATATAAGCTTCAATTTCGTTCTTATCCAGACCGATAGCTCGATTATAGTCTGCGATCGCTAGGTTATACTCTGTATCAGGATCGTTGCTATATTCGGCGAGCATATAGCGGGCATTACCCCGATTCACAAGGGCTTTGGTTTGATTGGGATTGATTTTAAGAGCTTGACTATAATCTGTAACTGCTCCTTCGTAGTCTTTGAGGTTATAGCGGGCATTGCCCCGATTTACAATTGCTGTGGTATGTGTTGGTTGTTGTTCAATTGCTCCGGTTAAGCTGGCAATTGCTTTTTCGTAATCTCGGTCTTTGTAAGCAGTTTGACTCTGCTGATAGTAATCAGCGAAGCTGAGTTTATTAATTGTCTGGCGAGACTTTAATGTTTGTTGAGTGTAAGAATTTTGGGAAACCAACGGCTGAGTAAATTTAATCATTACGTCGGCATATCCCAATAAACCGAAACCCAGTAAACAACAAATAACCGGGTACAATTTTGACTTCTTGGAACGTTTATAAGATGAACCACTTGGGGTAATTACTGGCTGCCAATAATTACCTAAGTGCGGTGACATACTGCGCTGGGGAAAATGCGGTGTCTGGGTGTAGCGCTTTTTGGCTTTGATTCGCGGTTGGAGATGTTCTCTCGCTTCTATGGCCCGATGTGATGGGAAGGGGTCGCGTCCGCCTAATCGCACGGTACGTTCACACCACGGACAGCTACGCATGTGGTTGTTGTAGCGATGCTGGGGATTTGTGGTGCAGGTAATTAAAGAATCTTCGGCTTCAGCGATAGCTGAGAGCCAAGTCTGGGCATTGGGACGCAACTGTGGGTTGTTGTGACCGTCTTCAAAACAACGGACAAATAGTTCTTGTAGGCTGGGATGAAGAATTTCCCAAGGGGGTGCAATGGGGGTAGGTAGGTAGGGTACGTACCGCTTTTGGCTATAAGTGAAATGCCCCGATGCAATGCGGGCTTCGTAGGGCGGTGGCTCAATAGAGCCTTGAAAAATCCCCGAAAATGGGTGAGTGCCTTCCATTAAGAGTTGGAATACCAGCACTGCTAACCCAAATAAATCGTGAGAAATTTCGCGATCGTGTTGAGCAAAAGTTTTATTCTGTAGTTCTGGTGGCGTAAACTCTGGTTTTCCGACTGGGCAGCGATAAACAACATTGCTGTTGGGGTCGAGTACTTGGAAAGAGTCTGTGTCTATCAAAGTCACTAGTGCGGTGTCACTGACGAGTATATTTGACTCGTTGACATCACCTATACAATATCCACTAGCGTGCAAAGCGGCAAAAGCTGCCGCCAAGTTACGAGCCGTGCGGAGCAGGTACTGATAGTTGAATAGGGGACAGTGTTGACGACGGGTTCTGGGGTTGTAAAAGTCGATGATTGGACGCATCCCCTGAATCCGTGGCATCAAAAAGCCCAAGATGCTATTTTTGCCATCTGGTGTCCGCAATAAATCCTCTGGCCAAGCGATAGAGATATGACCCAAACTAGCTGTCGGGTTTTCTGGCGGGTTGGCAAGCATCGCCTGTAATTTATCGGCATGGGCTGTAGTTGGCTTGTGGTAAATCTTCGCCACCAAGTCATTATCAGATGGCACTGCATAAACACAAGCTTCACCGCCACGCCCCAAACTGACATTGAGGCTGAGGATTTCTTTTCTAGGGGAACAACGTAGTACCTGCATAATGAAATTACCGCTAACGGAAGTTATTTAAGATGTGAAACCTGTAAATTGATTGCTCATGAGTCGTTGAATGCAGCTATAATGAGTGTCAAATCATCATCAGTGCGTTGTGTAATTCGGTCTGAGCGTAAAAACTTTACTAACTGCTCCTTCGCTTCTGTCTTATCTTCGGTATTAGCTACAAATTCAAACAGTGGAAAAAAGAATGGTTTGTGGGGTTCTCCAACAACCATATTCAAAGCCAGCATTTGTAGTCCGTCGGTGATGATACCAACATTAACTATGTCGGTGCGCCATAATCTCATCTGCGCTGTATCTAAGGCCGTAGGAGAAGTTAAAAAAGTGGTTTCGTTGATGTACTCGCCGCTATCAGGTATAGTTAGAGCGAGGAGATTGCCAGTGCTATCTTTTGCCACTGCCAAACCATCACCTATTTGCACTACAGCTACAACTTCTGGTGTGGCAACCATCATAATTAAGGTAGTTGCTAGGTCTTGAGGTTGTTTGTCACAAGTAGCCGCTTCAGCCTCCACAGCTTTTTTGGCGGCTAGTATGGCATCATTTAAGAGCGATCGCACAAACGCATCATCACTCAAAACTTTTTGGGTGATTCCTCTGCTAGAAATGCTTTCTATTGCTGTCTCCACAGCAATCATCGCTCCCACTTTCCCAAGGCTAGCAGAACCCGCGCCATCTGCTGCGGCTGCCACCAAAACATTATCAGACAATATTTGCCAGTGATGAGCATCCTGACATAACTGCTTGTTTTTTAAGTGACTTGTACCACATACCGACGCAGCCACAATCCGCCATTGAGCAATCTGTTTTGATATTTTCATAGATTTTTTTTCAACAGCTCGCTGTGTCAACATCAAGCTGCGATTTTTAATTAAACAGTCCCCCAACCAATCGGCGGTAGTGCTACCTGTTCGTCTACCTGCGAATGAGAAACAGCTGACATACTAGTTGATAGCCAGACAAACATCTCGATGAAGTTTAGTCCTTTGAGTTTCAAAGGTGTACGTACAGTTATTTGATTTAAACGTGTCATATTCGCATTTTCTACACCCACCGTAAAAAATGCTACACGCTTGTTCGCCTCATCTCCCTGTAAGCGCACAGATGCTTGCTCCACTACATTCTCTAACTCACCTTGGGGTTCTCCATCGGTAATCATGAATACCCAAGGACGATAGTAAGCAATCCCATTGGTACGATACTGAGATTTCCGCTCTTGAATTATGTCCAAAGCTTTATGAATGCCTGCACCCATTGTAGTCAAGCCCTGTGCCGTTAAAATGGGCGGATTAAATTGATCGGCAGTCACAAAGTCTTGTACTACATTGACATTACTATCAAAAGTGACGATCGCCACTTCTACACGTCTTGCGGCTAAGGAATTTTTGACTAATTCATCCTTTAGACTGAGCAAACCCTGATTTAAAGCCTCAATCGGATCTCCTTGCATCGAACCAGATGTATCTAGTAAAAGTACACAAGGACAACGAGGTTCTGGGTTCTCAGCAAATTCTACTACTTCATCAAGTCTTAATGTATCATGCATAACTTTTTGTGTTATGTTAAAGTTCAAAGCTTTATTTCCTTTTTGTCCGAGTATATAATTTCAGCCGTCGAGGTCACTACAGAATATAGTATCTAGTGGTAGATGCTCTAATCTTTATTAAACAAATTATTTTCATGAAGTTCTCAATATATTTTTTAAGAAAAACTTGAGTACAGCTTAGTTTAGCAAAAAAGAGTTTATCAAAACCCAGTGTTACCTGTTGTAATGTATCTACCAAAAATTTATATCCATTAAACCTACAGTACAATAAATACGTAAACTTTCCCAGATAAGTTTTTAAAGATTTTATGTAGAAGAATTTTTCCTTTACAGAAAAATTATTAACCATAATTAATATCTTTAGCTCCAGAAGTATACCAGCGTAACTGCTTTAACGTGGAATCAAATTTGCCTGATTTTTGTGAGTAGGCATAAATAAACGTCATTACTAAGGTCTTAAGGTAAGAGTTGTCAGGAGTTGGTAAAATCCAGAATTAACCAATATTTACTGATAGGCTAGCTATGATAAATGTTTCTCTTTATTCATACCTACTTGTGGTTTGAGACAAATTAAGTAAAAAGTACCAAATGTAACAAATAAGTTATAAAACTTATAATTTTTAAAATATATACATATTTTAAAAGGAATAACTTGTCCGTAGATAAATATTACAAAGAAGAGAAGACTTTATCGTTGATATTTTCAATCTACAAATGTTCAGTTGTTGATTCCGCAAGAAACTTGAAAAATATGAATAACTCAGGCGCATTCACCAAACTACGTCCTCTAAGTTTGTTAAGACAGTTATCCAATTGCTTTGATAGTACTTATTTACAAGCATTAAGTAACTCAGTTCGTTGGTCAATTTACTTAGAACAGGGTAAAATAACTTACGCGACTCATTCGGTAGAACCTTTTGATCGACTAGAACGCCATTTGCGCCGCCTCAGCCACCAAATTCCCTTGCTTACTAGCGAGGTGCGGGTTCAAGTCCGTCTGATGTTTGAACCTGACTCACACAATCAGTTACTCGAATATGACAGCAATTCCAGAAGCCACCCTCCTGAATATCAGGCGATATCCTGGCTTGTTAGTCAACAACATCTACATTCTACACAAGCAGTAGTGCTGATTCAAGAATTAGTTAAAGAAGTGGTTGAATCATTTTTGCTTATTAAAGAAGGTACTTATGAATTAACAGAACCACTTGAGAGAATGCCAAGAATTTGTAGGCTAGATGTGGAAAAGATTCTAGAACGTTGTCAAGGAAGATTACAGAATTGGCAAGCTTTTGTTCCGCAAATCTCTTCTCCATATCAACGTCCATATCTGTTGATTAACAGCAAAATTGAGGAAAAAGATTTACCAAAACTTCAGCCAGATTTGATTAATTGGATGAAGGGTTTCAGCTTGTGTCATCTGGCAACAATTTTGAATCAAGATGAAATTCAATTGGCCCGCAATTTATACCCTTATATACTTAATGGTGCGATTATCTTGCATGAACCCGATCCACCATTTGATAAGTTACCAAAGCTATTTGAAGAGCAATCGCTTTTCTCAAAATTAATTCCAGAGATAGAGAACACCACAAAAGAGCTAAATAGCAGCATCAACTCTTACCCTGATATTGCTGAAGAGAATATATCTCCTGTTCCACGATTACCACAGATTTCTCTTCCTCCCCAAGAAAACTTTCAGGAACCAACACTATCAAATAACATAAATCCTGCTTCCCAAAAAGTAACATCTGCTACTGTAACGGCACAAAAAGTCCACAAAATCGTTTCTGTAGATGATAGCCCCACAATTCTCAAAGAAATTAGCCGTTTCTTAGAAAATGAAAATTTTTCTGTAGTGACTATTAACGATCCAGTAAAAGCCGTTTTATCAATTATAAGGCACAAACCAGACTTAATTTTGTTGGATTTAAATATGCTAGGAATAGATGGTTATGAGTTGTGCCGAATTATACGAAATAATTCGATATTTCAAAAAACTCCCATTATTTTTGTGACTGGGAATAAAGGAATTGTAGATAAAGTAAAAGCCAAATTGGTTGGGGCATCTGGATATCTAACTAAACCATTTACTCGCGCAGAATTACTTAAAATAGTCTTCATGCATTTGACTTAAATTAACCACAAAATCTAATAATGATGAGCTAGTAAGGATAAATATGGCTACAGTTTTGGTTGTTGAAGAGGCATTACGAGAGTATGTGCAACGTCGAAAGCAACTGAAAATTCTAGAGCTATTTGGCATGATTGAATATGACGATGATTATGACTACAAGTAACATTATCGGAGTGGATGAAAGTCAACGAACCGCAGAGGCGCAGAGAACGCGGAGAGAATAAAGAGGGATTTTTATATCACAAAACTTGTCAGCATGTTTTTAATGATGTGCAACGGCTTACTAGGGGCGATCGCATAAAATGTAAAGATAAAGCAAAAAAGCGATATTGTTCTGCGAGTCTAACGTAGTAGGATTGTTCAAGTGAAAGGGTACGCCTAGCGGGATGAGTAGCCATCGATCGCTAGTAGGCACCCTAAAATAAGAACAAAAGACGATTCCTAAAACAAGCACACTCCATGCGTATTTCTCTAAATTGGCTGCGCGAACTAGTAGAGATAAAACTTAGTCCAGAAGAATTAGCCGAAACCCTGACAATGGCAGGGTTTGAGGTTGAAGATATTGAAGATCGCCGCACTTGGGCAAATGGCGTGGTTGTAGGGAAAGTGCTTGAGCGTCAACCCCACCCCAACGCCGATAAATTAAGTGTTTGCCAAGTCGATATCGGTGCAGGTGAAACTTTAAATATTGTCTGTGGCGCTGCCAATGTGAAGGCAGATATCTATGTACCTGTGGCAACTACGGGTACTTACTTACCCAACATCGATTTAAAAATTAAACCAGCAAAACTCCGTGGTGTCCCTTCTCAGGGCATGATTTGTTCTTTAAAGGAACTCGGTTTGCCCACCGATGTAGACGGAATTCATATTTTTACCCAGGAAAATTTACCATTAGGTAGTGATGTGCGTCCTTTGTTGGGTCTAGATGATGTAATTTTAGACCTGACTGCAACTGCCAATCGCGCTGATGCTTTGAGTATGGTAGGCGTAGCCAGGGAAGTAGCAGCTTTAACTGGTGGAAAGTTGAGCATCCCTGAACCTGGTGAAGTTTCTATTAGCAAAAATACTGGAAATTTAACTTTAAAAATTGCTGATACACAAGCTTGTCCTGCATACATCGGTACGGTAATTGAACAGGTCAAAATTGCTCCATCTCCCGAATGGTTGCAACAGCGTTTGCGGGCGGCTGGGGTGCGTCCTATAAGTAATGTGGTGGATATTACTAACTACGTTTTGTTGGAATGGGGACAACCATTGCACGCCTTTGACCGCGATCGCTTAAAATCTGTTGCAAGTAGCGAAAATTTAACCATCGGCGTTCGTTTCGCTAATAATGGCGAATTCTTAAAAACCCTAGATGGACAAACTCGCACCCTCTCAACCCAAAATTTGTTAATTACCGCTAATGATAGACCCGTTGCATTGGCGGGAGTCATGGGTGGAGAAGAAACAGAAGTCCATGAAGGGACTCAAAGTATAGTTTTAGAAGCAGCTTTATTTGATTCCGTGGCAATTCGCCGTTCTTCGCGCAGTGCAGGCTTAAGAAGTGAAGCTTCTGGGAGATATGAACGGGGAGTTAACCGCGCTGAGTTGGAAATAGCTAATCGCCGCGCCTTATCCTTAATTAGCGAATTAGCTAGTGGAATTCTTGTCCAGCAGGAAATTGCCGACACTCGCCCCGATCCTTCTACCTGGAGTCGTTCTATCGCCCTGCGTTTAGACCGAGTTAATCAGATATTAGGGCCAATCGATTTGGGAGAGGACACAGGTGAACTCCAAGGACAAGATGTTGAGCGCATCCTGACTGCACTAGGATGTCAGTTGACTCCTTCACGTGAAGATAGCAACCATCAACCTACATGGTCAGTTTCCGTCCCACCCTATCGTTACCGCGACTTAGAGCGAGAAATTGATTTAATTGAAGAAATCGCCCGTCTCTATGGTTACAACCGATTCTGCGATACTTTACCAGAAAAATCGGAAGGTGGTTATCTGCCTTTAGATGAGGAACTGATTCGCAAGTTACGGGCTTTCCTCCGGGCTGAAGGATTGACAGAATTAATCCACTATTCTTTAGTTAAACCAGGAGAAGACAGACAGATAGTACTGTCAAATCCTTTATTTGCCGAATATTCAGCACTACGAAACGATTTGCTATCTGGGTTGATTGATGCCTTTCAATACAATTTAGAACAGGGTAATGGTTCCCTAAACGGCTTTGAAATCGGGCAAATTTTCTGGCGAGAAGAAGACGGTTTGCAAGAAACAGAAGCCTTGGCTGGGATTATAGGAGGCGATCGCACCATTGGCAAATGGTCAAAAAGTGGACGTGAAGAACCCATCACCTGGTTTGAAGCTAAAGGCACTTTAGAAAGTATATTTCGGCAACTTGCCTTGCAGGTAGAATTCCAACCCGATTGCCGAGATAATCGCTTACATCCAGGACGCACCGCTTCTTTGTGGATTCGGGGTAACAGGCTAGGGATTTTTGGACAACTCCATCCCCAATTGCGACGAGAAAAAGGTTTACCAGATTCCGTTTATGTTTTCCAGTTGGATCTAGATGTGCTTTTAGATTCTCTGGGAGAAGATGAAGTTCTAGTGCCAACATTCCAGCCATATTCTACCTATCCAGCTAGCGATCGCGATATCGCCTTTTTCGCACCTGTGAAAATCTCAGTTTCCGAAATTCAAAAAGTAATTACCAAAGCTAGTAAAGATTTGCTCGAATCGGTGGAATTATTTGATGAATATCGCGGCGAAAATGTCCCCGAAGGACAGCGGAGTTTAGCATTCCGTCTAGTTTATCGGGCTAGCGATCGCACTTTGACTGAGGCGGAAGTTGAACCAGTACATAATAAAGTCCGCGAAGCCTTGGTGGAAAAATTTGGCGTAAATCTCAGAAGTTAGTCATTTGTCATTTACTAGGAGTTAGGAATTAATAATTCCTCACTCCCCGATATACTGACTACAAAATCCAAAATCTAAAATCCAAAATAGTCTTAGCTATGCCTAAATATGTACTCTGGGGAACTTATTGCGAAGATGTTCTTGAAAAACGCACCCCTTACCGTCAAGCTCATTTAGACGGATTAGCAAAACAGAAAGAATCCGGTGTGCTGATTACTATTGGCCCCACCAAGGATGTCACAAAAGTTTTTGGGATTTACGAAGCCGAAGACGAAGCGATCGTCCGCGAACTAATTGAAAACGATCCCTACTGGAAAAATGGCATCTGGACTGAATATTCAGTCAAAGAATGGATTCAAGCTTTATAAATTGGGCATAGGGCATAGGGGATTGATTATAATTCTCCTCCCCTATTCCCAATTCCCCATTCCCAATTCCCCGTTCCCAATTTATGAAAACTTGGCAAGTTGATTTTTATCGTCGTCCCTCACAAGATGCGTCTGGACAAATTTTATGGGAGTTGTTGATTTGTGACGCAACTCGCAGCTTTGAGTATGAAGCTAGCTGTCTTCAGTCAGCAGCGAATTCGAGTTGGGTGGCAGATCAACTTGAACTAGCCGCAGGTGAAAAATTGCCAGATGTGATTCAGGTGTTTCGTCCGCAGTCTCTAAGCTTAATTGAGGCGGCGGGACGCAATTTAAGTATAAATGTCGAACCTACGCGCCACACTTTGGCACTGAAACAGTGGTTACAAGAAAAGCAATATCCCGCAACGGTAGATAAACCACCCCCAGTACCATTACCAGAGAACCTTTGGGGAGAACAATGGCGGTTTGCGACTCTAGCCGCTAGTGATGTAGAAACGAGATTTAGCGATCGCCCCATTCCCATTTTGCACATCCCAGAACATCTTAAACCCATCAACTTGGGTTTAGCGTCAACAGTGCCCGTCCCTGGTGTAGTAATTTATGGTGGACGGCAATCCATGCGACTAGCACGGTGGTTACAGCAAGCCCGTCCTGTGGCGTTAAACTACATTTCTGGCGCACCAGATGGCTTAGTATTAGAAGCTGGCTTAGTAGATAGGTGGATTGTTGCCACTTTTGAAGATCCAGAAGTTGCAACAGCAGCCCAAACATATCAACAACGAAAACAGCAAAGCCGAGGATTGCATTTTTTGTTAGTGCAACCAGATGATTCCGGCATGACTTATAGCGGCTTTTGGTTATTGCGGGCAGAAGATTGATATTAATTGCCAAAAATATTTGTCTGCTTAATTTCTATAGCTAAAAAAATCAACTAAAGCGAAGTCTGGCTGCAAACCGATTGTCTACACTTTATTGTAATTTACCTATATAGGTAAGGTACATAGGCTTGGCAAATTATAGTATGATGATTAAATCATACTAAATAGTAATACAAAAAAATCATATAGATGCTCAAAGTCACAATTACCTTAGAAGAAGACATTCTGCAATTTGTAGATCAGTATGCACAGGGAAATCGTAGTGCATACATCAATACACTGCTAGCAGAACACCGCCGTCAAATTTTGGCAGCAGAAATGATTGCAGCCCTCAAGCAGGATGCTGAAGATCCAGAATATCAAGCTGAAATTGCTGCTTGGGATAGTGTTGTTGGGGATGGCATAAATGCCAGGGAGTAATTTAACTTATCGGCGAGGAGAAATACGTTGGGTTAATCTTGATCCAACAGTGGGGGCTGAAGCAAAAAAAATCCGTGCTTGCTTGATTGTCCAAAATGACATTATGAATCAGTATGGATTGCTGACAATTGTGATGCCATTTCGACCCGGAAGTAAACAAGCCCCCTACGTTGTAAATGTGAAAGCAACACCAAATAATGGATTAGACCAAGACCGTTTTATAGATATTGGCCAAATTCGTGCTGTTGATCATAGTCGTATTTTAGGTTTGGTGGGCGTGCTGGAGTCAGAATACTGGGAACTTATTCGTACAGCCTTAAATATAGTTCTGGGTTTTGTGCTTTAGGGGTGTTAGGGAATAAAAGTAGAGATTATAAGTCAATACATTTCAGATAAGACCAAAACACTTGTAGAGACGGCAATTTATCGCGTCTCAAAACCCACGATTTTGTAGAAGTAGCGCAAAAAATGCGAAACCAGGTGCAATATTATTTAAAGTAATACGCAATAAATCACCGTCTCTTCCCTGAACCAAACCGTATTGATGCCCACCCTACCACTGCCCTGAATTATCTTCTTGTTGCAAGCCTATCAACTGTCGTCGTTTCCAAGCATAATGAAGAATATTAATTCCTAATTCTTGGGCTGTACGAATAGTCAATCTGGGTAAACTCAAATCTCTATCCAGTCCCCAAGCAGTTGCTAAATCTCCAATTGCTAAAATAATTCCGCCACCGATTAACAATTTAATTTGCTGTTGATTAACCATTGGTAAAGCAGCAAATAAGAAAGGTTTTGTCCTTAAAGGATGACTCCGTTGCAATTCTTCTAAAGGTCTTAAAGGACTTTCTAATTGTTGTGCTAATGCTTGAGTACTCTCAATTAGAGCATTAGCATTTATTGGTGCATCAACGAAAAGCACACCACCTAAATTTAAGTAATTTTTGAGGGATTCAAATTCGAGACTATTTAAAGAAATTGCCTGTCCACCTGTCAGATAAAGTAGGTCATAATCTTGAATATTTTCACTTAAAGCAACCTGACCAGGTTCATCAGCCCCTCTTAAACTGGGATATAGGGGTTCTACTGCTTGTAACAAATACGAAAGGCTGAAAAAATTACGCGCACATTCCGGATCGCTATGAGTTGCTTGCGCCATACACACAAGTGCTTGAGGACGCATTTGTGCCTGACGGCGATAACGCAAATCAATATTGTTATATCCAGGAAAAAAAGCATCCGTAGGTTGGGTGATTTCAGTATGTCCTGGTTGCAGAAGTATTCGACATATTTCAATTTCTGAACTGACTGGTATGGAGTTTCTTTGGTCAATTCGATAGGTTTCTTGAACAATATCTCTTTGCTGTCCACGCCGCAATTCATCAGGATCTACATAGCTAACTACTAAGTAGATCATGAGTGGTTCAGAACTGACTACTTCTATATCAATAGGAAAGTCATAAGAAGTCGGTACAACAATTAGATTACCTGCTAAATCAATTGCAATACCAGGTTGAATTTGTACCCAACGCCCATCTCGATATCTAGCTTCTACTTGACTTGGGGCTGTCACATCTCGAACGCCTAAACCACAGACAATTCCTGGTTGGTTTAAACTTTGATATTGAGCATTTTGCCGATTTCGGTGATAATCATGGGCTGTGCGCCAGCGTTCTGCATTAATTAGTAACCCGTCTGCGGCTTGCAGGCGTTCCAAAGATTTGATTGGTGGGGGTGGGAAAGGATGGGACATAATAATTTTAGATTTTAGATTTTGTCTGTTTTAGGAATTTTAAACAATATTACCTATTGGTATATTAAATTATTTAATTAGTGGGATTTTCAATAGATAGTTCGTATGTACAGAAAGCAGGCTTTTCTTGTTCTATGATTCTTTGGATAAGTTGCTCGTTAATAATGCCACTAGAAATATTTGAACGCAAACGTACTATAAAATGATATGGTTGTCCACCTGCTAAAACAGCATTTCCTAATTGGGCATCTCCTATGATGAAACTTGGACCAAAAGGTTCTGTAATACTGATATGTTTATCAGCTTCATTAGGTAAATCTTCGTCTAGCGGTAAACCAGTATAAAGATGTAAATAGAGACGCAATCCTTTGCGAGTTCCCCGCCAGCGATAAAGTTCTACAGCGCGACGAATTAAACGCCGTTGTTGCTGGAGATCCCACACAGAATCTACTTGCCAAGCGACCCAATGAGCCATAAAGGGTAGTAATGCTTGGGGTGCTGTCAAGGGATCGAGGTTTGCCCACATGACATTGTAACTATCAACTACTGGTTGAAAAGCTTGCTCAAATATCTTCATGAAGCGACCAATAAAGTCTACTTCTCGATACAAAATTGGCAAGAACTCCATGTAGGCAGTATAGGGACGGATATATAAATCGAAATACTCGCTTCTTTCAATTTGTTCGTTCTCTGTGCCTGCGTCTATATGTAGAGTAATTAGGCTGCGAAAATTGAGAGTTAATTTGTTTTTTGTCCCAGGAGAAATTGCTTCTTGGTCTTCAAAAAATGTATCGGGAATTGAGAAGTAGAGAACAGCATCCATTTGCCCACGAGGCGGTATTTCACTACCCTCTGTCCCAATTTGACACCACTGGGATGGAAAGTTTCCGTCAACGCTTAAGCTTACCCGCAAAGGACGTTGTTCTAAGTTTTGCACTTGCACAATCATCTCACTGGGATGCCCAGGATGCAAAAGTAAAGTACGTCCACCTACATCGATATCCGCACTTGTAAATCCTAAACCCGCCACAGGTAAAGCTTCGGGTATTTGCATTGGTGTTAATTGAATGCTTACAGCCGGACTAGAGCGACTTTGAACCATAGGATTTGGGAATGGGGAATTGGGAATTGGGAATTGAGAATGGGGAATTGGAGGGAGAATAACTACTGACGAATGACGAATGACGAATGACAAATGACAAATGACAAATTACGAATTACGAATTATTTGAATGTCGTGATTTGAGCGTAGATTGGTATCAGCCCAAGAACATATCAAACCTTCCGAGCCTGGGTCAATTAATTGTTCTGGTGATGGTTGTCGTCGCCAATTTTCTCCTTGCTTGCGGATGGGAAACAGTAGGACGGGACCTAAGTGACGCACGCCTGGGGTTTGTTGCAGTAATGCGACAATATCTGATGTATAAACTGGTCGTCCAAATGGCCAACCTTTGCCGTCCATTCCTCCAGTTAATGGATTTAAATATTTATACAGTGATACCCTTAAATTCCGGCGAATTTCTTCTCTGGCAAAAGGATTATCATAAGCAGGTTCTAAAGCAATTTCTGTCTGTACAGAAACACCTATATAATTCGGTTCTTGTAATTCTATTTGTACCCCTAATAACCGTCTTTCATCTAAGTAACTCATAATTTGCTCTTGCAGGGCATTACTAAGAGCAAAATTTTCTGGTGTCATGCCATTGCCTTGCGCGATCGCATCTGTATTTGCATAAGGAACTACCAGTAAACTAACTATACCAGCTTGCCTACGAGAATTTGCTGGCAAACACCGAACGCGCGCGATCGCACCTGCACCCGCTTGTTGAGTCAAAACTTCAAAATCTTCAGCAGTGACGGCGCGATCGCGTGTGCGGAGGATACGGGGAGCCTTCATTACAGCCTGTTCCAGAGACTCGGCATCCGCACCATTGATTGCTGGTACACGATTGACCACACTAGCAATGTATGGATACGCAGACTTCAAAAACTGGATTGCCCCAGTTTGCACATTGCCTTCCCTACCGCCACCTGTGCGATAAGCAACCATTTTAATCTCTGCACCACGGGGAGGAATCGCCCCATATTGGTGTTCCGACTGGTTATTTTCTAGAACTTGTACAGATGTTTTATCTAGCGATGGTTCTTGAATTCGCGATCGCATCTGGGTATGCTGTTTAAGTTGGCTAGGTTCTCGAATTAGCGGCCCAAACTGGATTGTCCCAGTGATCGAATCGATGGTGTAATGAAAGTTATGTGGACCAGAATCAGCAAAATCTCTCACCTCAATCCACTTTTGAGGCAAACCACCACTAGGAGTAACTAAAATATATTCATTTTCTCGGCGTTCTAAAATTGGTGCTGTTTGTAACTGGAAACTCTGACCGGGTGTACCATCACTAATTCCCAATCGCTCATCTATAATCAGCGTACTGTGACTAGCTCTAACTGTACCGCCAATTGACCGCGCTGCTAAACCAATAATTCTTGGTGGACGATTGTAACCAGATTCATTGGCTTCTGCGGAAACAAAGCTACAGCGTAACCAACGACCTCGGTAAGAGGTAAAATTAGCCACAGGCCAAATTTGAGGTAAATGCAAACGTACCTCTGCACCTTGAGATGGGTTTCCACCCTGTTGGGCCATTTCATAAAAACTGAACCCACGAGTTTTATCATCTGACTCTTGCAATAAAACTGCTTGCCAATTTTCACCATCCCAGGCTTCCCACCTCCGGGGTGGTTGATTGGGGTTAATCCCAGCAGGAGTAGCCGCAGCCCCTTGGAAAATAATTTCTAAAACATTAGCATCTAAAGGATCATCAGAATTAATGGCTAAATAAAAACAGTTACCAGGCTGGGGTTCCTCTTCAAATATCGGTTGTTCATTACCTGTCCAGAAACCGTTAGATTGACGAGTCCATGAAGTTGTGACTCTTTCGCGCAGAGATTGGGGAATATCTTCGGTAGTTTGGGCAGTTAAAAAGTGTTGGATGCGGGGATTGCCGATAATTAGAGGATAATCTGTGCTGAAGGTAATAGCTTCTGTAGTTTCAGTGCGGATAGTTGAGGCTTCCAATCCGGCTGGAATTGTGTAGGCTTCGGGTAATGCAGCGCTTAAATAAAAAGTTAATTCCGTGCGGGCTGGGGCGGGAGGCTGGAGACGAATACCCAGTAATTCTAAAAAAGCGACATAATTTTTGCGAGGTACTTGGTTAAATCTGAGCAACATTTGGTCAGTTAACCAAGCAAATAACTCAATTAGCGTAATTCCTGGGTCGCTGAGGTTGTGGTCTGTCCATTCGGGACAGTAGCGGGGAATACGCATAATACATTCTTCCACCAAATCATCGAAGGCGCGATCGTCTAAGTTGGAAGAAGGTAATTTCGGTAAAAAATCAAAGTTCATACCAATTTAAAAAAGAATGTGACAGATACAAGCCTAGAAACCCAGAGAAAATTCAGCTTTTTTAATTAGGACTTACGCATAAATTACGGAATAACGTAGACGCTTCTCTACGAGACGCTACGCGAACGGCTTGCCGCAGGCTACCACAGAGGCACAGAGGGCACAGAGAAATCAGAGTTTGAGAGATATTTTGCGTAAGTCGTATTAATTTTTAATTTTTAATTTTCAATTTTTAATTCGGATCACGATTCCTCCCCAGCTGAAACCAAATAATAAGGATAAACAAAACTATAAATATCGGGGCCGTCTTTGAGTCGATAATTGATAATGATGTCCACTCTGCCACGCACAGGGTCAGGATCGGTGACAACTTCATCGATAGTAATGCGTGGTTCCCAAACTTCTAAAGCTTCCAAGACATAAAGACGGATTCGCAGTAGGGTATCGCTACTTAAAGGTGCAAACGCCAGTTCAGACAAGCGCGAACCAAAGGTAGGTCGATAAACCCGCTCACCTACTCCGGTGCGGAGAATAATCCAAATAGATTCTTTAACTTTTTGATCTTCACGGCTAAGTTGTATCCCGCCTTGCACACTTAAATGCAGTGGATAAGCCCAACCTGTTCCCAAATAGGCTCGTTCACGACCGTAAACCATATCTGGCACTTAGACAGTTGTACATGGATATCTTCAAAGATATCGACACAGAAGGTTTAAGCCTATTCGCCAAAGGTCGAGGATGAAGAAGTGGGGAGCAGGGGAGGCAGGGGAGGCAGGGGAGAAAAGAGGGTTATTTCAGTAATTCTTTTCTCAAGAACAGCTTCACTTCTCTCGCATGGGAGACGCTAAAAGCGATCTGCTTTCTGCCTTTTTCAATCCCTTTCCTGCTAGTATTTTTTCAGGATCGGAATTAGTTTTTTTACAGCTATTTTCAGTTAAATAGACCACGCGGTAAGGATACAAGCAATGCTGTGCCTTTACGACAGATATATTTCAAATACATGAAAAGTGCTGTAATTCAGATAAACGATCGCAAACTAGGGTTGTCGGCAGCCACTGACCAGAAACGTTATGCCAATATTTGAAGAATCAAGAATTAATAGATGATTGAAATTTTTGAAGCAGACCTGAGTATGCCTGCTCATGCGGAGGCTATGGTGCAATTAATGGATGAGTATGCACTCGACCCGATGGGTGGTGGTAAAGGTCTGTCCGACTACGTTAAAGCAAATCTCTCAGCAGAGCTTGCAAAAAGAAAAGCGGCTCATGTCATTCTTGCGTTTGTCGATGCCGAACCCGTAGGGCTTGTTGTCTGCTTAGAAGGATTCTCTACGTTCGCGTGTAAGCCATTACTTAATATTCACGATGTCATCGTTGCTTTACCCTACCGTGGTAGAGGCTTGTCCAAACTGCTGCTACAGAAAGCGGAGGAGATCGCGTTGGATTTGGGTTGCTGCAAACTCACGCTAGAGGTACTGGAAGGAAACCATGTTGCCCAGTCAGCATACAAGGCGTGCGGATTCAGTGGCTATGAGCTAAATCCCCAGATGGGCAAGGCATTATTTTGGGAGAAGAAACTAGGATAGGTGAATGATCGATCGAAAAGTCTTTAAAGCAGATTGATTATGATTACTTCCTATTTGCGCTACGTTATCGAGCCTGACAAAATTTCGGAGCAAGTTTCAACTCTCCTCTCCCTCATCTTCTCGACTTCTCCAATCAGCCACCAATCAAAACGGTAAAATCACCTTTGATAATTTTATTCGGCGGTCCTAATGCTTCTAAAACAGTGTCGCCCATGCGAGAAGCAGGTAGATTGTTAATCAGCACAGTCTGACTACCGTCAATCACAACCCCAGGGCCGTGAGGAGGTAAGGGTAAAGGTGTGGCGCAATTATGAATATCAGCTCCTGCTGCTGCTGCTGCGATCGCACTACCCATAGTAGCAGCAGATGTTGCCTTTGTAGTTTGTTCGGCGGCTAAAGCAGCAGGTGCCCCTGGTGTACCAGCTGCTGCTAGGGTAGCAGCCTCAGCCACTTGGATAGCCGTATCAGAAGCTGTTTTAGCAGACTGCAAACCTGGTACTGCTGCTGCAAGTACGCCCCGCCACGCAGGTAAAGACCCAATCAATACATTGGGACTACCCGGCCCCCCTGTTAAAACTGGGGGTAAAGGATGCGCCACATTGTCGGTAATTCTTGCTGCTGGTTTACCCATCACAACCTCCTAATAGTGTCTTTAATCTCTTACCTCTATGTTCTCTGCGTCTCTGTGGTTAGATAAATTACTTTTAAACCACAGAGGCACAGAGAAGCCAGTGCGTTGGGCGGGTTCCCCGACTTGTTCGCTGAAAGCGTTCCCGCAGGGTAGCAACTGGCGCAGCGCTGAGAAAAAACATAGAAAATTAATTAAGGCGAATCATCGCACCTTTAACTGTAATCACGCCGTTGGCTGTAATGTCTATATTTCCAGCAGCATCTAATGACATATTACCTGTTGATTTCACTGAAACAGATTTACCCATATCGTCCATTTTGATTTTATGACCACCTGTGGTTTCAATCTCTATGCAGCGATCGCTATCGTTGAGATATATTTTGTGACCGCCTGTGGTTTCTACGCGAATACCTTTTTTACTACTTCCTTTATCCTCTTCAACAAACTGTAGAACATGACCAACACGAGTTTTAATTGTGCGTAATCTGACACCACCTGTAACCGAATCACTCACCTTTTCCGGTGGTGCATCTTTCCCGTTCCATACCCCGCCAATGACATAGGGACGATGGATATCGCCATGTTCAAAACCTACCAAAACTTCATCGTTTACCTCTGGTAAACAGTCAAAACCTCTGTTTGGGCCTGCTCCCACAGCTACAACTCTCGCCCAATCACTTGTATGGTCTTCTGTGAGAGTGGGAAACTTCACCTTCACTCTGCCCATTTTCTCTGGGTCTTGATTATCAGTCACAATTCCCACTAATAAAGTCTCAGATGGCTGTAGACGTTTTTCTGGAGATAGGGTTGTGAATAAGTTACCAGAACGTAGTCCCCGCACGCTGAACTCAGTTTCATAAACGCGCTGATTAAAGAAATGGCGGGTTTCTGTAACATAATACTTACCACTATAGCGATCGCCCATACCCTGAAGCTTAACAACTCGTCCAGGACGAATCTCAGGATTCCCTGCTGCTTTAGCATCTGCATAAACAAATTCTCCTCCCAATTCATCACATAAAGCCTGAGCCATAGCTTTTGCTTGCTTTTGACTGGCGACAGGCTTATCTACAACAATCATTTTGGGAGACTTAAGATTAGAAAATGCAGTACTGGTACTACTTCCTAACTGATTACCTGTCTCGGTTACTTGCTTTTCTTTATTAGCTGTTTGGCTAATCAATTTTTTCTGAGTATAGTCCCAGGCACGTACTTCCACAGAACTCACCTGTTCAGCACTGGTGACGCGGGTACTAAATTTACTAATATCATCTAGCCATTCTAATGCTAGAGATTCCTGAACTTTTGGTTTACAAAAATTGATCTTATCCTCTGTAATAAATAGTTCAAAACCGTTACGGGCTGCCCTTTCCCGCAGAAACTCCATATTAGTTTGGTTCTCTTGGAAAACATACTTATTAACTTCACCTGTTGAATCGATATTGCCAGGTCTTATACCTACTTCCTTAACTATTTTTTTGACTATATCACTATCAGTTTCATTCAAAAAAGAACGATTATAACGACCTCTGTGAAGACGATGAGAAATATCATAACCACGAACAATGATATCAGCTTCAGATTTTTCATTGAAGTGAACTTCCATCGCGGTAATTTCGCCTTCAATTAGGATTTTTTCTACCTCATCTTGAAAATTATTATCTAGAGTAGTACTCGAAGTAAAACCCAACTTCACTTTTTTGCCAATTCTAAACAACTGCTCATGTCGCCAAGCCTTATTTTCTGGTCGGTCAGATGTGGGAATATAGCTATTATGGATTACTAGCGTAAACATTGCTGGTAAATGAAGGCTTTCTTCTATTGTGATTTGCAACAAATCCTTCATTAATTCAGGAGAAGCAGGTTGTCCATCTATCTGTATTTTAGGTTCGCTTAAATAAAGGCTTTTTTTAGGAGGCATAACTATTATTTGATAATGTATAAAATGTTTAGAGCAGCCTTTAATGACAAAGTAAATACTAATTTATTACTTTATCGAACAGAATTCAGGAGTCAGGAGTCAGAATGGGCTAAACGCCCCGCTACCGCTAACAGAATGAATTTTGTACGACTGGCGGATAGCGCAGCGTTAGCGAATCCGCGAGGGTCTGAGTAACCGGGTTTAAGACCCCCACTAAATCTACGATTTAGTGGTCTTCAATCAGTCGCGGGTCTGAATCCTCGACTGATAGCGTAGCGGTAGCGTACTCCTACGGAGAAGCGAGCTACGCGCAGCGTCTCGTAGAGAGGAACGAGCGTCTTGATTCTGACTGCTGAATTCTGACTTCTGAATTCTTCTTCAATTATTTTACTTGCTCAGTTTTTGACCCTTTTTATCTGTTGCACGAGCGTTGCCTTTAGAATCAGATTTACGTCCTCCAGGCAGGTTATTCTTATCTACTTCTTGCAAGGCTATATCTACCAGTGCCCTGACTGGTGTACCATCACTCAAAAACATATTTAAAGTGTATGTTAAACTCGTGATTACACAATAAAAATACTCATCTCCCCAGGTAAATATATAAACAGGTGGTCGTTTGTCAGTTGCTTTAGTGATAGTTTCTACACCTTTCTTAATGTTATCTATGTACTTTTTCATCACCGACTCTTTCGTTTCATAAGTATCATAGAGTAACTGTTTAAGGGTGAATTTGTAAGGGTCAACGCCAGAAAAGTTTACTTTCGGAAGTAGAGTGGTTCCTCTATTACCATCCTTACTTTCCCACTTAACAGTCCGAGCGAAACTAATATCTGTAGGATTAAACATCAATTCAATATCTGGAGCTTCATTGTTATAAGCTACAAGTTTGGCTTTCTCAAGTTGGGGTTTAAGCTTTTGAATAACAATAATTGCTGGACTTGCCATTTGAATAGTTCTCCTAAAATTAATTATTGAATGGAAATTTACCAAGGTAATCGACCGGAGTAACCGCCATGACGCTCTCGTTCAATTTCTATCCGTTGTCGTAATTTGTGATAAATTTCACGAGCTAGAGCTTCCAAATCAGCTGTATCATCTTTTTCATCTCCTGGAGAAGATGAGGATGCACTCTCTATGGTTTCAGTTATCGGTTGTATTTCTCTAGATATGTCGGGTGCAGTGACTTCTCCACCATTAGCAAAGCCTCTAGGTGAAGGAAGGTGTTTAGCAAAAATTTGTGGTGATTCGGAAACATGAGAAAATTCATAGTTTTGACTGTTTGATTCCTCATCGTTAAAATTAAAGCTAGAGAATTCGTCATTATTTCCATTTAGTAAATCTTCCACACTTGACCATTGAGAAGGTGTATCTGACCATTGGGAAGGTGTGTGAGTGCGGGGATTTGCTTTTCGGAAAATCAGGGGAGGCGATGAGTATTGAGGTGAAGATTCACCGACATCTATTGTTTCATTTTGAAGAGTATGAAGCTGGGGAGAATTGAGGATAGAAAGTTTCTGTTTGTTAATATTCAACCCCAAAGAAGAAGGAATTAAAGAATTGGATATCTCAGGTGAATCAGTCTCAGCGCTTTTTAGCTGTAATGAAGTGTCTGAAAAAGAATCGACTTTAGTCGGAGTCTCTGGAGAAATTGTTGCTTCTGGTTCTATGGGATTGGGTGTTTGTAAACTTGGAAGAATAATATCTTGCGGCGTTCCACCCGTGTTGATGTGATGTAGTAGGGGTAGATTCTTCTGTGCATCCCTGGTATTAATGACAAACTCCCCAGGCGTAAGCATTGCAGGTACTGTATCGGAGGGTGCTATCTGCTGGCGATTTTCAACAGGGGAGTCTGTAACATGACCACCAGTAGCATAACCTTTAGGTGCGGGCAAATTTTCTGCGATCGCATTTTGCTCAACTTTAGGTGCTGTCCTTACCTCATCTTGTGGAGAAGTTGGGTTGTCTAGAATATCTGGATTATCCCAGGTATCAGCAAAGGTTGATATTTCAGGATTTTCTGATTCTACTGTTTGTTCATTATCAATAATTTCCCTAAAAATACTTGTTTTCTGAACAATTTCAGGCGACTTGGCGCTAACTACCAATGCTTCATCAATTTCAGGTGATGTGGCGCTAACTGTTAGTATTCCAGGAATCTCAGGCGAATTGGCGTTAACTACCAATGTTTCAGTAATTTCAGGGGAAATGGCGCTAACTGTTGGTATTTCAGTAATCTCAGGCGAACTGGCGCTAACTACCAATGCTTCATCAATTTCAGGGAAAATGGCGGTAACTGTTGGTGTTTCAGTAATTTCAGAGGAAATGGCGGTAACTGTTGGTGTTTCAGTAATCTCAGGCGAATTGGCGCTAACTACCAATGCTTCATCAATTTCAGGGGAAATGGCGGTAACTGTTGGTGTTTCAGTAATCTCAGGTGATGTGGCGCTAATTGTTGGTGCTTCAGCAATTTCAGGTGCTGCTAAGATGGGTTGACTTTCTGTAAACTCGCTACCAGGATTTTGAACATTGCTATCACGTTGTAGTGAAGTCAAATTTGCTGAGATATCTGAGACATGAACCACCATCGCAGACTGTGATTCTGAAGTTACTAACTGTTCATCGCTATCAGGGTTGCTGAATAAACTAGGTGTGTCTTCAATAACTGCTGAGGTAGGTATTAACTGAACAGGCACAATATCTGGAGACTCACTCGTAACACTGGAATCAATTTCCTGACTTTTCATGGAATCTAGAAAACCTTGATCCTGAAAGGATAAAGGTTGTAAAATCTCCCCATTATCTGCTAGTAAAGGGGGCTGAGGGGTTAGATTTTGCGTTGCTTTTTCTACATTGTGTGAAAAGTCAGGATCGATTTCTTGTTGTACTTTAATAGGATTTTTTGCAAATGAAGACTCAGAATTAGACGAAGTAACATCCGTCTCTACAGTATTTTCATCATTCTCCAAAGAATGGAGTAAAGTAGGTGAATTATCAACCTCAGATGAAGTAAGTGCTGAAGATAAAGTTAAATAATTCTCAGAGACAGGATTATCTGTGACAAAATCATTTGTGCTTTTTTCTGATATTAAGTCTGCTTCATCAATAGCTGTAACTTCCTCAAGCTTAGTATTAATATTTGGTGATTCTTCTTCCTGCGATAGAGAGTTTAAGGTTGGTAAAATCTCTTTTGCTTGGATTAAATTTGTCTGACTTACGCTGCTTTTATTGTCAACTATAGACGGAACCTGATCTCTTTCAATGTCTTGTTGTGGTTGCGTTTGGCTAACTTGCATACCTGACAGATTAACTGATTCTGAGACTTCAGGTATTAGTTTTTCTTCATTATCTGTAAAGTTACTATCCGGTATAAATATTTTTTCTGTATTCCTTTTAGAAGGAATTTCTATAGACGAACTGTTGACTAATTCACTTGTGCCATCGTCTAATTCAATATTTTCTTTCGATGTTAAAGTATTTTCTATTAAAGACAAACCTGTACTAGAAAAACTAGATATTAGCTCAGAATTTTCTGACAGATCATCGGTAGCAAAATTCTCGAACAAAGTTGATTTATCTTGAAAGCTAGGTGAAGTATCTACGGTTGGAGTCCTGACAGAATTACGATCCTTTGTAGTAGTGTCTAACACAATATCTAGTTGTAAATCTGGTGTTTCCAAATTAGCCTCAATAGGCATAGACTCATCTGATATTAATAAGTTATCTTTGTTAAGATGAATATTAGTCTTATCAACAATTGGCTCAAAGTTTTTAGGACTAGATGATTTGATAGCTTTTTTAGTTCTAGATTTTGACTTTGGTTCTTTTTTTAGTGGTTTCTGAGATTTATTTGTTTTTTTCGGCTGAGATTTAGTTTTTATATTTACTTTTTGGGATGTGCCATTACTCGTATCTGTCTCGGTGGGAGTTGGCATTATCTTTGGAATACTATTTTTTACTGATTCATTGCTATTGTCTAATGCAGCTATTGAATCAGAAGCATCAAATTCAATCAACGGAACTTCACTAAAATCACTATTTATATCCTGAGTATCCCAACTATCCCAACCTATTAATGGTTCAATCGATGGTTCATACTGACGAGACAAGAAAAATTTAGAGGATTTGACTAATGGTGGTTTAGTTTGGATTGTACTGATAAAATTATTTCGTGAATGCAAAGAATGAGATTCTTTTCTCAATATTATTCCCTGAGAATTATATAAAGATGATATTACCCCAAGGGGATGAATATTGTTTCCTAGTGAAGATTGAATAATTTGCATAGTGATAGTTTAAGAGTAGCCAATTAGCTAGAAACGAAATATCCTGATTTTTGATCTCGTTGTACAGAAGAGCCTCCTCCTGTAGACCTTGCAACTTGTAAACCTTCATAAGCTAAAGTTAATTCTTCAATCGCAACTGCCTTCCCATCTGCTTGAAGTGCTGGTGTTTTCCAGGTTATAGGAATAGCACCAATCAAAGTCCAACTCATCATCGTTTCACCGGCTTGATTAAAAATCAGAATATTGACATTGCGTCGAGATGTTTTCTTTTTTTCATCAAAAACTGCATTCATCCAATTCCAAAAACCTGGATGATCGGTAAATCCTCGTTTAAGAGTTATGTCTGCAAATTCTGTATGACCTAAATAAATTCTTTGCTGGTCGTTAACACCACCTTCCTGAAAAACATTTTTCTTAATTTGAACACTTAATCCTGAACATTCAGCGAAAGATGCAGCAATAGAACTATCTATCTCTACGTAGAACCGATTAGTAGTGACATAATTTAATTCGTGAGTAATGTTGCCATTGTTAGCGCCTGTAGCCATCACAACCACCTTTGAGAATCATAACTACCTATTCTTTCGCGCTGCGATCGCAAATCTTCTAGCATAAGTTTATACACGCGTTCTGTAAGCTGGTTCATCAGCCGTGAATCGTTGAGGTATTTACCCGCAGCAATAGCTGCCTTGCTAGCATCAGATGCCACCGAAGCCCCGGCGTATCCAGCAGTACCGCCAACATCTCCATCGAACGTGAAAAAACTTTGTTGCTGTTTTGAGTCCATAAATAAAAAAACTCTCCCTAAATCCAGGCTAAAGGTACTGCATCAGAATCAAAAGTAGCCAAAAGTCGAACTTAGTAGGGGCGCAAGTCCTTGCACCCCTACGTTCGCTGAAAATCCCTTACCTTAGAGGAATTGTGTTACAAGTGCGATCGCTGTAATATCGATGTAAGTAACAGCGTATTATTCATCTAACTACTGCTTGGGAAACAGGAGAAGAAAATGAGAGAACACGTCAGCCGGCAGAAGAAAACTACTACAGACTTCTCAATTCCATCCCTGAAACACCCTACACCCCGCTTTGGTTTGGAGTCGTCGGCAATTTCACGCCAAGCTGTTCCTGAAATACAACCACTTAATCAGCCACTTACTCACGATATCAGCCGCATACCACTGCGTAGCCAAGCAAAACTCTCAATTAGCCAGCCTGGAGACATTTACGAACAGGAAGCTGATAGCGTAGCACAACAGGTAATGCAAAGAATGGCACAACCTGGAAATCGTCAGTCTATCCAACGAGAAGCAGTGCCGCAGGAAGAAGAAGAATTGCAGATGAAACCTCTGGCAAATTCCATCACGCCTTTGGTGCAACGAGAAGCATTGCCAGAGGATGAGGAAGAATTGCAGATGAAATCTCTGGACAATCGCACACTGCAAAGAGAAGCATTGCCAGAGGATGAAGAAGAATTACAGATGAAGTCTCTGGACAATCGCACATTGCAACGAGAAGCATTGCCAGAGGATGAGGAAGAATTACAGATGAAGCCGAGTCAGGGTGAGGCTGGGATGGCTGCTGCGCCTGACCTAGAAGCGTCCATTAACCAAGCGCGGGGGGGTGGACAGGCGATCGCAGACAACATCCGCGAACCGATGGAACAGGCGTTTGGCGCAGATTTCAGTGGGGTGAAGGTTCACACCGATGGTCAATCTGACCAGTTGAATCAGTCAATTCAGGCGCGTGCTTTCACAACGGGACAGGATGTGTTCTTTCGGCAGGGGGAATACAACCCTGGGAGTCGCGGTGGTCAGGAGTTGTTGGCGCATGAGTTGACCCATGTTGTACAGCAGAATGAGAATCACTTGTCAAAAAGCTCTCTCCCACATACATTCAATATATCCTCAATATCACAGTCAACTATACAGGGTGTTTTTTCTAGTCCGTCTTCCTTAACCAGTCACTTCAATAAGCACGTAACGATTCAGAACGACGCAGGGGGTGCTTACGCAGACAAAACAGCCTACGAGGCTGCCGCTGATGCGATAGTAGCTGATTCAAGCTCACTTAAAAAAACTCGGGCCGCAGGAGGGATGTACTGTCTTAATACAACGACAGGCCAGTTCGTGGCAACAAATGCATCTGGTAAAGTTTTAACAATGTTTGTTCCTAGCAGCAATCCATTAAATTACTTTACAGCGCAGACATAACATAGCCATATATGCCCATGTACTAGGAAACACTAAGCCAATACACAAAGAGGAAAAGATTTAAAATGTACCAATGCCCTGTATGTGGTTACAAAGGACTAGAAGCACCACCTTATGAGTCGTCCGGCTCACCATCATTTGAAATATGTCCATCTTGTGGAACCGAGTTTGGTTATGATGATTCTGAAACCGATCATACTACTTTGCGTAATACATGGATACAATCAGGTGCTAAGTGGTGGGATTCATCTACTCCACCTCCTCCAAATTGGAATCCTTATGAACAGTTGAAAGCAGCAGGACTAGGCGGACAATGAGCAGTGCGATCGCCTGATATAGTAAGTGCGCGAACGTTGCAGTGCTGCAAACAGATCCGCCCGCAGATTGGGTTGAGGGAACGAAAACCAACCAATAAAGATAAAATAGTTTTCAAACTCAAATCACCTTGAGGGCTATGAAAACATCAGCACTTCAGCAAGCCATTGAATCAGTAGAAAGTTTACCCATAGAAGATCAAGAAATCTTGCTGGATATCCTGCAAAAACGATTACAAGAACGGCGACGAACTAACTTATACCAAGAAGTTAGCGAAATTAAACAAGAATTTGCCGAAGGAAACGTAAAATTTGGCTCAGTAGATCAATTCTTAGCAGAATTAGATCAACCATGAAAATCGGTTGGACACCCAAATCTCTTCGTGCTTTTAAACGTCTAATCCGTAAAAACCCGAATCTTAGATCGCTGATTGAACATCACCCATTCATCGAGATCCTTTTGACAGAATTATTATCGCCACAGCCATTGAACATCAAGCGAAATTAGCCAGCATTGATGGGTTTTTCCGTCAATATCCAGAATTAGCAACTTTGTTAATGATTTAGAGTGCGTAGTGCGATTGCTGCTCTTGTAGTGACTGTCTTAATAGTCTTGTGATCGCTCGTGTATGAAACTTAATTTAGTGCGATCGCGTTCTCCATTCTGACTCAAAATGCGATCGCTCAAATAGGAGGGTTGATCGAATGCGATTTTCTTATCTTCCAATTTTATGGTCACTCTCGCCAAAACTGAAGGGTAGTTGATCGATCAACTACCCCACAAAATTTTGACACCTTTTTGCAACCCTAGTGCATTAGAGAGCAGTTTTACTACACAATATACACCGTAAAATTAACTAGATTATCCTGACCAAATCGCAATACATCGCCATTAAGCAGGCGATATTGCATACCAGGAGTGAGAGGATTGTTGTTTAAATAAATACCATTTGTACTCATATCAACAATCATGTATGCATTTTGCGACCAGTCCCAATCGACTCGCGCATGACGACGAGAGACTATTCCCTCACTGGGAATGCCGGTCAAATCAATTTCTGGCGGCGCTATTCCTGGACTTTGACTGCGGCGACCAATATAACCTCCTTCCCCAACGAGGTGAAATTCTCTGCCAGTAGTATGAATCAGCTTTAAGGCTGGCGCTCTTTGAGGCGGAGGGACATAAGCAGGCGGTGTTGGTTGATAAGAAACTCGTGGCTGATAGACTGTTGAATAATCAACGGGGGGTTGTTGGGGAGGTTGGTAATTAGGTTGCTCTGTAGGCGGTCGTTGATACTGAGCAGGTGGTGGTTGACTAGGTTGTTGCTGAATAGGCGGTGGTTGACTAGGCGGTTGTTGTGGTGTTGAGGAAACTACATTACCCACAGGAGTGGAACACCAGGGACAAACCTTAGCATTGTTAGGCAGGGCGCGGTTAAAATATTCGCAACTAGGATTGGGGCACCGATTTGCAGGCATAGGAATTTATATCATCAGGCATAGGTTGTAAAGCTACGAGACCTACTTTACTAAGTAAACACTGACCCTGACGAGTGGTTAGCATCTGGGCAAATGTAGAACCACCAGGCAGGCGACTGGTGTCTTTAGGGTACACTACAAAAATAGGGTATCCCAAGGGGTAGCTTTGGAATGTTGTGACATCAACATAATAATCATCATGTTGACACAAGTCATCTGAGGGATTAATTGAGCGGCGATCGCGCCGTTGAAACAGAGGTTGAATCGCTGATTTTTTGCCATCTGCGATCGCTAGCGGATAACCAGTACACTGACTCGAAGTTTTACTGATAATGCCAAAACTGATAATACCAGTAGTTCGCCCATCTAGAGTCTCGCTGCGTATCTGATTTTGGGTTTTTGTTGTATCCAGCTTAGTAACATTTGCTGCAAATAAAGCTTCGTCTTGAGGGACGTTTTTGAGAACTATTTCTTGAAATTTACTGATTGCTTCCGGTTCTGTTGGGGCAAAAGGTTTCACAGATAGATTTGGAAGTTTGGGGCTAATTTGTTGCCAATTGGTAATTTTACCTGTGTAAATTTGACGCAATTGCTCAAGACTTATTTGCCCTCCAAGAGCATTAGCAAGATTTGAATCTCTCTTATTAAATGCTACAAAAACAATTAATCCATCATAAGCAACTTGTTTTTTAGAAAGTTTATCTGTGATGTTCTCTACTAAACTAGTAATTGCAAAATCTTTTTTGTTTGTTTCAACTTCTTCGATACTTTTAATCGGATTATTTACGTTTGATGACAAAACAGGCTCATAGTTAAATGTTGCTGTCGCATCTGGCTTTGGTCTGGTCAATAACTCTCCTAAACGACTATTTTCTACTGATTGCGTTAAAACATAACTCCACGTACTGTCCTTTTCTCCTGTGTAAGTAAATTGTCCGGCAGGAACATTAGGGACTTCGGAGAAATTTCGCACAAGTCTAGACCATAATATATATTGATTAGGACTATCTGTTTTCTTGCCCAAAAACCAATACAAAATTCCTCCGCCGAGTAGTAATAAAGCCAGAATTCCTATCAGGATTAAAGGCATTGGTAAACGCTTTTCTATTACTTGAGAACCTGACGATGACACTGAACTTTTGCCACGATCTTCTTTGGGAAGTTGCAGCAGTGCTTGACGAGCCGTTTCCGCATTTTCGAAAGGAGTTTCTAGACCAATCAGGCGATAAATAAACTGCTTTAAATGGCTATCGGTATCCGGCCATTGTTGATTATCTCTAGGATCGAGAGGCTGGTTGGATAAAAAATTAGTTGTCCGTCCTGCCCATAAATAAAAGGCTAGCAATCCTAATGATTCTAAATCTTGCTCAGGTCTGGCGGGCGCGGGTTGAGGAATAATAGGTGGAATAAATAAGTTTTCCCAGGTTGCTAAATCACAAAAGTATATAGAGAATTTTTGATTATTTTCTAGTTTAATTAAAGTACTATCTAAATTGATATTGCCGTGAGTTATACCTAGTTGTACTTGATTTGAGGGAAAACGCAGCTTTTGGGTGTGGAGAAACTGGAGAGTTTGTAAACTTTGATTTAATACTTCCCGCACATCAATAGATGTCATCGCTCCTTTTTCTATGAGATATTTCCCTAAAGTTTGGGATGATTCGATTCCTTGAGTGATTAGATAGCAGCGTTCTCCTTTTTCATCTGCGATCGCTTCTTTAGTTTCGACAAGACGAAAGTTTTGAATTCGACTATCGGCTAAACTTACCCCACCCACCCGTTTGAAAGTCTCTTTGCGTTTCAGAGTCTCGCTTTCATTAAAACAACGATTGGGTAGTAGGTATTCTTTGATGATGACAGGCTGTTTATCTTTAAGTTGAACACCTGAGTATAAGCGGCCTAAACCCCGTACACCAATAAAACTAGCTATTTGATAAGTTCCCTGACTTCCTTTAATCTCAGCCTCCTGTGGTAAAGTTGCTGGAAAACCACATTCCAAGCAAAACTTAGCCCCCTTGATTTGCTGCGCGGTTTGGAAAGGGCGATCGCAACTTAAGGGAGAATTATACGAGCAGGGGTATTCTTGATAAAAAGATTCAAATGAAGGCATATACAAAAAGTTTCGTGAATTGCGCCGATTACTTTCGTTGCGCTCAAGCGTGAACTA